>JBJMHU010000056.1:0-25381 GCA_045807225.1 Ornithinibacter sp. | reverse complement strand
TCGTTCGCCAGGTGCTGGCTCAGCACACCGAAGGCAGGGCGCTGACGTGCTGCGCAATGAGCCGGCTGGCCCTGCCCGGCCAGCCGTCGGCAGCGGCAGGCACTGACGCGCCGGACGGGTCCGGCGGACGGACGGTGCTGGCGGACGGACGGACGAGGGGTGTCGGGCTGCTGCCCGACACCCCTCCTTCTCCCGCCCGGACGTCAGCCGGCGGACGAGCCGCCGGAGCCGGTGGTCATGCCCTGGGAGATCAGGCTCATCACCGAGGAGTCGGCCAGGGTCGTCGCGTCACCGATGTCGCGGCCCTCGGCGACGTCCTTGAGCAGCCGGCGCATGATCTTCCCCGAGCGCGTCTTGGGCAGCTCGGGGACGATCATGATCTGGCGCGGCTTGGCGATCGGCCCGATCTCGTGCGCCACGTGGTTGCGCAGTGCCTGGATGGTGGCGTCACCCTCGTCGGCCGCGTCGCCGCGCAGGATGACGAACGCGCAGACGGCCTGCCCGGTGGTCTCGTCGGCCGCGCCGACCACGGCGGCCTCCGCCACCGACGGGTGCGAGACCAGGGCCGACTCGATCTCGGCGGTCGAGAGCCGGTGGCCCGAGACGTTCATGACGTCGTCGACCCGGCCGAGCAGCCAGATGTTGCCCTTCTCGTCGTACTTCGCGCCGTCGCCGGCGAAGTAGTACTTCGGCCCGAACCGGGTCCAGTAGGTCTCCTTGTAGCGCTCGGGGTCGCCCCAGATGCCGCGCAGCATCGCGGGCCAGGGCTTGGTGAGCACCAGGTAGCCCACCTTCTCGGCCTCGGTGAACGGCTGTCCCTCGTCGTCGAGGATCTCGGCGGAGATGCCGGGGATGGGCCGCTGGGCCGAGCCCGGCTCGAGGGTGGTGACCCCGGGGAGGGGGCTGATCATGATGCCGCCGGTCTCGGTCTGCCACCAGGTGTCGACGATGGGCGCCGTCCCACCGCCGATGTTCTTGCGGTACCAGAGCCACGCCTCGGGGTTGATCGGCTCACCGACGCTGCCGAGCATCCGAACGCTCGACAGGTCGAACTTCGCCGGGATCTCGTCACCCCACTTCATGAAGGTGCGGATGGCGGTGGGAGCGGTGTAGAGGATCGACACCTTGTACTTCTCGATGAGCTCCCACCAGCGGCCCTGGTGCGGGGTGTCGGGCGTGCCCTCGTACATCACCTGCGTGGCGCCGTTGGCGAGCGGCCCGTAGACGATGTAGGTGTGGCCGGTGACCCAGCCGACGTCGGCGGTGCACCAGTAGACGTCGGTCTCGGGGTGCACGTCGTGCACGACGGCGCTGGTGTAGGCCGCCTGGGTGAGGTAGCCACCACTGGTGTGGAAGATGCCCTTGGGCTTCCCCGTGGTGCCGCTGGTGTAGAGGATGAACAGCGGGTGCTCGCTGTCGTGCGGCTGTGCCTCGTGGCTGTCGCTCTGGCGGTCGACGACGTCGTGCCACCAGACGTCGCGGCCCTCGACCCAGTCGACGTCGGTGTCGGTGCGCCGCACGACGAGCACCTTCTCGACGGGGTTCGGGTGCTGCAGCGCCTCGTCGACGGCGGGCTTGAGCGGTGACGGCTTGCCTCGGCGGAACTGGCCGTCGGTGGTGACGACCACCTTGCACTGGGCGTCGTCGATGCGGGTGTGCAGGGCCTCGGCCGAGAAGCCACCGAAGATCACCGAGTGCGGGGCGCCCAGCCGCGCGCAGGCCAGCATCGTGAAGGCGGTCTCGGGGATCATCGGCATGTAGATGGCGACGGTGTCGCCGGTTCCCACCCCGAGCTCGGCGAGCGCGTTGGCGGTCTTGGCCACCTCCCGCTGCAGGTCGGCGTAGGTGATGGTGCGGGTGTCGCCGGCCTCGCCCTCGAAGTGGATGGCGACCCGGTCGCCGTTGCCGGCCTCGACGTGGCGGTCGACGCAGTTGTACGCGACGTTGAGCTCACCGCCGACGAACCACTTGGCGAAGGGCGCGTCGTCCCAGTCGAGCGTGCGCTCGAAGTCCTTCGCCCACGTGAGGCGGGTGCGGGCCTGCTCGGCCCAGAACCCCTCGTGGTCCTCCGCCGCGGCGTCGTACATCGCGGCGGTGCCGTTGGCCTGCGCGCTGAACGCCGGGTCGGGGGCGAAGTCCATCT
The DNA here is from genome assembly GCA_045807225.1 of Ornithinibacter sp. Classification (GTDB taxonomy): domain Bacteria; phylum Actinomycetota; class Actinomycetes; order Actinomycetales; family Dermatophilaceae; genus Fodinibacter. The sequence goes on along the minus strand of JBJMHU010000056.1, from coordinate 23,238 downwards.
CGTGCGCGTGGCTGGACAGGCTGTCGTCGGTCACGGCGTGCTCCTCCTCGTTGAGTGATTGACCCCCCGCCAACCCGCTGCGGCCCCGCACGGCAACCGCCCACCCGCCGGCAGGCCGGTGGGCGGGCGGCGCCTGCGACGAGCGGGCCCGTCAGCCCCGACGAGAGGTGGTGGGGCCGGTCGGGGCCGCGCCCACCCGGCCCAGCCGGTACGAACCGTCGGCGAGCCGGGAGGTGTTGGCCAGCGCCATCGGCGCCAGGTAGCTGCTGGGGTCGACGACCGCGATGGATGCCGTGTACGTGCCGGTCGGCAGCCCGGCCGGTGCGGTCACCGTGCGCAGGTACGTCGCCGACCCGGGCAGCACCTTGCGCAGGTCGACCGAGATCGGGAGCGTCGCGGCGAGGTGACCGCTGGCGTCGGTGAGTCGCAGCTGCACGGTCCACGGGTCGTAGGTCGGGGCGCTACCGGTGTTCTTCAGGGACAGGGTCACCGGCACCATCCGGCCGGGGCGCACGGCGCCGACCGTCAGGCGGGTCACCGCGTAGCGGTAGCCGGCGTTGCGGGTGGCGGTGAGGAAGGCCGCCTTCTGCGTGGGCGTCATCGCGGCGTACTTCAGGCGCATGTTCTCGCTCGACGTCGTCGACACGTGCCACTGGGTGACCTGGGTGGCGCCGGCCACCGGGTCGCCGGTGGTTCCCCACTCGCTGAAGAACGGGCGGGTCTTCCAGACCTCGGAGAGCGGGTTGACCGTCGTCCCGTAGTCGGGCGCGGCGGTCACCATCGAGTACATGTTCGGGCAGCCCAGCGAGTCCGTGCGGATGCCGAGGTTCGGGTTGGCGTTGACCGCCTTCATCGTGAACGCAACGGTCTGCATGGTGGGGAACATGACGTGCTTGTTCGGGAACGCCGACGCGACCGCCTTGACCATCCGCAGACCGTTGGCGTCGGTGATGTGCAGCGCCGCGCCGTCGACCCACCACTCGCCGTACTTGCCGTAGCCGCCGACGTCGACGTAGCCCAGGCGCGGGTCGTTCGCGTAGCGCCGGCCGAGCTCGGCCCACAGCGCCTCCCACCGTGCCAGGAACGTCTCGTTGTTCCAGTCAGGGGCCGCGGAGACGTACCAGCCGGGCGGGTCCTCCAGTGGGCCCGCACCGTCGGGGTCCGCGGGGTCGTACCACTGCGGCGTCCCGGGCTGGATGGGCAGGTAGGGCGGGGTCACGGGCGGGAACGAGGCGCGGTCGGTGCGGCGCTCCATCCAGCATCCGGGGCAGTAGGCGAACACCCGGAAGCCGAACTTGCCCCCGGCGGCCGCGGCGTTCTTCAGCCCGGCCTCGATCACCGAGAAGTCGTAGACGCCCTGCTGGCGCTCGAGCTTTCCCCAGTAGACCTGGTCGCGGTAGTACAGGTCCGGCGTGGGCCAGCCCCCCACCTGGCTGTCGTACCCCATCCAGCGGTACTGGCCGCGCAGGGAGTTGGCCGGCTGGTGGGCCGTGGCGTCGAGCACCGTCGGCTGGAAGGTGACCGGCCCGGCGACGATCGCTGCCGGTGCGGTGTCGGCGGCGGCGGGACCGGCGAGCACCAGGGGTGCCGCCGTGAGGGCCGTCGAGGTGGCCAGGGCCAGGATGGCGGCGGCGAGGTGCCGGCGGGTGGAGGCGGACACGGTGTGCCCCTTCGGGGGAGCGTCCAGTCCGGGACGTCCAGCCGCGGGTCAGGCGTTGCAGGCCTTCGGCCGGACCTCCCGAAGAGAACCGGATGGTGCGCCCCCTGACGCCTTGTGTGGACCCGTAGCCCGGGTCCACGGACTCGAGTCTAGGGACGATGCGGGACGGGTGAGAGCGGAATCGGGCCAAACGCGCCGTTCGGCGATGTGACCTTCGAGATGGACAGAATGCGCAGTGGTTTCGGAATCCACCGCGCGAAAGTGTGCGCTGATTGCCCATCCGGCACACCAACGGTTTCGTCGTGCCCGAGTCCGTGGAACCGTGGGTAGACCGGCCCACGAGGCCACGACAACTCACAAGGAGGTGAGCAGGGTGTTCGAGGAGGGACAGCTCTACTCAGCCGTGACGACCGACGCCGACGGTCAGGTGCAGGTGCACCTGGGGGAGAACCACCCCGGCTTCACGGACGGCGCCTACCGAGCCCGCCGCGGGGAGATCGCCGCGGCCTCGCTCGCGCACCGACCGGGCGAGCCGGTGCCGACGATCGACTACACCGAGCAGGAGCAGGACATCTGGCGCCTGGTGTCGGCCGAGCTCGCGCCCAAGCACGAGAAGTACGCGCACTCGGAGTTCCTGGCGGCGAAGGAGAGTCTCGCGCTGCCGACCGACCACGTGCCGCAGCTGCACGAGGTGAGCGAGCGCCTGACGCCCCTGACCGGCTGGAGCTACCGCGCCGCCCCCGGCCTGGTGCCGCTGCGCGAGTTCTACGCCGACCTCGGCGCGCGCACCTTCAACTCCACCCAGTACCTCCGGCACCCGAGCCAGCCGCTCTACACGCCGGAGCCGGACATAATCCACGAGGTCATCGGGCACGCCAACCAGCTGGCCAGCCCACGGTTCGCCGCCATCACCGAGGCGGCCGGACGGGCCAGCGCCCGGCTCGAGAGCGACGAGGCGATGCAGTTCGTCGCCGACGTGTTCTGGTTCTCCATCGAGTTCGGCGTCATCGCCGAGCACGGCGAGACCAAGGCCTACGGCGCCGGCATCCTGTCGAGCTACGGAGAGATGGACGAGTTCGGCCACATGGACATCCGCCCGCTCGACCTGCACGCGATGGGCACGCTGAACTACGACATCACGGCCTACCAGCCGGTGCTGTTCCGGGCCGAGAGCCTCGCCCAGCTCGAGGACGTGGTGGGCGGGTTCTTCGCCACCGTCGACGACGACCTCGCCACCCGCCTTCGGGCCGAGGCGTCGATGGGTGCCTGAGGGCGACCGCGGCGGCCCCGGCGCGACCGAGGCGCCCCCAGCGCGACCGAGGCGCCCCCGGCGCTCGGGGCGCGCACCCGGCATCCGGATGCCTGGTCCGGAACGACGAACAGCGGCCGCGGAGGGTGAACCCGTCTCCGCGGCCGCTGCGTGTGCGGTGAGGTACTACCTCAGTGGTTGACCGCCTCCGCCACACCGTGACCGGTGAGGCTGCGGACCTCCATCTCGGCGTACTTCTGGGCGTTGTGCTCCTTGCTCGTGACCGAGCCGAGCCAGCCGAGGAAGAACGCCAGCGGGATGGAGATCAGGCCCGGGTTGTCGAGCGGGAAGAGGTGGAAGTCGATCGCCGTGCTGGTGATCATCGACTGGCTGGGGCCACCCTCGACCAGCGCCGGCTTGCCCGACACGACCGGGCTGAAGATGATCAGCACGAGCGCACTCGTGAGGCCGCCGTAGATGGACCACAGGGCGCCACGGGTGTTGAAGCCCTTCCAGAACAGCGAGTACAGGATCGTGGGCAGGTTGGCACTCGCGGCGATGGCGAAGGCCAGGGCCACCAGGAACGCGATGTTCTGGTTCTTGGCCAGGATGCCGCCGAGGATCGCGATGATCCCGATGACGACGGATGCCGTGCGCGCCACCCTCACCTCCTGGTCCTGGGTCGTGTTGCCGCGCTTGAAGACCTCCTTGTAGAGGTCGTGGGCGAAGGTGGCCGAGGTGGTGATGGTCAGACCCGCGACCACCGCGAGGATCGTCGCGAACGCGATGCCCGAGATGACGCCGAGGAACACCGAGCCACCGAGCTCGTAGGCGAGCAGCGGCGCGGCCGAGTTGGCCTTGCCGGGGGCGGCGAGGATGGCCTCGGGGCCGACCAGGGCGGCGGCGCCGTAGCCGACGACGAGGGTCAGCAGGTAGAAGCCGCCGATCAGCCAGATGGCCCACTCCACCGACTTGCGGGCCTGCTTGCTCGTGGGCACGGTGTAGAACCGCTGCAGCACGTGCGGGAGGCCGGCCGTGCCCAGCACGAGCGCCATCGACAGCGAGATGAAGTCGACCTTGGTCGTGAGGTTCTTCCCGTACTTCAGGCCCGGCTCGAAGAGCTTGTCGCCGGCCGGGGAGTTGTCGGCGGCGGACTGGAAGAGCTCGGAGAAGCTGAAGCTGAACTTGCCGAGCACCAGCAGGGTGATGACCGCGGTGCCGGCGATGAGCAGCAGCGCCTTGATGATCTGGACCCAGGTGGTGCCCTTCATGCCGCCGATGAGCACGTAGGTGATCATGATGCCGCCCACGAGCGCGATGACGAGGTTCTGCGCGGTCTCACCCTCGATGCCGAGGAGCAGCGAGACCAGGCCACCGGCACCGGCCATCTGGGCCAGCAGGTAGAAGAACGACACCGTGATCACCGAGATGGCGGTCGCGATGCGCACCGGGCGCTGCTTGAGGCGGTAGGAGAGCACGTCGGCCATCGTGAAGCGGCCGGTGTTGCGCATCAGCTCCGCGACGAGCAGCAGGGCGACGAGCCACGCGACGAGGAAGCCGATGGAGTAGAGGAAGCCGTCGTAGCCCTGCAGGGCGATGGCGCCGGCGATGCCGAGGAAGCTCGCGGCGGAGAGGTAGTCGCCCGCGATGGCCACACCGTTCTGGCGGCCGGTGAACGCGCCCGCGGCGGTGTAGTACTGCTCGGCGGTCTTCTTGCCGGACGAGACCCGGATGACGATGACGAGCGTGATGACCACGAAGCTCGCGAAGATCGCGATGTTCAGGAGGGGGGAGCCGACCGAGGTGGCCTCGGCGAAGGGCAGGAGGGCCATGGGTCAGTCCTTCTTCGCGTCGGAGGCGGTCATCTGGGCGGCGACGGCCTCGGCCATCGGGTCGAGCTGGCTGTTGGCCCAGCGGGCGTAGATGATCGTGATCGCGAAGGTCGTCACGAACTGGCCCAGGCCGAAGAGCAGGCCCACCGTGATGCCCGGCTTGCCGACCTGCTGGCCCATGAAGCTGGGGGCGAAGATCGAGAGCAGGACGTAGAGGAAGTACCAGGCGAGGAAGAACGCGGTCATCGGGAAGACGAACCCGCGGAACTTCTTGCGCAGCGCCTGGAACTCCGAAGTGGACTGCACAGCGAGGTAGGCATCCTCGGTCTGCGTGCGAGCGTCGTTGCTCACGGGTCACCTCCAGGGTCGGTGTCCGGACGGTGCTGCCCGGATCGACTCCCAGCGTGGGGCCCGGGCGGGGGCGTGGGGACTCGTGTGGGGTGGCCCCGCGGCAGGCGGGTGCGCGGAGCGATGTGCGGCCGGTCACAGTGCGCCGAACGGCGGGCGGCGCACGACGAACGGCGCGGTGTCCGCGGCCCGGCGCCGACGGCATCCACCTCGTGGCCCGGCAGAATGGGGCGCGTGCGCGCGCTTCGGAAGGTCACGGCAGGTCCAGGTCTCGAGCTCGTCGAGGTGCCCGAGCCACCGTGCGGCGACAAGGACGTCAAGCTGCGGGTGCTGCGAGCCGGGCTGTGCGGCACCGACCTGCACCTCGAGCAGTGGGACGAGTGGGCCGCCGCCACCGTCACGGTGCCCATGACGCTGGGCCACGAGTTCTTCGGCGAGGTGGTCGAGGTGGGGGCCGACGTCGACCACGTGCAGGTGGGCGACCGGGTCTCCGGCGAGGGGCACATCGTGTGCGGCAGCTGCCGCAACTGCCGGGCCGGGCGCCGGCACCTGTGCATCAACACCGTGGGTGTGGGCGTGAACCGGGACGGTGCCTTCGCCGACTACGTCGTCATCCCCGCGACGAACGCGTGGGTGCAGCCCGCCGACCTCGACCCGGACCTCGGGGCGCTGTTCGACCCACTCGGCAACGCCACGCACACCGCCCTGCAGTGGCCCGTCGTCGGCGAGGACGTGCTGGTGACCGGTGCCGGGCCGATCGGGGTCATGGCCACCGCGGTCGCGCGGCACGCCGGGGCGCGGCGCATCTGCGTCACCGACCTGTCGCCCGCGCGCCTCGCGCTCGCCGAGGCGGCCGGGGCCGACCTGGTCGTCGACGTCTCGGCGGGGGCGTCGCTGCGCGAGGCGCAGGCCGAGCTCGGCATGGTCGAGGGCTTCGACATCGGGCTCGAGATGAGCGGCTCCCCGGTGGCGGTCGAGGAGATGCTGGCGAACATGAACCACGGCGGCCGGGTGGCCCTGCTGGGGCTGCCCAAGGACCGCTACGCCATCGACTGGGGCCGGGTGATCACGCACATGATCACGCTGCGCGGCATCTACGGGCGCGAGATGTTCGAGACCTGGTACCTCATGGGGTCGATGCTCGCCACCTCGCCGTCGCTGCGGGCGGCGGTGTCGTCGGTGGTCACCGGGCGGTATGCCGCGCAGGACTGGCAGCAGGCGTTCGACGAGACCCGGTCCGGCAACGGCGGCAAGGTCGTGCTCGACTGGAGCTGACCGCGATGACCCGGCACGTGCGGGGTTCTGGTGGCTCGGCAGCCGATCTGACAGCAATATCCCGGCACGTGCGGGGTTCTGGTGGCTGGGCAGCCGACCTGACAGCAATAACCCGGCACGTGCGTGCTTCAGCCGCGAGGTGGGCGGGCGACAGGCGTCGGATGCCGGGGCACGGCATACGCTGGCGGGGCGGCGCCGCACCCGGGTGCCCGAACCCGCCGGAAACCCCCGAGGAGACCACGTGTACGGCGCCATCAAGGACGAGCTCACCGCGACGCTGGCGGAGATCGAGGAGGCCGGGCTCTACAAGCGCGAGCGTGAGCTGACCACGCCCCAGTCCTCGCACGTGGCGACCGACGGCGGGGCGTCGCTGAACTTCTGCGCGAACAACTACCTGGGCTTCGCCGACCACCCCGACGTCGTCGCGGCGAGCCGGGCTGCGTTGGACCAGTGGGGTTTCGGGATGGCGTCGGTGCGGTTCATCTGCGGCACCCAGACCCAGCACACCGAGCTCGAGGCCCGGCTGTCGCAGTTCCTCGGCACCGAGGCCACGATCCTCTACAGCTCGTGCTTCGACGCCAACGGCGGGGTCTTCGAGGTGCTCTTCGGCGCCGACGACGCCATCGTGTCCGACGAGCTCAACCATGCGTCGCTCATCGACGGCATCCGGCTGAGCAAGGCTGCCCGGTTCCGCTATAAGAACGCCGACCTGGCCGACCTGCGCACCCAGCTCGAGGCGGCCCGGGCCGCCGGCGCCCGGCGGGTCTGCGTGGTCACCGACGGCGTCTTCTCGATGGACGGCTCCTACGCCCCGCTCGACGGCATCTGCGACCTGGCCGACGAGTTCGAGGCGATGGTGCTCGTCGACGACTCGCACGCCGTGGGGTTCGTCGGTGACGGCGGCCGCGGCACGCCCGAGCTCTTCGGGGTGACCGACCGCGTCGACATCCTCACCGGCACGCTGGGCAAGGCGCTGGGCGGTGCGTCCGGCGGCTACGTCGCGAGCCATCAGGAGGTCGTCGACCTGCTGCGCCAGCGCTCGCGGCCCTACCTGTTCTCGAACTCGGTGGCGCCGGCCGTCGTCGCCGGGTCGTTGGCGGCGCTCGACCGGGGGTCGGGGTCGAGCGCGGCCCGAGAGACGTTGCGCGGCAACGCCGCCCTGTTCCGAGAGCTGATGACCGATGCCGGCTTCGAGCTGCTGCCGGGCTCGCACCCCATCACGCCGGTGATGTTCCCCGGCGACGACGGTGCCCGCCGGGCATCCCAGATCGCCGACCACATGCTGGCCCACGGTGTCTACGTCATCGCGTTCAGCTTCCCGGTGGTGCCGCGGGGCAAGGCCCGCATCCGCGTGCAGCTGTCGGCCGCGCACTCCGAGGCCGACGTGCGCGCGTGCGTCGACGCCTTCGTGGCGGCGCGCGACGCCGTCGGCTGACCGGCATCCCCGCTGGTCCCAGCTTTCCCGCCCGGAGTGGGAAGCCTCACCTCGGCAGGGGAACGGTTGTGGTGCTCGCGTGAAGCTTCCCGCATCGGGCGGGAAAACCGGGGTCAGTCGCGGACGCGGGAGCGGGCCAGGGCCACCCGTTCGGGCGTGTGCAGCCGCACCATGGTGCGCCTGGTGCCGGCGGGGATGCGTGACGGCGTGGCGAGCGAGACCAGCACCGCGGTGGTGATGGCCAGCGGGGTGGCCCACATGGCCGGGTTGGCGAGCAGCGCGCCGGTCCAGCCGCCCTCCGGGCCGGTGGCGATCGTCCAGCCGATGGCCACCGTCGCCGACGTGGCACCGACGACCAGCCCGGCCATCGCCCCCCAGGTCGACAGACCGCGCCACCAGACGCCCAGCATGATCAGCGGTGCGAAGGTTGCCGCTGCCACCGCGAAGGCCAGGCCCACCGTGGTGGCCAGCCCCAGCGGCTCCGTGGCCCGGCTCACGACGTAGGGGATGACCACGGCCAGGATGGCCGCCACCCGGAAGCCGCGGATGCCGGGCATGTCGCCGCCGGCCACGCGGGTCACCCGCGGGCGGAGCAGCTCCTGGTCGATGACACCGGTCACCGACATGGCCAGACCGGATGCCGTGGACAGGAACGCCGCGAACGCTCCACCGGCCAGCATCGCGGTGAGCAGCTGGCCACCCAGGCCGGGCAGGAGGGTCTCGGGCAGCCGCAGCACGATGGTGTCGGAGCGCACTCCCGGCGGGAGGGTCGGGTAGGCCACCCGCCCCAGCGCCCCGTAGACGGGCGGCAGGAGGTAGAAGAAACCGAGCAGCGCGATGACCGTGACGGTGGTGCGGCGGGCGCCGATGCCGTCGGGGTTGGTGTAGTAGCGCACCAGCACGTGCGGCAGCCCCATGGTGCCCAAGCAGAGAGCGAGCACGGTGGATGCCGTGCGGTAGGTGGGGTGGTCGTCGGGACCGGTGGCCGACAACGGGATGCTCCACGACGGGTCGACCTGTGGTGCCGGTGACCCCGACCGGAACCACAGCGCGAGCAGCACGAACGCCGGCACCGCCAGGGCGGTGAGCTTGATCCAGTACTGCACGGCCTGCACGAAGGTGATCGACCGCATCCCCCCGGCACCCACCGCCACCGCGATGACGACCATGACCACGAACCCGCCGACCCACGCCGGCGCGCCGGTGACCAGGGTCAGGGTGAGGCTGGCCCCCTGGAACTGCGGCACGAGGTAGAGCCAACCGATGCCCACCACGAGCAGCGAGGAGACGAGCCGGATGGCGCGCGAGCCGAGCCGCGCCTCGGCGAAGTCGGGCAGCGTGTAGGCACCCGAGCGACGCATGGGGGCGGCCACGATGACGAGCAGCACGAGGTAGCCCAGGGTGTATCCCACCGGGACCCACAGCATGTCGACACCACGGTCGTAGATGAGGCCCGCAACGCCGAGGAAGCTTGCGGCGGAGAGGTACTCACCGCTGATGGCGGACGCGTTCAGGCGAGGGGAGACCGTGCGACCGGCGACGTAGAAGTCGCTGGTGCGCCGCGACAGCCGCAGTCCCAGCGCCCCGACGCCGAGGGTGGTGAGGCAGACGAGGGCCACCGCGACGATCGACAGCGAGTAGCTCACGATGCGTCGACGACCTCGGCGAAGTCCTGCTCGATGCGCTCGGCCTGGCGGGTGTACCAGCGGGACAGGAACCATGCGGCGGGGTAGACGGCGATGCCGAGCACCAGCCACGGGAACGGCAGCCCGGCCACGGTGATGGTGCGGGTGGCCGGTACGAGGATGAGCGTGATCGGCAGCGCGGCCAGGCCCACGACGGTGAGCGCGAGGACGGCGACCGACAGCCGCAGCTGGGCCCGCATGAGGCCCTCGAGGTAGACGTCGCCGAGCTCGGTCTGCTCGTCGAGGTCGCGCGAGACGGGCCGGGCGTGCATCGGGGCCGCGCCGCGCCGCGAGCTCGTGACCCGCACCCGCTGCGGAGGGCCGCCCGCCGGCGTGGTCACGGCCTCAGGCCCCGTTCGGGCGCTTGTCGCCGATCGGCCGGCGCAGGAGGGTGTCGCGCAGGTGCTTGGTGTGCCGCCGGCTGACCTGGAGCTGGACGCTTCCGACGACCACGGAGCACCGGCCGTGGTCCATGCGCACCTCGCTGACGTGGGGCAGGGCCACCAGGGTGCTGCGGTGGATGCGCACGAACCCGTGCTCGGCCCAACGGTCCTCGAGCACGGTGAGCGGCACGCGCACCAGGTGCGAGCCGGTCTCGGTGTGCAGGCGGGCGTAGTCGCCGTGGGCCTGGGCGTAGCGGATCTGGCTGCGGGTGATGAACCGGGTCACGCCCCCCAGCTCGACCGGGATCGTCTCGTCCTCGACGACGGGAGCCGCGGGCTCGACGGCTGCGGACGGCATCCCGGGCGGTTTCTCGGTCTGCGCGACGACGACCCGGCGGATCGCCTCGGACAACCGCTCCGCGCGCACCGGCTTCATCACGTAGTCGGTGGCCGCGAGCGCGAAGGCGTCGACCGCGTGCTCGTCGTGAGCGGTCACGAAGACGATCTGGGGGCGCACGCTGAACCGGGCGATCACCCGGGCCAGGGCCATGCCGTCCAGGCCCGGCATCGAGATGTCGCTGAAGACGACGTCGACGTCGCGGCCGTCGAGCACCTGCAGGGCCTCGGTGCCGCTGGACGCGGTGATGACCTCGGAGATGCGGTCGTCGCGCCCGAGGAGGTAGCCGAGGTCGGAGAGCGCCGGCATCTCGTCGTCGACGACGAGTGCCGTGAGTCCCACGTCGTTGGTGGACATGGGGGGAGCCTACGACTCCGCCTACGACGTCGCGTGGATGCCGGGAGCGAACTTGGGCACGCGGAACGACACCTTCGTGCCAGCACCCTCCGCGGTCTCGACGACGAGGCCGAACTCGTCGCCGTAGACCTGCCGCAGCCGGGCGTCCACGTTGCCCAAGCCGATCGAGTCGCTGGCGTGCGCGCCGTCGAGGATCTGGCGCACCCGCTGCGGGTCGGTGCCCACGCCGTCGTCCTCGATGCAGATCTCGGCGTCGGACCCGCGGTCCCGCGCGGTGATGGTGAGGTGCCCGACGCCCTCCTTGGTGGCCAGCCCGTGGCGCACGGCGTTCTCGACGAGGGGCTGCACCGCGAGGTAGGGCACCGTCACCGGCAGCACCTCGGGCGCGATGAGCAGCGAGATCTGCAGGCGGTCGCCGAAGCGGGCCTGCTCGAGCACGAGGTAGCGCTCGACGTTGCGCAGCTCCTCGGCAAGGGTCGTGAAGGGCCCGCCGGAGCGCAGCGCGTAGCGGGTGAAGTCGGCGAAGTCGATGAGCAGCTCGCGGGCGCGGTCGGGGTCGGTGCGCACGAACGACGCGATCGCGGCCAGGCTGTTGTAGATGAAGTGCGGGCTGATCTGGGCCCGCAGGGCACGCAGCTCGGCCGCCATGACACGGGTGCGGGTGCGCGCCAGCTCGGCCAGGGCCAGCTGGCTCGACACCCAGGCCGCCACCTCCTCGGTCGCGCGGGCCAGTCCGGGCGAGGGGTCGGTGGTCCACGCCGTCAGGGTGCCGACCACCAGGTCGTCCATGACGAGGGGGGCGGAGACGGCGCTGCGGATCGGGCAGTCGGGGTCGGCACAGGCGACGTCCTGGATGTTGTGCACGACGGTGCGGCCGGTCTCGCGGGTCTGCTCGCCCAGCGCCAGGGCCGTGCGCCGGTGGTGGTCGCCCAGGCCGGTCCACGACAGCACGCTGCCGGGGTCGGCGATCGACACCGCGTGCGCACCGAGGATGGACAGCAGGTGCCGGCCCGCCTTCTCGGCGGCATCCGGGCTGAGGCCGTCGCCGAGGTACTGAGAGGCGAGGGATGCCGTGTGCAGCGTTGCGTAGGTGGCCCGGTCGACCTCGGACAGGAAGCCACGCCGGCGGCTCCGGCGCAGCAGCCAGACGGCCAGCCAGAGCAGGAGCATCGTGCCGGTGACGAGGACCGCCGTCGGCCAGTGGATGCTTCCCGTCATGGGGTCACCATAGGCTCGGCTGCGCACGATCCCCTGACGACATGAGGAGGCTGCCCCGTGGGTGAGCTCGACGAGGTGCTGGCACTTGAGTGGGAGGACGGCGCGTCGTCCGGGCCGGCGCGGGCCGGCGCGGTCGCGGTCGGCCGGGGCCACCTCGGCGAGGGCTGGCTGATCGGGCACGCGATCAACGGCGGGGTGCTCATGGCGCTGGGCGCCGCGGCCGCGGCATCCGGGCTGGTGTCGGTGGGGCACCCCGACCTGCTCACCTGGGGGGCGCACTTCCTGTCCGCCGCCCCCGCCGGGCCGGTCGAGGTGCGGGTCGAGGTGCTGCGGGTGGGGCGCACCGTGTCGACCGCCGAGATGCGCGTCGTGCAGCGTGACGACGAGGGGCGCGCGCACGAACGGGTGCGGATGACAGGCACGTTCGGCACGTTGGACCGCGCAGAGCCCGTGCACCGCGCCCCCGGGCCGCCGGAGATGCCGGCGCCCGAGCAGTGCCTGCCGGCCCGGCGCGACGGCTCACCGGTCGCCCAGGGCATCGTGCTGCTCGACCGGATGGACGCGCGGATCGACCCCTCGACGGCAGGGTTCGCGGTCGGGCGCCCCACCGGGCGTGGCGTCATCCGGGCCTGGTTGCGGCTCAAGGACGGTCGCGAGCCCGACGTCAGAATGCTGCCGTGGGCCGTCGACGCCCTGATGCCGGTCTCCTTCGACCTCGGGGTGCCGGGGTGGGCGCCGACCATGGAGCTCACCGGGCAGCTGCTCGGGCGGCCCGCACCCGGCTGGCTGCTCGCCGAGCTCACGACCGACACCGTCGTCGGCGACCTGCTCGTCGAGGACGCCTGTGTCTGGGACTCCACCGGCCGGTTGGTCGCCCGCTCCCGGCAGCTGGCCGGGGTGCGGCTGCCCGGCAACTAGTCTGCTCCGGTGACCACCGAGAGCCCCGCCGTCGACGCGGTCACGCGCCTGGCCGAGCTGCCCGGCATCCCGGAGCAGGTCGAGGCGGCGCGCGAGGCGTGCACCCGGCTGCGGTGGCACCAGGCGCTGCGCCGCCGCATCCCCGAGGCCGCGGCCGAGTCGCGAGTGCGGGGGGCTGCGGCGAGCGGCGAGCTCGAGGGGGCGTCCTTGCCCGTCGACGTCGTGCGCGACATCATGCGCGGTGCGTCGACGTGGTCGCCCGCGCCCGATCCGGTCGAGGTGACCATGCGGGGGGTGCTCGCCGCGACCGCCGAGACCGAGCACGTCCTGCGGGTCGCCCTGACAGCGCCGCTGCAGGCGCTCGCTCGGCTGCACACGGCCGCGGCCACCGGGCTGGTGCCCGACGACGCCCTCGGCCGGCCGCGGCTGGCGGGGGAGGAGTGCCTCGAGCTCGCCGACCTCGGGCCGGCGCCGGATGCCGCGCAGGTGGTGGTGCGGCTGCGCGCGGTGACCCAGGTGCTGCTCGCGACGCCCCGGCTGCCGGTGGTGGTGGCGGCCGCGGTGGTGCACGCCGAGCTCGCCACGGTGCGCCCTTTCGTGCGGGGCAACGCGGTGGTGGCCCGGGCCCTCGACCGCGCGGTCGTGCGGGCCGGCGGCCTCGACCCGACGGGCGTGGCCGTGACCGAGGCCGGGCACGGCGCCCAGGGTGGGGCGCCCTACCTCGGCGCGCTCGCGGCATACGGCCGCGGTGACGCTGCAGGCGTCGGGCTGTGGATCTCGCACTGCTGCACGGCCGTTCAGGCAGCGGCCGCCGAGGGGGAGCGGGTGGCGGATGCCGTGCTCGCCGGACGACTCGCCGGTGGACCCTTGTCGGGCTCGGCCTCGGAGGAGTACAACAAGACGTGACGGTCCCCCCGGGGACCGTCACGACAAGCTACCGAGGACCGGACGGGTACCCACGCGCGGGCAGTCCACTGATGGACCGATCGTGATGGGCTCGACCCAGTACGACGACGGCATGGAGCACGCCTGGTCGCCCACGAGGTCCACGGCAGGACGACGCCTCCGCCCCGTCTCGGGACGGAGGCGCCGTCGCATTGGTGCTGGGACGGCTCCGAGCGTCACCGGCCTGCCCGGGGCGTCGGAGGTCCGGCCCCGAGGGGTCGTCAAAGATTAAACCTCGTCGCTCGAACCTTCGGATTCCTTCGTGAAAAGCAGTTTCTGAGGGGGATCTGGACATGTCTTGGGGAAGGCTTGCGCGGAGAGTCGGTCATGGGACACGATGGGTTCACTCGCTCCCCTTCGGGGTTGAGCGAACGGCGGACCGGCTTCTCCCCCCCGGAGCTCGGCTCGCCGACGGCCCCGGTTGTCCCCCCGACCGGGGCCGTCCCATGTCCGGATGTCGTCCGGCCGTGTTCCGGCCCCGGTCACAGGGGCCCGGCCCCGATCGGGGCCTTCCCATGTCCGGAGCCGGTCCGGGCACCGTCCAGTCAGGCGTCACCGCCGGTCACAGACCCGGCATCCTGACGCCGGATCCGTCGTCCACAGGTGACGATGGCGGAGCCCTCCGTCCACAGCCTGACGACGGGTCTGGCTCGTGCCTCGCGTGGCGGGTCATGGTGTCGGCATGACCTCATCCCAGCGCGTGACTGCCGTCGTGGGCGCCTCCGGCGGCCTGGGGGCCAGCACCCTCGCTCTGGCCGTCGGGCGCCGGCTCGCGGCCACCGGACCGCCGTCGGTCGTGGTCGACCTCGACCTGCTCCGTGGGGGGCTCGAGGTCACCGCGGGCATCGAGCACCTCCCCGGCCGGCGCTGGGACGACCTGCGCCACGTGCGCGGTCGGGTGCCGCCCGAGGGGCTGCTCCGGGTGCTGCCCGTCGAGGAGGGGTGCACGGTGCTCTCCGCCCGCGGAGGCGCACCTCCTGAGGTGTCGGAGTCCTCGGCCCGTGACGTGGTGGCGGCGCTGGCCACCGGCCCCGCCCGGGTGGTGCTCGACCTGCCGCTCACGAGCCCCGTCCTGCCCGACGTGCTGTCAGCGGGCGCCTTGGTGGTGGTGCTCGTCGGTCTGCGCACCCGGTCCCTGGCCGATGGTGACGCAGCGGTGTCGCACCTGCTCGACGGCCCGTGGTCCCCGAGCGTGCCGCCCGACGTCCGGCTGGTCACTCGCGGGGGACGGGCCGGTTCCGAGGTCGTCGACGAGGTCGTCGCCCACCTCGGCATCGCCCACCTGCACCACCTCGCCGACGACCCCCATGTGCCGCGCGACGCCGAGCGGGGGCTGTTCCCCGGCACCGGTCGTGACGGCATCCGGCGGTGTGCGGATGCCGTGGTCGGCGTGGTCGACGCCCTGGCGGTGGCGTCGTGAGCGATCTCGAGGTGGGGTCGTGAACGCGCGGGCGGGGCCGCTCGACGCCTCGGTCCGCCGCGCCATCGCAGCCGGAGCGGGTCCGTCCGCCGCCTCGATCGACGCGCTCGTGGCCGAGCACTCGGCCACCCTCGGTGACGGCGGTCGGGCCGAGGCGGCGAGGGGCCTGCTCGAGCAGCTGGTGGGCCTGGGCCCGCTGGCACAGCTGGCCGCCGACCGGTCGGTCACCGACCTGCTCGTGAACGGCGACGGGGTCGTCTGGCTCGACCGGGGGCGCGGTATGGAGCGTGCCCCGCTGAGGGTCGAGGCCGACGACCTGAGGCCGCTCGCCGTGCGGCTGGCCGGGGTCGCCGGGCGCCGGCTCGACGACGCACAGCCCTGGGTCGACGGGGTGCTCCCGGGTGGCGTGCGGCTGCATGCCGTGCTCCCGCCCCTGGCAGACGGCGGGCCGCACCTCAGCCTGCGCTTCGCCCGGCACCGGCCGGGGGGTGTCGAGGCCCTGGCTGGGCTCGGCGCGGTCACCCCCGACATGGCCGAGCTGCTGCGTGGTGTGGTCGCGGCCCGCACCTCGCTCGTGGTCACCGGGGGCACCGGGGCGGGCAAGACGACGGTGCTGGCGGCCCTGGTCGCCGAGTGCCCCGCCGACGAGCGCGTCGTCGTGGTCGAGGACGTCCGCGAGCTCGACCCGGAGCACCCGCACGTCGTGCGGCTACAGGGGCGCGGTTCGAACGTCGAGGGTGTCGGCGGGGTCACGCTCGTCGACCTCGTGCGGCAGGCGCTGCGGATGCGGCCGGACCGGCTGGTCGTCGGCGAGGTGCGCGGCGCCGAGGTGCGTGAGCTGCTGGCCGCCCTGAACACCGGTCACGAGGGTGGGATGAGCACGCTGCACGCCAACGGGCCCGAAGAGGTGCCGGCCCGGTTCGAGGCGCTGGGCGCCCTCGCCGGCATGCCCCGGGAGGGAGTGCACGCACAGTTGCGCGAGGCGCTGCGGGTGGTGGTCCACGTCGTGCGTCGAGGGGGGTCCCGCACCGTCGACCGGGTCGGTGTCGTCGTTCCCGACCCGGTCGACCCGCGCGCGGTCCGGGTCGTCGAGGCGGCCAGGACGGCCGAGGCGGGTCTGGTCGGTGGGCCGGGTCGGGAGCGCCTCGTCCGGCTGGTGCCGTCACTGGCACGCGGATGCCGTTGGGCGGGTCCGTGCTGACCGCCGCACTGGCGGCGGCCCTGTGCTGCCTGGTGTGGCCGGGCCATGGTGCCGAGGGTGGTGCCGACGCCGACCCGTCCGACGGCGCAGGAGCGGCGATGTCATGGCTCGGCCGGGCGGCTACACGAGCCCGACGCCGCATGGCGCGCAGTCCCGACGAGGCCTGGGTCGCCGACTTCGCCGAGGTGGTCGCCGTGGGGCTCGACGCAGGGCTCGACCTGCCGGCCGCGGCGCTGGCGTCGGCTCGGTCACCGGGGGTGCAGGCGAGCGCGCCCTGGCTGGCGCCGCACCTGCAGGCATCGGTCGACGCCGGGCGAGGAGTGACCGCCGTGCTCGAGGGCAACCCCGACCTGGGCAACTCGGCCCGGCGCGACCTCGCCCTCCTGGTGGCGGCCTGGCGGTTGGCCGAGGAGGTGGGTGCCGCAGCCTCGGCCGTGACCAGCTCCGCAGCGGCATCGGTGCGTGAGCGGCGTGCCGCCGCCGACCGCGCCGCCGTGGTCGTCGCCGGCCCTCGTGCGTCGATGCTGCTGTTGTCCGCCCTGCCACTGGCCGGGCCGGCCGGCGCGATGCTCGTGGGCCTGTCGCCCGGTCGGCTCTACGACTCCACGGCATCGCGCCTGCTGGGTGTCGCCGGCCTGCTGCTCACGGCCCTCGGCTGGTGGTGGGCCCGGGGGCTGCTGCGGCGGGCCCGGCGTCCCGGCCGCACCGACGGTGGCCCGACGTGAGCGTGGTGGCGCTGCTCGTGGCGCTGGCGGTGCTCGCCTGGCCGGGTGTCGAGCGGCGCTCCGTCACGGCACCACCGGAGACGGCATTCCCAGGCCCGGCCACCGTCGAGGAGGCTGCCGCCGCTCTGGGTCTGGTCGCAGCAGCGCTGCGCGGTGGCGTCGGGGCGGTCGAGGCCCTGGAAGCCGTCGCGGCCGTCGACCCGGGCGCGGCCGGGCGCGAGCTCGCCGTGGTCGCCGCCGCACACCGTTGGGGCCAGCCGCCGGACCAGGCGTGGGCCCATGTCGGCCCGGGCTGGGCCGCGGCACAGGTCGCCTGGCACGCCGCCCACAGCGCCGGGGCAGCACCGGCCGGTCTGCTGACGGCTGCCGCGGGGCGGATGCGCGCCGAGGAGTCGCGACGGGTCGAGGCGTCGGTGCACCGGGCCGGCGTGCTGCTGGTGCTGCCGCTGGGCGCCTGCTTCCTCCCCGGCTTCGTCGCGACGACCGTCGCACCGGTCGTCCTGCACCTGCTCGGCGGCCTGGCGCGGTGACCGAGCCGCTGGAAGGGAACCCGGTCGTCCACAGCCGCCCTGCGCGGAGGCGGTCATCCACAGGTCCGAGGTGCTGCTCGCGTGGGCCGGCCCCGTCGACCGACAGTGGTCGGGGGCGCGAGAGTCGCGTTCCGAGACGGCAGGGGAGTGGTGTCCATGACGACGAGGTCGGTTGGCAGAGTCGCGGGCTGGCGGCAGCGGTTGCGAGCACTCGGAGAGGAGGGGATGACCACAGCCGAGTACGCGGTGGGCACGATGGCGGCGGTGGCGTTCGCGGCGCTCCTGCTCGCGATCGTGCGGTCCGGTCCGGTCAAGAGCGCGTTGACCAAGGTGATCATGACCGCGCTGGGCACCGGCTCGTGAGGCCACGGCGCCGGGCCGAGCACGGTGCCGCGACCGCGGAGCTGGCGGTGGCACTGCCCACCCTGCTCATCGTGCTCGCGGTGGCGCTGGCGGCCGTCGACCTGGGGCTGGCCCAGGTGCGGTGCGTCGATGCGGCTCGGCTCGGCGCCAGGCTCCTGGCCCGCGGTGAACCTGACGGTTCGGCGCTGGCAGCGGTGCGGGCGGCGGCACCCGATGGGGCAGCGATCTCGGCCACCACCAGCGGCTCACGGGTGACCGTGGTGGTCACCGCAGACGTGCCGCCCACCCTGCGAGCACTCGGAGCGCTACCTGCGCCGAGCGCCTCGGCCCAAGCTGTGGTGGAGGCAGCACCATGAGGGTCTCGGCGGCGGTTCGCACTGAGCGCGGCAGTGCCTCGGTGCTCGTGGTCGGTGCGGCCGGCACCGTCGTGCTGGTGCTCATCGGGGTGCTCACGGTCGCCGGCGCGGTCCGCGACCTCCATCGAGTCCAGGCAGCGGCCGACCTCGCGGCGCTGGCGGCGGCCGGCGGAACCTCGATCGGGGCCGGTCCCGACTGCAGGACGGCCGTTGCGGTGGCCGGCGCGAACGGTGCGCGGCTGTCCCTGTGCTCCACCGAGCCCGACGGCTCCGTGGTCGTCACGGCAGCCCTGCACCGACGCTGGCCTCGGGGGTGGGGGCTGCCCGGGACGGTCTTCTCGACAGCTCGGGCGGGTGTCGTCGCCGTCGCCGCCCCAGCAGTGACCCGGGTCCCCGGTCGGGCGGACCGCTTGGATGCACCTTCGTCCCCGCGGGTCCGGCGATGACCCGACCCGCTGGTTCGGTACCCCGGCCGGCCGGCGAGGGCCCGCCCTGGTCAGGCCTGGCGGTCGCCGCGCTGCAGGCGCTCGTCGGCAGGCAGCTGCGCCCTGTCGTTCGCCGAGTCGGTCGGGCGGGTGGTGCCGCCCGGGACCGAGGCGCTGTCGGAGGCGGAGTCGTGATGCCGGTCGTTGACCAGCGCCTCGGCCTCCTCGCGGCGGCGCCGCTCCTCGGTCAGGGCCTGCTCGCGGGCCGCGAACTCCTCCTGCATCCGCCGCTGCTCCTCGGCACGCTCCGTCTCGCGGGCGGCCGCGGCCTCCTTGGCCTCGACCCGACGCCGCTTGCTGCGCCGCAGGCCGCTGCGGAGCAGAGCCCACCCGAGCCAGAACACCGAGATGACGATCATGCCCGTGATCAGCAGGGTCAGCGGCGGGATGCTCAGCGTGCCCCCCAGCACGTCGATCTCGACCGAGTCGGTCAGCTGCGCGGTGCCCGCGACGAGCACGACACCGGCCGCAGCGGCAAGCAGGACGAGGATGACTCCGAGCAGGACCATGCGGCGACCCTACCCGCGAGGTCGTGGCCGGAACGTCTCGCGGGCAAGGCTTCTCGGGTGGTCGCGGGGTGGTCGGAGAACCTCCGACGCACGAGCAACGGTGGGCGGCTGTGGGGCGGCGGCCGGCCCGACGAGGGCGGGTCAGGCCTGCGCCGGCGCCAGGGCCAGCTCGAGCACGGTCACCGCGCCGGTCTTGTCGAGCGGCTCGTTGCCGTTGCCACACTTGGGCGACTGCACGCAGGCCGGGCACCCCGTGGCGCACCGGCACCCGAGCACGGCATCGCGGGTGGCACGGACCCACGCCTCGAACGCGCCGAACGCCCGCTCGGCGAACCCGGCCCCGCCCGGGTACCCGTCGAACACCATGATCGTCGGCTCGCCGGTGTCTGGGTGCAGGGCTGTCGACACCCCGCCGACGTCCCAGCGGTCGGAGGTGGCCACCAGCGGCAGCATCCCGATGGCCGCGTGCTCCGCGGCATGCAGGGCTCCCGGCACCACCGACGCCTCGACCCCGGCGGCGGCGAGCACGTCGTCGGGCACCGTCCACCAGACCGCCTTGGTCGTCAGGGACCGCTCGGGAAGGTCGAGCGGATGGGTGCCGAGCACCTCCCCCGACGGCAGCCGGCGCAGGAAGCCGGTGACCTGCGAGGTGACCCGCACCGTGCCGAACGACACCGCCACCCGGGCCCGTCGCTCGGTGCGCTCGCGGCCGAGGATGTCGAACCGGCTCACCGACTGCGCGTGGGTCGACCACCCGGGGTCGCCACGCACGACGTGCGCCGCCCGGGCCTCCAGGTCGAGCTCGGTGACGACCCAGGTGTCGCCCTGGTGCACGTGCACCGCCCCGGTGTGCACCTGCACGTGCGACGACGCCTCGTCGACAGTGCCCAGCACCCGACCCGTGCGCGCCTCGACCACAGCGACGACGTCGCTCGCGCCCCGCAGCGAGATGTGCGCGGTGGGGCGGTCCTCGCGGGCCCAGAACCACCCCGAGGGCCGGCGCCTCAGGATGCCGCCGGCCACCAGGGCGTCGAGCAGGCGGCGCGTGTCGGGCCCGAACATCGGCAGGTCGCTCTCGTTCAGCGCCAGCTCTGCCGCGGCCGCCGCGAGGTGCGGGGCCAGCACGTGCGGGTTGTGCGGGTCCATGACGGTGGCCTCGACGGGTGCGCCGAAGATCGCCTCGGGGTGGCGCACCAGGTAGGTGTCGAGTGGGTCGTCGGCAGCCACCAGCACGGCCAGCGACTCCTCGCCCGAGCGACCGGCCCGCCCGGCCTGCTGCCACAGGCTGGCCCGGCGCCCCGGCCAACCGGCCATCACCACCGCGTCGAGGCCGCTGACGTCGATGCCCAGCTCGAGGGCGTTCGTGGCGGCCAGCCCACGCACCGAGCCGTCGCGCAGGCCTCGCTCGATCGCGCGCCGGTCCTGGGGCAGGTAGCCGCCGCGGTAGGCGGAGACCCCCTCGGCGCGCACCGGGTCGTCGTGCTCCACGCGCCGCCGGGCGTTCGTCGCCAGCGCCTCGGCCCCGGCCCGGCTGCGCGCGAACGCCACCGCCTGCACCCCGTCCAACACCAGCTCGGCCAGGATCTCGGCGCCCTCGGTCGTGGCCGAGCGCCGGCGCCCGTCGACGGTGGCCGGCTCCCAGAGCGCGAAGGTCATCGCCCCGCGCGGTGAGCCGTCGTCGGTGACGGCCGTCACCGGCATCCCGATCAACCGAGACGCGTGCACGGCGGGGTCGGACACGGTGGCGGAGGCGAGCACGAAGGTGGGCGTCGCACCGTAGCGTGCCGCAACGCGCCGCAGCCGGCGCAGCACCGCCGACACGTGCGATCCGAACACCCCTCGGTAGACGTGACACTCGTCCACCACGACGTACTCCAGGGAGCGCAGGAACCTCGACCAGCGCTGGTGCCCCGGGAGCAGCGAGTGGTGCAGGAGGTCGGGGTTGGTGAGCACGACGTTGGCGTGGTCGCGGATCCACCGCCGCTCGTCGGGCGGGGTGTCGCCGTCGTAGGTGGCCGCCCGCACCCCGGGGACCGCCATGGCCTCGATGCGCGCGAGCTGGTCGGCCGCCAGCGCCTTGGTCGGCGCGAGGTAGATCGCGCTCGACCCCCGCAGCCCCGGAGCGCCCACGCCCTCCGACGCCGCCGTCAGCACCGGAGCGAGGTAGCCCAGGCTCTTGCCGGATGCGGTGCCCGTCGCGATCACCACGTGCTCACCCGCCGTCGCGAGGTCGATTGCGGCCCGCTGGTGCGACCACGGACGCTCCATGCCGGCCGCGAGCAGGGCCGACAGCACGGCGGGTGCGACCGAGCCCGGCCACTCGGAGAGACGGGCCGTGCGAGCCGGGATGTGCTCGACGTGGAGGAGACGTTCGCCCTGCGTGCGAGCCGTGAGAACGGCGAGGTGCTGGGCAGGACTGCTCACGACGGTTACGGTAATCCTTGGTCCCGACACCCCCCGTCGGGCTGACCCCCCTGCAGGAAGCACAAGGAGCCCCGCCCGTGGAGCTGTCCGTGACCACGTCTCGCCAGGACGACGTCAGCGTCGTCACGGTTGCCGGAGAGGTCGACGTCTACACCGCGGCCCAGCTGCGCGCCGTCCTCGACGAGGAGATCGGAGCCGGCCACGCCCGGCTCGTCGTCGACCTCGACGAGGTCTCCTTCCTCGACTCGACCGGGCTCGGCGTCCTCGTCGGCCGCCTCAAGCTCGTCCGCAACCACTCCGGCTGGCTGCGGATCGTGTGCTCCAACGACCGCATCCTGCGGGTCTTCCGGATCACCGGGCTCGACAAGGTGTTCGGCATCCACGACTCCCTCGAAGAGGCACTGGCCGCCTGATCTCCCGTCCGGGCCGCCACCTGCGCCGGGCGCCGGGTGACCTGCGTCACGTCTGCCTGGGTGCAGCGCGCCCGCCCGCGTGCCGGTAAGGTGCGCCCGAACGTCCCTGCCGCCGGCGTACTCGCCCCGGGGGCGCCCACACACCCGTCAAGGAGGATGGAATGGCACCCCTCGCGCTTGCACCCGCTGCGTCGAGCTCTGCCCTGGACCTCACCGGACTGAACCTCGCCCTCGTCGTCACCGTCGCGGTCATCGCGCTGGTGGCGCTCGTCTTCGGGTTCATCTTCCGCAAGCAGGTCCTCGCCGCAGACCCTGGTACCGACAAGATGCAGGAGATCGGCGCAGCCGTCGAGGAGGGGGCGCAGGCCTACCTCGCCCGCCAGTTCAAGACGCTCAGCGTCTTCGTGGTGCTCGTCTTCGGCCTGCTGCTCCTGCTGCCCGCCGACACCGCCGGGGTCCGCTGGGGGCGCTCCGGCTTCTTCATCGTCGGTGCGGTCTTCTCGGCCCTGATCGGCTACATGGGCATGCGCCTCGCCACCAAGGCCAACGTGCGCGTGGCCTCCGCGGCCCGCGGGGAGAACGGCCGCGACGCGGGCATGAAGATCGCCTTCCGAACCGGCGGCGCGGTCGGTATGACGACCGTCGGGCTCGGCCTGCTCGGCGCCTCCGTGGTGGTGCTCCTCTACAAGGGTGACGCCCCCAAGGTGCTCGAGGGCTTCGGCTTCGGTGCGGCCCTGCTCGCGATGTTCATGCGAGTCGGCGGCGGCATCTTCACCAAGGCCGCCGACGTCGGTGCCGACCTCGTCGGCAAGGTCGAGGCCGGCATCCCCGAGGACGACCCGCGCAACGCCGCCACCATCGCCGACAACGTCGGTGACAACGTGGGCGACTGCGCGGGCATGGCCGCCGACCTGTTCGAGTCGTATGCCGTGACGCTCGTCGCCGCGCTCATCCTCGGCTCCGTCGCGTTCGGCGAGTACGGGCTGGTCTTCCCGCTGATCATCCCCGCGATCGGCGCGGTCACCGCGCTACTCGGGGTCTTCATCACCAAGGCGCGGCCCGGCGAGAACGCGCTGAGCGCGATCAACCGCGGCTTCTACATCGCGGCCG
>JBJMHU010000055.1:0-3761 GCA_045807225.1 Ornithinibacter sp. | reverse complement strand
CGGCGCGGCGACGACCCGGTCGCGGACCTGGCCCACGCGGCCACGGCCGCCGCCGACGTGGTGCGGCCCGCGACGCCGGTGCAGCGCACCCGGCGCCGGGTCGACCGGGTGGCCCGGCGCCGGCCCGGTCTCGTGGTGGTGCCGGCGCTCTCGCACACCCGCCGGGTGGCCGACCAGGCGCACCTCGACCGGCGGTCGCGGGCCCGAAACCTCGCCGGCTCGATGGCCGTGGGCGCGGCGTGGCGTGGGGTGGTGCAGGGAGCCACCTGCGTGGTGGTCGACGACGTCGTCACGACCGGCGCGACCCTCGCGGAGGCGGCCCGGGCGCTCCACGACGCCGGGGCGGCACACGTCGTCGCGGCCACGTGTGCGACGACACCTCGACGCGCAACGGACCCGCCCTTGTGGCCCCCAAGGCCGCAGACTAGCGTCATTGCATGAGCCCCGATCCTCCGGAGGTGGTGCCCCTGACGCCGGTTCGGCACTGAGCAGCGAGACCCCCAGCAACGAGGAGGACCACGTGGACATCGTCGTCACCGGACGGCACCTGACCGTCTCCGACCGCTTCCGGGCACACATCGAGGACAAGCTCGAGAAGATCACCCAGCTCGAGCCCCGCACCCGTCGGGTCGAGGTCCTGGTGAGTCATGAGTCCAACCGCCGTCAGGCGGAAGCCTGTGACCGGGTCGAGATCACCTGCTACGCCAAGGGGCCCGTCGTGCGGGCCGAGGCGTGCGTCGAGGACAAGTACGCCGCCCTCGACCTGGCGATCGACAAGCTGATGGAGCGGCTCAGGCGTCAGAAGGACCGGCGACAGGTGCACCGTGGGCGTCGCACCCCCGAGTCGGTCGCGAGCGCGACCGCGCGCATCGTCGCCCCGACCGACGGGGTCTCGGTCGACGCGGCCGACGACGGCGACCCGTTCGGCGACTCGCCGGTCGAGGTCCGCGAGAAGGTGCACCGCTCCACGCCGATGACGCTGTCCGAGGCGCTGAGCCAGATGGAGCTGGTCGGCCACGACTTCTACCTCTTCCACGACATCGACACCGACCGGGCCAGCGTCGTCTACCGCCGCCGGGGGTGGAGCTACGGCGTCCTGCACCTCGACCTCGACGGCTCGCTGTCCGACGAGGCCGAGCCGTCCGACCCGGCCGAGGTCGAGGCGGCAGCGTCCTGAGCGGCATGTGCTCCCGTTCCTCTGGGCAGCGCGCACCGGAACTGCAACGATGGCCCCGTGCCCGCTGACGACGTGATTCCCAGCGCCACCGCGGGCCTCGTGCCGCCGCCGGTGCGCGTCATGATTGCCGACGACCACGACCTCTACCGTCGCGGCATGCGCGTGGTGGTGGAGCTCGACGGCGCCGCCGTGGTGGTCGGCGAGGCGAGCAACGGCATCGACGCCGTCGGGGTGTGTGCCCAGGTGCTCCCTGACGTCGTGCTGATGGACGTGCGGATGCCGGGCATGGGGGGCATCGAGGCGTGCCGGCGGATCCGCGAGGCCGTTCCGGGGGCCCGCATCCTCATGCTGACGATGTCCGACGACGAGTCGGACCTGTTCGAGGCGATCAAGGCGGGGGCGAGCGGCTACCTCCTCAAGGACCTTCCCGGTGAGGAGGTGGCCGCCGCCGTGCGCCGGGTCTACGACGGGCAGGCGATCATCCCGCCCGGGATGGCCGCCACCCTGCTGGCCGAGTTCACCCGGCTCAGCCAGGACCCCGAGCCGGTCACCGGCACCGCGCCGCTGCTGACCGACCGAGAGGTCGAGGTGCTGCGGCTGGTGGCCCGCGGGCTGGCCAACCGCGAGATCGCCGAACGGCTGGGCATCTCCGAGAACACCGTCAAGAACCACGTCCGCAACATCCTCGAGAAGCTGCACCTGCACTCGCGGGTCGAGGCGGCCGTCTACGCGCACCGGCAGCACCTGCTCCCGACGGATGAGTGACCCACCGGTCGCCGTACACCTCTCGACCCGCACCGCGCGGCGCATCGCGCTGGCCGCGCAGGGGTTCGCACGTCCCCGGCCGACCGCCCCGGGGATGCGGGACGTGCAGCGGGTGGTCGACACCGTCGGCGTCGTGCAGATCGACAGCGTCAACGTCGTGGTGCGCAGTCAGTACCTGCCGTTCTTCTCCCGGCTGGGGCCCTACGACCGCCGGCTCGTCGACCGGGCCCGCGACGTGGCGCCCCGCCGGGTGGTGGAGTACTGGGCGCACGAGGCGTCGCTGGTGGCACCCTCGACCTGGCCGCTGCTCGACTTCCGGATGCGCCGAGCGCGGGAGGACGCCTGGGGTGGGATGCGGCGGGTGGCGCGTGACCACCCGGACCTCGTCGCCGCCGTGCTCGCCGAGGTGGCCCGGCGCGGGCCGCTCACCAGCCGGCAGGTGGAGGTCGCGCTGGCCCACGACCTGCCCCGCCAACGGGACGACTGGGGGTGGAACTGGTCGCTGGTCAAGAGCGCACTGGAGCACCTCTTCTGGGCCGGTGAGGTGTCCAGCGCGGGGCGCACGGCGCAGTTCGAACGCCGCTACGCCCTGCCCGCCCGGGTGCTGCCGCCCGCCCTGCGCGAGCAGGCACTGGACCCCGACGCGAGGCCTGCTGAGCCGCAGGCCCACCGCCGGCTCGTCGAGATCTCGGCCCGGGCCCTGGGGGTGGGGTCGGAGCAGTGCCTGCGCGACTACTTCCGGCTCGCGCCCGAGCAGGCTCGACCGGCGATCGCCTCGCTGGTGGCCGACGGGACGCTGGTGCCCGCCACCATCGAGGGCTGGCACCGTGCGGCCTACCTCCACCGCGACGCGCGGCGCCCGAGGCGGGTGCACGCCCGCGCCCTGCTCTCGCCGTTCGACTCGCTCATCTGGCAGCGTGACCGCACCCGGGCGATCTTCGGGTTCGACTACCGGCTCGAGATCTACGTGCCCGAGGCGCAGCGGGTCCACGGCTACTACGTGCTGCCCTTCCTGCTCGGTGAGGACCTCGTCGCCCGGCTCGACCTCAAGGCCGACCGCGCTGCGGGGGCGCTGCGCGTGCGCCGCTGCACGTGGGAGCCGGGCCGCGGGAACGCTGACGACCAGCGCGAGCTCGACGCAGAGCTGCTGTTCCTGGCCACCTGGCTCGACCTGCCAACCGTCGACTGGCGTCCTCAGGTCGACCAATAGGCCACTCGAGCGACGGCTGCATGCGTCGTCAGATCGACCCACAGGTCACTCGAGCGACGGCTGCAAGTGTCGTCAGATCGACCAATAGGTCAATTCTGCAACCGCGACGGCGTCGTCAGGTCGAACGACTGCTCGCGTCAGCGACGCGAACTCACTCGCGCAGCAGCTCCCAGTGCAGGGCGTCGACCGCCCGGCCGTCGGGCAGCACGTCGGCCGCCGTCTCGCGACCCCAGATGGTGAACCCCACCCCGTCGAGCACCCGGTTGCTGGCTGCGTTGTCCTCCGCCGTCTGCGCCACCAGCCGCCGCATCCCCAACCCGCCGGCCGATCGGGGCGTGAACGCGTGTCCCACCAGGGCCCGGGCGCCGCTGCTGGCGACTCCGCGACCGCGCGCGCTCGGCACCACCTGGTAGCCGAGCTCGGCGGTGTCGTCGTCGAGGGTGCCCTCGGTGACGAACACCAGCACCTCGCCGAGCGCGGCATCCGTCGTGGCGTCGGCGACGCACCAGCTCAGCACGGTGCCGCGTGACATCTGCTCGCGGCGGACGAGCAGCCACTCGGGAAAGCTGTCGGCGTCGAGCACCCCGCGGGCCGGCATGTAGTGGTCGG
>JBJMHU010000054.1:0-6171 GCA_045807225.1 Ornithinibacter sp. | reverse complement strand
GGTCGAGGCCGACGTGCTGGTCGAGGGCGGGCTCGACACCGCCGTGGTGACCGTCGCCTCCGCCTACGTGCACGCCGGCCAGGCGGGGACCCGGCGGCAGGTCGAGAAGATGCGATTCCTCGCGGCGGTGGGGGAGCGGCTCGAGGCGTGGGCGGGCGACGGCCGGTATGCCGTGCTCACCGGGGACTTGAACATCGCCCACCGCGTCGAGGACCTCAAGAACTGGAAGGGCAACCGGGGCAAGGCCGGCTTCCTGCCCGAGGAGCAGGCCCAGATCGACGGCTGGATCGGCACCCACGGCTTCGTCGACGTGCACCGGCACCTCCACGGGCCGGGGCCGGGTCCCTACACCTGGTGGTCGTGGCGGGGGCAGGCGTTCGACAACGACTCCGGTTGGCGGATCGACTACCAGCTGGCCTCGGCGCCGCTCGCCGCACGGGCGACGCGCGCCGAGGTCGGGCGGGCCGCCTCCTACGCGGCTCGCTGGAGCGACCACGCCCCCGTGAGCGTCACCTATGACCTCTGAGGTGACTTCCCTCATCCGCTTGGTGCGGCAAGGTTCACCTGAGCACCGGAACGGTTGTGGTGCGAGGCTGAAGCTCCCCGCACCGGGCGGGAAAGTTGGGATGCCGGTCAGGCGTCGCGGCGGGCTGCCGCGCCCGCCGTGACGGCGAAGCTGACCGGCTCGTGCCACCCGCGTTCGGCGAAGGCCTCGGCGATATCGCGGGTGGCGGCCTCCACCGCATCCGCCGGCACCAGGGCGATGCTCGACCCGCCGAAGCCGCCACCCGTCATCCGAGCACCGAGGGCACCAGCCGAGCGGGCCGCCTCGACCGACACGTCGAGCTCGTCGCAGCTCACCTCGTAGTCGTCGCGCAGGGAGGCGTGCGAGGCGTCGAACAGCCGCCCCACCTCGACCAGGTCGCCGGCCCGCAGCGCTTCGACAGCGGCACGAACCCGGGCGATCTCGGTGACCACGTGGCGGGCACGGCGCCGCAGCACGTCGTCCGAGAGGCGCGACAGCGCGTCGTCCAGGCCAGCCGGGTCGACGTCGCGCAGGGAGTCGACGCCCAGCTCGGCCGCGGCCTGCTCGCACGACGACCGGCGCTGGCCGTACTGGCCGTCGTTGAGGCTGTGCTCGGCACGGGTGTCGGTGACCAGCAGCACGTGCCCCGATGCCGTGCCGTCACCGGCGGCTCCACCGTCACCGCCCGCTGCTTCCTCGCCGCCGAGGTCGAACGGCACGTGCTCGGTCTCCCCGCTGCGACAGTCGAGCAGCAGCGCGTGCTCGGCGCGGCACAACAGAGCCGCCGACTGGTCCATGCCGCCGGTCGGCGCACCGGCGATGTCGTTCTCGGCGCGCACGCAGGCCGCGGCCATGCGCGCGCGCCCGGCATCGTCACCCAGCAGCCCGAGATCGAACAGGTCGCTCGCGGCCGCCCCCACGGAGCACTCCCAGGCGGCGGAGCTCGACAGCCCCGCCCCCACTGGCACCCGGCTGTCGACCGTGACCTCCATCCCGCGTACCTCGTGCCCGGCCTCGCGCAACGCCCACAGCACCCCCGCCACGTAGGCGGCCCACCCGCCGGGAGCGTCCGGCGCCACGTCTCCCAGGGAGACCTCCACCAGCTCGTCGGTCTGCACCGACCACACGCGCAGGAGGTCGTCATCGCGCGGTGAGCACGCGGCATCCGTGCGGTGGGGGAGAGCGATGGGCAGGACCAGGCCGTCGTTGTAGTCGGTGTGCTCGCCGATGAGGTTGACCCGGCCCGGCGCCGACCACACCCCCGCAGGGTCGCTGCCGAACACCTCCCGGTGGGTGTCCGCGACTCGACGGGAGCTCTCAGCGACGCTGGCCATGCCGCGAAGTCTAGGTGCGCCGCCCCTGACACAATGTGCCCATGCCCACCCCCGTTGCGCCCGCTTCCGCACGCCCGCGCATCCTCTCCGGGATGCAGCCGACGAGCGACTCGCTCCACCTCGGCAACTTCCTCGGTGCCCTCGTGAACTGGGTCGGCCTGCAACGCGACTTCGACGCCTACTACTTCGTCGCCGACCTGCACGCCCTCACCGTGCCGACCGACCCCGAGGTGCTGCAGCGCCGCACCCGGATCACCGCGGCGCAGTTCATCGCCGGCGGGGTCGACCCCGAGACGTCTGCGGTCTTCCTGCAGAGCCACGTCGGGCCGCACCCCGAGCTGGCCTGGGTGCTCGCCTGCCAGACGGCCGTCGGCGAGATGAACCGGATGACGCAGTACAAGGACAAGGTGGCCAAGGGGCAGAACGCCAACGTCGGGCTGTTCACCTACCCGGTGCTGATGGCGGCCGACATCCTGATGTACGACGCGGCGTTCGTGCCGGTGGGCGAGGACCAGCGCCAGCACCTCGAGATCACCCGCGACCTCGCCGAGCGGCTCAACACCCGCTTCGGGCCGGTGCTCACGGTGCCCGAGCCGTACATCCTCAAGGAGTCGGCCAAGATCATGGACCTGCAGGACCCCACCTCGAAGATGAGCGGGTCGACGTCGTCGGAGAAGGGCCTGGTGCTGCTCAGCGACGAGCCGGGGCGCATCGCCAAGAAGATCCGCTCCGCCGTCACCGACACCGAGGCCGAGGTGCGCTACGACCCGCAGGCCAAGCCCGGGGTGTCGAACCTGCTGGTCATCCACTCGGTGCTGTCGGGGACGCCGGTCGCCGCCGTCGAGGCCGAGTTCGCGGGCCGCGGCTACGGCGACCTGAAGAAGGCGGTCGCCGAGGTGGTGGTGGATGCCGTGACGCCGTTCCGCGAGCGGATGGCCGAGCTGCTCGCCGACCCGGCCGAGCTCGACCGCATCCTGGCCCGCGGGGCCGAGCGGGCCGCGGCCATCGCCGAGGTGACGATGTCTCGCGTCCGCGACGCCGTCGGCCTGCTCCCGCCGGCGGAGTAGGGTCCCTGCCCATGCCGCATCACGGGGTCGCCGTCACCGTTCCCGAGCCCTGGTCGACCACGCTCCAGCAGGCTCGGGAGGACTTCGGCGATCCGATGGCGGCGGCCATCCCGCCGCACGTCACGCTGTTGCCGCCCACCGGGATCCGGCCCGACGCCATGGACAGCTTCCTCGAGCACCTGCTCGCGGTCACGGCGGCGGCCGAGCCGTTCGACATGGTGCTGTCGGGCACCGGCACCTTCCGGCCCGTCTCGCCGGTGGTGTTCGTGCAGGTCTCGCGCGGCATCCCGAACTGCGAGGCGCTCGAGCGCGCGGTGCGATCGGGGCCGGTGGACCGCGGACTGGACTTCCCCTACCACCCGCACGTGACGGTGGCCCACCACCTCGACGAGCCGGCGCTCGACCTCGCGTTCGACTCGCTGGCCGACTTCCGGTGCGCCTTCCGGGTCTCGTCGGTCGAGCTCTACCACCACGACACCGACGGCGTCTGGCGGGTGCTCGACAGCTTCCCCCTGGGAGGGTGACCCGTGAGCAGCATCCCCGGCTTCTGGGCCGTCGTTCCGGCGGGAGGTGCGGGCACCCGGCTCTGGCCGCTGAGCCGCGCCCGGCACCCCAAGTTCCTCCTCGACCTCACCGGCAGCGGCCGCTCGCTGTTGCAGGCCACCGTCGACCGGCTCTCGCCGTTGACTGATGATCGAGTCGTTGTCGTCACGGGGGCGGCGCACGCCGAGGCGGTGCGCGGGCAGCTGCCCGGGCTGAGTGCCGACCAGGTGCTCGCGGAGCCGTCACCGCGCGACTCGATGGCCGCCATCGGGCTGGCCGCCGCCGTCGTCGAGCGCCGTGACCCGGATGCCGTGATCGGCTCGTTCGCGGCCGACCACGTGATCCCGGACCAGGCCGCCTTCGAGGCGGTCATCCGCGAGGCTGCTCTGGTGGCCCGCGACGGGCACCTCGTGACGATCGGGGTGGAGCCCACGTGGCCGGCGACGGGGTTCGGCTACATCCGCACCGGTGCCGCGTTGCCGGGTGCCGCGACCGCGCTGCGGGCCGTCGAGTTCGTCGAGAAGCCGGATGCCGTGCGCGCCGCGTCGTACGTCGATTCCGGTGACTTCCGTTGGAACGCAGGGATGTTCGTGGCCCGGGCTTCGACGTTGTTGGACCTGTTGGCGCAGTGGCACCCTGACTTGGCCTCTGGGTTGCGGGCCATTGCTGCCGACCCGTCGCTGCTGGAGTCGACGTGGGCCGGGCTGACCAAGATCGCCATCGACCACGCGGTCGCCGAGCCTGCGGCGGATGCCGGTCGCGTCGTCGTCGTGCCCGCCCCCTTCGCGTGGGACGACGTCGGGGACTTTGCGAGCCTCGCGACGCTGCTCCCGGCATCCGGTGCGGGTTTCGGTGACGGTGCGGGTGCGGGCGCGGACGCCGGCGAGGTGCGCGTGCTGGGCGACGCCGGCGACGTGACGGTGATCGACGGTGGGGGAGTGGTGGTGCCCGGCGCCGGTCGGCGTGTGGCGATCGTCGGGCTGGACGACGTCGTGGTGGTCGACACCCCCGACGCGCTGCTCGTCACCACCCGGGCGCGGGCCCAGGACGTCAAGCTCGTCGTCGACGCCCTCAAGGCCGAGGGCCGCACCGACCTCACCTGACGATGACCGTGCCGCGATCTGATGGGTGTGCTGACCCATCCTGCTCGTGGACGACTTGCATATCGAACGCATGTTCGGTTATGATGGAGCATGGGCAGCGGAACGGTGGCACTCGCGGAGCGGCGCTTCGTGGTGCGGGCTGCCCGGGAGGCGTTGGCGGACCTGGCTGCGGTGGTGCACGAGGCGCCGGATGCCGAGCTGGGTGAGCTCATGGGCGAGCTCGACGCGGTGGTGGCTCAGGGTGGGGCGGCGCGGGCGGTGGTCGCGGCGGAGGCGGTCAAGCGCGGAGTGATGGCGGGTGCCGGGACGAACGCGCACGCGTGGGTGCGCGCGCACGCGCCGTCGTTGCGGCAGGGCGGCGCCGGGCCGGTGGCCAAGCTCGCCATGGAGGTCGCGAACAGTGGCCGGGCGGGTGGGTCATTGGCGCCGGATGCCGCGGCGGAGCCCGACCGGGGCTCACCATTGGGGATGGTGTGGGCCGAGGTGAAGGACGGCACGGTGTCGCCGTCGCTGGCGTTGTCCGCGTTGGGTGAAATCGCCCGATTGGGTCCGCGGCTGGTGCCCGAGGCGGTGCCGACGGTCACCCAGGCGTTGTTGGACCTCGGCACGATGTGGGGGCCGAACCAGATGCGCAAGCTGCGCCCCGCGATGCTGGCCAGGTACGGGGTCGTGGGGGAGTTCGACGGCCTGCAGGCGAAGTTGGTGTCGATGGCGCGGTTGTCACAGCCGTTGGTGGAGTGCGGAGACGTCACCGAGTACCAGCTGGTGATGACCCCGGAGCAGGCGGCGGTGCTCGAGGCGGCGATCGGGCCGATGGCCACACCGGCCCCGAACCCCGAGACCGGTGAGCGTGACCTGCGCCCGGCGGGGCAGCGCCGGGTCGAGGCGCTCACCGAGGTGTGCCGCTCCGTCAGCGGGCGTGCCCTGGACGATGCCGGGGCGGACGGGCCGGGACTCGCCGGGGCGGTGCTGCACGTCAGCGTCGCCCTGTCCGACCTCGAGGCGCGCACCGGTGTCGCCCTGAGCGACCGTGCTGAGGGCAGCGGGGCGGGAGTGGTGCTGGGGTCGACCGCCACCGGCACGCTCTTGTCGCCGGAGGTGTTGCGCCGGGTGGCGTGTGACGCGGCGCTGGTCCCGTACGTGCTCGGCACGGCCGGGGAGGAGCTGGACCAGGGGCGTCTGGTGCGGTTGTTCACCCGGGCCCAGCGCCGACGGCTGCTGCGCCGAGACCGCACCTGCACCTTCCCGGGCTGCACCCGACCTGGGTCGTGGACCCGCGCGCACCATGTGCTGCATTGGGTCGACGGTGGTCTCTCCGAGATCGAGAACGCGGCACTGGTCTGCGAGCAGCACCACACCTTCATCCACACCCACCGGCTCTGGGCAGAAGTGCGCACCAGACCCGACGAACACGGCCGGTACGTCATCTGGAACCTGACCCCCGGCTCGTACGACCGGCAGCTGGAATGGCTCGCCCGGCAACGCGCCGAACACGATCCGCCACCCCTGACCCGGCAGCGACTGCTCGAGCTCGTCGCCGCTGTCACCACCGATGCTGAGGCCGACCGTCGCCTGGCCATCCACGACCTCACGAGCGC
>JBJMHU010000053.1:0-8788 GCA_045807225.1 Ornithinibacter sp. | reverse complement strand
TGCGGGCAGCCGGCCGGTGGTCCCCCTCGAGCCGCACCCACCAGGGCCGGCCTGGCCCGAGCGGGCCCGGCCCGGCCCACGA
Source organism: Ornithinibacter sp. (assembly GCA_045807225.1). GTDB lineage: Bacteria > Actinomycetota > Actinomycetes > Actinomycetales > Dermatophilaceae > Fodinibacter. The sequence continues at coordinate 8,706 of JBJMHU010000053.1, read as the reverse complement.
CGAGGGCTAGTCGCGGACGAGGCCCTCGGTGATCGCCCGCGCGGTGCGGCTCTGCTGCTCGAGCACCCCCGTCAGCGAGCTCAGCACGGTGGAGCGCCGCTGCAGCACCTCCTGGAGCCGGACCGCCTCACGCCGGCCCTGGTCCGACAGGGCGTCGAGCAGCTCGGCGAGCCCCCACGCGTCGTTGCGGCCCTGCTCCAGCCGCTGCGCGTGGGCGCGGCTGAGGTCGGCCCAGGTGTCGAGCCGCTCCAGGGTGTCCTCGCCGGCCAGCTCTTCGCCCTCGAGCAGCGACGCGGCGACGATGCGGCTGGCCTCCTCGGTGAGGTGGTCGACCTCCCGCAGGTGCCCCACCGCGCCGGAGCCGGCCGCCTCGAGCGCGTCGAGGGCACGTCCCGCGGCCGCCTGCTGCTCGGCGAGGGACCGCACGCTGCGGATGGCCGCCTCGAGGTCCTCGCGGGCGGAGCGAGCGGCCTCCTCCACCACGAGCAGGGCCAGACCCGCGACGTCGCCCAACCCGAGGAGCGCCTCGACCCGGTGGTCGCCGGCCGGCGGGGGCCGTCGCGAGGAAGCTTCCCGGGTGTGGCTCCGGGAAGCCGTCAGGTCGTCGCCCTCACGCACCCGCCATCACCTCCGGGAGGGAGAGTAGTGGAGCCACCGGGGTCAGGAGGTCACCGACTCAGCGCGGAAGGTCGGCCAGCGCGTCGAGGATGACGTCGAAGCGCAGGGCGTGCTCGGGGTAGGCCGGGCCCACCGAGTCGCTGACGTCCACGATCCGCGAGCGCGGGCTCAACCGCCGGATGCCGGCCAGGCACTTCGCGTCGTTGCTCTCGACCACCACGACGTCCGGGTGGTCCTGCAGGGCCTGCGTCGCGGCACCCGCGTCGGAGGACCGCACGGCAGAGGCCTCCACGCCCAGACCCACGAGTCGGGCCGCCAACCCCTGCCCCAGCAGGTCGTGGCTGAAGATCACGAGGACCGTCCCCTGCCGCACCATGACCTGCCTCCTCAGCACGAAGCCGACAGGACCACGGTAGGACCGCGGCCGCACCTGCGACATCCGGCGATGGGCACACAAACGGTACTGATGCCCTGTGCCTGCCTGCCCGCTGCGGGGTCAGCGGGGGTCGTCGGCGCCGGGCGACCCGAGCCCCTGCCGGATGACGTACGCGGCCGCCTGGATCCGGTTGTCCAGGTGCAGCTTCTCGAGGGCGTTGTGCACGTGGTTCTTCACGGTCCCCTCCGTGATGACCAGCCGCTTGGCGATCTCCTTGTTGCTCAGGCCCACCGCCACCAGCCGGAGGATCTCCAGCTCGCGCGGTGTCACCACCGACCGGGCCTGGTCCGGCGAGGGCGAGGTGACCTTCTGCGCGCCGCCGTCGCGGATCTCGCGGAGCAGCCGGCCCGCGACGGCCGGCGAGATGGGCGTCTCGTTGCGCATGACCGAGCGGATCATGTCGTGCAGCTGCTCGGGCCGCAGGTCCTTGAGCAGGTAGCCGTGCGCCCCGTTGCGCAGGGCATCCATGACGTGGTCCTCGACGTCGGACACGGTGAGCATGATGACCTTGACGTCCATCACCTGCTCGCGGATCAGCCGCACGGCCTCGACGCCGTTCATCACCGGCATGTCGACGTCGAGGATGACCAGGTCGGGGTGCAGCTCCCCGGCCATCTCCACCCCGACGAGGCCGTTCTCCGCCTCGCCGACGACCTCCATGTCGGGCTGGCTTGCGAGCAGCGCCGCGATGGCACCGCGGAAGAGCGGCTGGTCGTCGACGAGCAGGATGCGGATCGGCGCGGTCATCCGGTGGTCCTCGTGGTGAAGGAGGGGTGCGGTCGCTCGGGCACGCTGGCCATGACCGTGGTGCCGCTCCCGGGTGCGGACAGGACCTGCACGGTGCCGCCGAGCAGGGCCGCCCGGTCACGCATGGTGAACAGGCCGTAGCCGTCCTGCGAGCTGGCCGTCGCCTCGGAGTCGAAGCCCACGCCGTCGTCGGACACGACGAAGCAGGTCGACGTCTCGGTGCCCCGGATGCTGACCACGACCGAGTGCGCGCAGGCGTGCTTGCGCACGTTGGTCAGCGCCTCCTGCACGATGCGGATGACGTGCACCTCGGCGCGCGGCGAGAGCGCCACCTCGTGGCCGAGCTCGTTGTCGAGCCGGGCGCTGATGCCGCTCTGCGTCGAGTAGCCCTCGAGGTAGGACCGCAGGTTGTCCTCGAGGCTGCGGTCGGCGTGGCGGTTGGCGTCGCGCAGTCCGAGGATGGTCTCGCGCACGTCGCGGTAGGCCTCCGCGCAGACGTCCGCGAGCGCCTCGACCTCGGCGACCACCGCGTCGTCGGCCAGGGTGCCGACGCCGGTCTCGAGCGCGCGCAGCCTGAGGTGCACCGCCCCCAGCACCTGGGCCAGGCTGTCGTGCATCTCGCGAGCGATGCGGGTGCGCTCGCTGAGCACGGCGCGCTGCCGCGCCCCCTCGCGCATCTGGGCCCCCGAGAGCGCGATGCCGACCAGGCTCGCGAGGGTGCCGAGGAAGCCGCGGTCGCGGTCGGTGAACTCGGCCCCTCCGGCCCGCGCCACCCACAGCTCACCGAGGTAGCCGGCGCCACCGGTCACGTCGCGGCTCGCGGTGTGCGCCCACTCGCGGTCGTCGACCTCGGCAACGGCGACCGTGGCCTCCTCGTCACCCTGCGGCAGGGCGGGCAGACCGTGGGACACGACGGTTGCCCCGTCGGCGCGCTGCGCCGGCGCCTGGGCGCCGGAGTCGAAGCGGATGGTGCGGGTCGTCTCAGGAGACACCGTGACGACAGCGGCATCCGCTCGCAGGAGTGCAGCAGCATGCCGCACGACGGCCTCGAGCACCGGCGTGGTGGGCTCCTGGTTCGAGACCCGCAGGAGGATGTCGTAGAAGGCGTGGCCCTCCATCTTTCGCCGTTCGAGGTCACCCACCGCACCGGCCAGCTGGACAGCGCAGGCGATCTGCGTCGTCAGGCTGGAGAGCGCGGCACCGCCGATCCGGTCGGTGCCGTCGCCGTCGTCGGGATACCACAGCGCCAGCCGTCCGACGACCGTGGAGCCCTGGGCCAGGGGCACCTCGAGGGTGGGGCTCGCCGTGTCGATGTGCGAACCGGGCAGGGCCAGCGTGCGCGAGGCGTCGGGGTGCGGCGGGCCGGCCGGGTCCAGCACGCGGATACGGGCCTGGCGAGCGCCCGAGGTGGGCAGCAGCGCCCGGAGCGCGCTGTCGACGATGGCCGGGACGGTCGACTGACCCTGGATCGCGCCGGCGACGGCGTTCGCAGCGGTGAGGTCGCGGTTCTGGCGCAGCACCTGGCGCTCGGTCTGGTCGATGAGCCGGAACATGAAGGCGGCGAACAGCACGATGCCGACGACGACCACGGCGAGCCCGGCGAAGTGCCAGACCTCGAAGACGCCGGGGGACCACACGCCGCTCTGCTCGAGCTGCCACCGCACGACCTCGAGCGCGATGGCGAACCCGACCGGCAGGAGGATGCCGATGGCCCGGAGCCGTCGGTTGACCAGTCTTGGGCTGGGCGGGGGATCGACCGGGCGCTGCGGGTCGGGCCGCTCGGCCATGGCGGCCGCAGCACGGGAGTGCGCGCTCTCGGCGCCTCCCGAGCCCGTCACGTCACTCGCGCTGATCTGTCCGCTCCTTTGCCGGCGCCTTCCGGCGCGGTGTCCACGACAGAGTGTAGTGGTGCCGCTGTCGGCGCCGCCCGGACGGCGGGTGTGCCCGGACGAGGGGACCGGGTCACGGCTCTACCCGATATCTACCCTGCGGCGGATAGGCCTCGGTGGCCCGCCCACCCACGATGGACGTGGAGGAGGTTCGTCCTCCACGGCAGGGATGCCGTGACACCGCCAAAGGAACGGGTGAGGTACCTGTGGCACACACGATGAGCCCCTATCGGCTCGAGGCAGCGGATACGTCCGACCGCACGGTGGCCCTGTTGTTGCGCATCGGAGCCGCGGTCCTGGCCGTCGGGCTGGTGGCCTTCGGGCTGCTGTACTACAACGACCAGCACGTGGCGGCCGCGCCCTCCATCGTCGAGCGGCAGGTCGCGCTCACCGAGGCAGCGGTGCGCAAGAACCCGAACGACCTGCAGGCCCGGTTGCAGCTGGGCGAGATCTACGGGCAGGCCGCGCGCTACGACGACGCGGTCAAGCAGTTCGACCAGGTGCTCAAGGCGGCCCCCGGCAGCAAGGACGCGCTGCTCGCCAAGGGCTTCGTCCTGATGAGCCAGGGCCGGCTCGACCAGGCGGTCGCCCCGCTGACCAAGATCATCAAGGCCACCCGCAAGGGCGAGTTCGCGGGCGCGGACAGCCAGCTCGCCGCGGCGTACTACTACCTCGGAAGCATCGCCGTGAAGCAGGACAAGCCGGAGGTCGCGCTCGGGCACCTCGGCCACGCGCTCAAGATCGAGCCGACCGACTCCGACGCGATGTACCAGGTGGGCCTGGCCCAGCTGCAGCAGGGCGCCGAGGCCGAGTCGATCGCGACCTTCCGCAACGCCCTGCGCTTCGTGCCGACCGGCTGGTGCGAGCCGTACCAGCAGATGCAGGCGGCCTACACCGCGATGAAGCAGCCCGCGCTGGCGAGCTATGCCTCGGCGATGGCCGGCTACTGCGGCGGCAAGGTCGACGAGGCGAAGACCCAGCTCACCGCGCTCACGGCCGGCCCCGCGGCCGCCGACGCGATGCTCGGGCTCGGGCTCATCGCCGAGACCGCCAACGACACCAAGGCGGCCGGCACCTGGTACCAGAAGGCGCTGGCCAAGGACCCCAAGAACATGACCGCCATCTCGGCGCTGGCAGCCCTCGGCGTGAAGCCCGCGGCAGCCCATGCCACGGCGAAGAAGAAGTGAGGGGTGGCGTGCGATGAGTGAGACCCAGTCCAGCACCGACCTGCTCGACCTGCTCGACGACATGTCCGCACCCCCGGCACCGCCCGAGCCCGTCGCGCCCGTCGACGGCGGCGACCACCGCAAGCGGCGGCGGATCATCCTCGCGGTCGTCCTCGCGCTGCTCGTGCTCCTCGTGGGGCTCTTCACCTGGTACCTGCTGAACCGCAAGCCGCTGAGCGAGCTGCCCGGGCTCAGCGACGCGCGCCTGCCCACCTACAAGACGTCGGTCTACGACGTCGTCCGGCCGCTCGGCGTCGCCGTCTCCCCCGACGGGGAGCGGATGTACGCGACGCAGTCCGGCGCCACCCCGACGACCTTCGTCTTCGACCGCGACGGCGTCAAGGTCGGCGAGCTGCTGCCCCCGGCCAAGCCCAAGACGCTGCACGTACCGGTCTACGTCGCCGTCGACCCCACCGATGGCGACGTCTACGTCGGCGACCGTGCGGCCGGCAAGGTCTACGTCTACGACGGGACCGGCAGGTACCTCAGGGCGTTCGCGCCGAAGGGGAAGGGCGTCGACACCATCTCGCCGCTCGGGCTCGCGGTAGGCCCCGACGGCACCGTCTACGTGGCCGACGTGCTCAGCGCCAAGCCCGCCGACCACCGCATCCTGGTGTTCGCCCACGACGGCACCCTGCGCACGGTTCTGGGCAAGGGCGAGCTCAACTACCCCAATGCCATCGTCGTCGGCGACCACGGCGAGATCTACGTCAGTGACAGCAACAACGGCCGCGTGATCGTCATCGACGACACCGGCAAGCTGTCCACCCTGATCGCCCGCGGCGTCGGTGACGGCGACCTGGGTCTGCCCCGCGGCCTGGCGATCGACGACCGGGGCCGGCTCTTCGTCGTCGACACCACCGACCACATGGTGCGCCAGTTCACGCTCGGCTCCACCCCGACCGACCACCCCGCCTACGTCGGCTCCGTCGGCAACGAGGGGCACGACGACGGCAAGTTCACCTTCCCCAACGGCGTCGCCACGGACTCCCGTGGTCGCGTCTACGTCGCCGACCGGGAGAACAACCGCATCGAGGTGTGGGGGTACTGATGACCGGGTCCCGGTCCCACAGAAGTGGCCTGACGGAGGTGCGGCGACCTGGTCGCCGGACCTGCCGTTCCGGCTCACCGCAAGGAAATTCACCGCACAACAACAGGAGTACACAACTTCACAGCTCAGATTGGAACGCGACAATGAGAACGCACAAGAAGGTACGGACGAGGTTGGTGGCGCTTGGCGCCACGGCCGCGGCCGCGTTCTTCCTCGGGGCGGTGCCGGCCTACGCCGACAACGGCCCACACGTGTCCACCGCCACGAACACGGCCACCACCGGTGTCAAGATCACCGATGCCGGCCAGGGGCGTTGCGCCTCGTGCCACCGGGCCCACACGGCTCGCGCGGCCTTCCTGCTCAACGCCACGAGCGAGGAAAGCCTGTGCTACTCGTGTCACGGTGACGGTGGGACCGGTGCAACGACCGACGTACAGAGTGGGTTGGGTTACGACGCCGCATCAAAGACGACGTACCCCGACGGCAAGACCACCCTGACCGTCAACCGTGGCACCACGGTGGCCGGCGCCCTGCGTGGCGGCGGCTTCGAGAAGGCAGCACTCGGTACGGGATCGGCAACCAAGGAGATCTACTTCAACACCACGCGAAACGAGTACAGCTCGCGTGCCCAGTTGGTCCCCCCGTTGACGACCCCCGAGGACACCACGTCCAACCACCTCGGTGGCGTGGGCATCATGTGGGGCAACGGGCCCCTCACCTCGACGGCGAACGCCGGCAAGGACATGAGCACCACCACGAACACCAAGCTCGAGTGCACGGCCTGCCACGACCCGCACGGCAACGGGCAGTACCGCATCCTGCGGCCTGTGCCGTCCGACTCGGGCTACACGACGGTGCTGGCGGGTCAGACCACGCCCGGCATCGTCATCAAGGACACGGCCAACAAGGTCTACACGACGACCAACTACTGGATCGCCGGTGACCCCAACGCCGTGGCCGACACCGCAACGAGGACCATCCTCGGGGCAACCTCCATCACCAACCCGGCCCCCGTGGCCAAGGCGCTCAGCGGCACCGCCCCGGACGTCAGCTCGTTCCAGGCGAACGTCGCCGCATGGTGCACCACGTGCCACACGCGGTACCTGGCGCCGTCGAACAGCTACAAGACCAACTCGGGTGACGCAGTCTTCACGTACCGGCACACCGGTGACAACGTCGGCGGCGACGCCGCGGCGAACCGGAACTGCATCCAGTGCCACGTGGCACACGGTACGAACGCGAAGATGCCGAACTCGAGCGTGGCCTGGCCCAACGGCACCACTCCCAGCTCCGACAGCCGTCTGCTCCGTGTGGACGACCGCGGTACCTGCGTGATGTGCCACAACGTCTGACCCCGGTGTAGTCAACCGAGCCAGACCCGTCTGTGGGTTGCAGGCGGCCTCTCACCCAGGCCGCCTGCGGCTCCGGACGACGAGCAACGACGAGCAACGGGAGCACCGACGATGACGCAGGAGCGCCGCAGGACACCGCGTACCGCGCGGCTGGCCGGCCGACCGGTCCACGTCCTCGCCGCCGCGGCCGTTCTCGTCACCGCGTCCACCATCGCGGTCGGCCAGGCCTTCGGCCTCCAGGCGACCGGCCCGGCACCCACCGTGGCCGCCACCACCGTCACCCCTGCCGCCGCCACCGGCCAGACCGCGAGCGCCCCAGCGGCGCAGCGAGGCGCCGGCCAGCGGGCCGTGGTGCAGCGGGTCGCCGCCACGGCCGTGAGCACACCGTCGAGCAGCGCGACTCCCACCCCGACGAGCACCGACACGGTGGCCCCCAGCCCGACCGCGGTCGCCACACCGACTCCAGCCGCCACCGGCGCTGAGAGCAGCACCCCCGCACCGGTCCCCAGCCCTGCTCCCACGCCGTCGGCCTCCAGCCCGGCAACGGCGCCCTCCCCGTCGGCCTCGGCCCCTGCGCCGGCCGCCCCGGCCGCACCGACCGCTCCGGTCGCCATGTCACCCGGGCTGTTCGGCGGCACGGCTGCCCTCGCCGTCCTCGGTGCCCCCGGAGCGGCACCGGTCTACCTCCCGGCCGGGCAGCCCCTCGCCGACGTCCTGCCCTTCCAGACCTTCCGCGTGCTGGTGCAGCTCGGCAACGGCGGCCCCGGCAACGTGGCCGTGGCGCCCCGCCTCGAGTACCGGGTTGCCGGCACGGGCGACTTCCTCGTGGTCCCCGAGGCCGCCGTGCCGGGCACCCCGCTGCACGCGGCGGAGGAGTGGGTGAAGGCCACGGGCGGCACCACCACCGCCCCCGAGAACACCACCACCACGCCCGACGAGGCCCGGCTCGCGGCCCCTGACGGCGCCGCCCAGGCCGAGGGTCACCGGCTCAGCGGCGTGCAGGCCGCCCCGCAGTACACCGTGCTGCCCGGCACCGTCACCGAGCAGGAGTTCACCGCCGCCTTCTCGATCGACGCGCCGTACGGGGCGACCTACGAGCTGCGGGTCACCGATGGCGGTGCCGTGATCTCCGGAGCGGAGCCGGTGAGCGTGACCGTCGCCGACCCACCGCCGACGCTGCAGAGCCCGGGCCAGCAGCAGGGCTCCCCGAGCGGAAGCACCCCGGCCAGCGCCACGAGCACCACCCCGGGCTACCGCCTGGTGTCGCAGCCCGCGACGACCACGACCACCGTCACCGTCGGGAACGCCGCAGCGACAGCCGGAGCACCGGCCGCCGACCTCGTCACCACCATGGCCGCCGCCTTCGTGCCCGCCACGACGGCGAAAG
>JBJMHU010000052.1:0-17035 GCA_045807225.1 Ornithinibacter sp. | reverse complement strand
GAGGGCAGCTACTCCTACCACGCGGTCTTCACCCCGACCAACGCGGCGCTGTTCACCTCGAGCACCTCGGGCAACGTGGCGCTCACCGTGACCGCGGCCCCGCCGGTCCAGGTCACCACCACCACCGCCCTGGCGATGGCTCCCTCGACCGCGACAGCCGTTGCTCCGGCGGCCCGCACGCTGACCGCGACGGTCACCGGCGCTGGTGCGGCCGGCACGGTGCAGTTCTTCAACGGCGCCACCTCGCTCGGTACCGCCGCCCTGGCGGCCGGGTCAGCGACCCTGTCGTTGACGAACATCCCCGTGGGCAGCTACTCCTACCACGCCGTGTTCACCCCGACCAATGCCGCACTGTTCACCTCCAGCACCTCGGCCAACGTGGCGCTGACGGTCACGGTGACGGTCCCGCCCTCACCGTCCCCGGCATCCATCAACCGCCTTTCCGAGTACGAGGGACACGTCGGCGACCGGGTAACCATCACGGGCACGGGCTTCGGCACTCCTGGCGTGGTGAAGTTCGGCTCCGCCACTGCGAAGGCGGTGTCCTGGAGCACCACCCGGATCGTCGTCATCGTCCCGCCCGCCAACGCCGTGTCGCTGCCCTCGAGGTACGAGCACCTTCGACTGCGCTGGTACGCCCACGAGTACAAGGTCCTGGTCACCGTGACCCCGAAGGGTGCCGCTGCATCGAACGGTGTGCGGTTCGAGATGAAGTGGCGCGCCACTCGCGGACACATCGAGGACTGACGAGCGAGGTCGGCTCGTCGGCCACCGCACAGCCTGGGCCGCCCGTCCCCGGAGGACTTCTCGAAGTCCGACGCTGACGGGCGGCCCTTCGCCGTGCGGCCCGGCAGCAGCGAGGCGCTGTCGGTGCGCCGCAGTAGCGTCGCCAGCCATGACGACCGCACTTCGTGCCCTGGCCGATGCCGACCTCGACCCGGTGTTCGCGTGGGAGGGCGATCCTCGAGCCAGTCGCATGGCGGTGTTCACCCGCGAGAACCCCGCCGACCGGGCGGCCTTCGACGCCCACTACCGAAGGATCCTTGCCGATCCGTCGGTGCTCGTGCAGGCGGTGGTCCACGAGGGGCAGCTGGCCGGCACGATCGGCTCGTTCAGCATCGACGGCGAGCGGGAGGTCACCTACTGGATCGACCCGGCGCGCTGGGGTCGCGGCATCGCCACGGAGGCCCTGCGCCAGCTCCTCACCCTCGAGACCGAGCGGCCCCTTCACGCGCGCGTGGCCGCAACCAACAGCGCGTCACGTCGCGTCCTCGAGAAGGTCGGCTTCCGGCTCGTCGACGACCCGCCGTCGACCGTCACCTGGCGTGGGGTCGAGGTCACCGAGCTCACCCTCGTCCTGCAGTAGGCGCCAGCGGCAGTCGCCGTCCACGACAGGCTCCGTGCTCCCCGATGCGGCTCGCCGAGGGGCATGCTGAAGCCCATGGCAGAGAGCACGCAGGCCAGGGGGCTGGCTGTCCCGCTGGCCGCGTTCGCCGCCGGTGCGGTCGTCGCGCTGCTCGTCGGGGTGTTCGGCACGGTGCACGACCCGACCCTGGGCCGCACGACGACCCTGGGGTTCCGCACCGTCATCGACATGAAGGTCGCGGCGACGATGGTGATCGCCGTGCTGGCCGCGCTGCAGCTGCTCGGGGGCCTGTGGATGTACGGGCGGCTGGGCCCGGCCGTGCCGTCCTGGGTGGGGACCGCCCACCGGATCGCGGGCGTCACGACTGCGCTGCTCGTCGTCTTCGTCTCCTACCACTGCCTGTGGACGCTGGGTCTGGTGACGGGCACCTGGGCGGACGGCCGACCGGTGACGACCCGCACGGTCGTGCACGCCCTGATCGGGTGCGCCGTCATCGGGGCGTTGGTCGTGAAGGTGGTCGCGGTGCGGTCGAGGCGGGCGCCCGGGTGGTTCCTGCCCACGGCCGGCGGCCTGCTGTTCGCCCTTCTCGTCGGTGCAGTGATGACGTCGGCGCTCTGGTACCTGGCAGCGAAGGGCTGGCCCGTGCGCGCAGGTGCGGGCTGACGGCGCGAGCCCCTCGTGCCACCATGCGGTGATGCCGACAGCTTCCGGGGACTTCGCGCTGACGATGGACGAGCTGCGGGCCGTCGCTGCCTATGCGGTGGCCTGCGCCGCACCGGCCCTGGTGATCTTCACCAGGACCGGCACTGAGGACCTTCGCCCCGCCGCGGCCCTCGATGCCGCGCGCGTGTTTGCCGACGGGGCACCCAGGTCTCGCCTCCAGCGGACGGCGTCGGCCGACGCCCACCGCGCCGCCAGGGAGGCCGCGAACCAGGCGGCGAGCCATGCCGCGCGCGCTGCCGGAGCCGCGGCCGCCGCGGCCTACCTGCACCCGTTGGCGAAGGCGACCCAGGTCCGCCACATCCTCGACCCGGCCACCCATGCCGCGCGGGCGGCCGAGCTCGCCCGCGGTGACGACCCGGTCGTCGGCGAGTACGTCATCACGGCCGCGGCGGCGAAGGCCACACCGGTCGTCGTCGAGGTGCTCACCCGCTACCCGCGCGCGCCGGCCGGGCGCACTCGGGTGGCGGCGCTCATGCAGCGGCTCGACGGCCTGCTGCGCGACCCACCGCCGCCGCCTCGGGTGGTGGACGACCCGGGCCCGTTCTTCCACGGCACCAGGGCCGACCTGCGTCCCGGCGACCTGCTCACGCCCGGCTGGCGCTCGAACTACGGCTCGCAGCGCCGCGCCAACCACATCTACCTCACCGCCAGCAGCGAGGGCGCGCCGCTTGCTGCCGAGCTGGCTCGCGGCGACGGGCCCGCCCGGGTCTACCGGGTCGAGCCACTCGGCACGCTCGAGGACGACCCGAACGTCACCGACAAGCGCTTCCCCGGCAACCCGACCCGGTCCTACCGCACCACCCAGCCGCTGCGCGTCGTCGAGGAGGTCACCGGCTGGGATCCTCCGGCGCCCGCGCTGGTCGCGCACCTCCGGGCTCGCATGGGCGAGCTGGCTGAGCTCGGCATCGAAGCGATGGACGACTGACGGCCACGCTGGGAGTAACGCGCCGCCCCCGCCTGTTGGCGTTGCTGCACCCCGCGCGGCGGCGGACCCGTCGGTCGTGGCGAGGGATCCGGCCGAGAGGACACCGCGATGGACGCGAACAGCCCGTTGGATGACGCCACCCGAGCCGCACTCAACCAGAGCCAGGTCATCGACCTGACGACGACCGGTCGAAGGACCGGGCAGCCGCGGCGCATCGAGATCTTCCTGCACCACGACGACGGCCGGCTCTACATCACCGGGATGCCGCGCGCCGACCGCACGCGCGACTGGATCCACAACATCGCGGCCGACCCGCACGTCGTGGTGCACCTCAAGCAGTCGGTGGTCGCGGACGTGCCGGCGACGGCGCGGGTGGTCACGGACCTCGACGAACGCCGGCCGTTCATCGAGGCGGCCGCGAAGCGGTGGCGGCGGACCGACGTGCCGGAGATGCTCCAGCACAGCCCCCTCATCGTGCTCAGCGTCGGCGGCACCGAACCGGAGGACCAGCGCGCCCCGTGACGGCCGGCCCGGATGCGGTGGCCGGCCCTTGACGCCCTCCCGCGTCAGGGGGCCGCGGTCTGCCCAACACCGGCCGCCTTCACCGGGTCGGCCTTCGCGACGACTCTCGCAATCAAGGCGCGGGCGTCACCCCGGGTCCGGATCGCGCTGCCAGTCTTCCGCTCGGTGCTGCTGGTGCGCCAGCCCTGCTGCGAGGGCTGGCTCGCGAGCGGGCCGGGCTCAGAGCCGTGCTCTCAGCAGGTCGACACCCGGGCCGTGCAGGTCGTCGAGGGCGGGCACGCGCCCGGTGATCGCCATCGTCAGGGCCTCCGTGCTGCCGCTGACCCGTGGCCCCGACCCGGATCGCCACTCGGCGTCGGTCGCCTCCAGCGAGATGCCGGCAGTGCGCTGCGAGGTGGCTAGCGCGGGTGTCGGGCCGTCGGACGTGAGGTGGTCGAGCAGCGCGATCCAGTCCTCCTGTGGGGCGGTGGCAGCCAGGCCGAGTGGTCGGGCGATGTCGCGCAGGTGGATGCAGGTCTCGGCGAACGGGCCGATCGGGCCGACGCGGGGCGGATCCACCTGGGCCGGGGCGTGGGCTCGGAGCAGTGCGACGAGCTGCTCCGGCTCGTTGCGGGCGAGCACCCGGGCGAAGTGGTCGACGGTCCTCAGGGTGTCTCCGCGATAGCGGACGGCGGTGAGGAAGAACCGGGGGAACCCGACCAGCATCGGCTGCAGGAGGTGGGCGGCCACGTGCCGAACGGTCCAGCCCTTGCAGAGCGTCGCGGCATCCCACTGCTCCGCATCGAGCGAGTCGAGGACGTCGGCGATCGCGAGCCGGTTGCGGCTCGTGCGTGCGTAGAGCTGCTCGGTCCTCATCGCCCGCCCTCGCGGTCGTCAGGGAGGGAGGCGCGTCGCCGGATGTCCTCGCTCAGTGCGCCGAGCACCCGCGTCGCCGTCTCCAGGTCCTGCGGCGAGCAGGAGGGGGCCACGTCGGCGAGCTCGGCGAGCTCGTTGGCGTGCAGCGCCCCGAACCGCCTGCGCCCCGAAGGCGTGACCTCGATGAGCACCGAACGCCGGTGCGCGGGGTTCGCCGTCGCCCGGAGGTCACCGAGCCGGACCAGCTCGTCGACGTGTCGCTGCACGTTCTGACGCGCCAGCGAGAGCCGCGACGCGACCTGGGGAACGGTCAGTGGTGCCTGGGTGGCGAGCACCTCCATCACCGCCCTCGACCCCACCGTCCAGCCCAGCGCTCGGGTCCGCGCTTCCACCACCCGAGCGGAGCCCAGGACGATGGGCCGGGTGAGGGACAGCAACGAGTAGATCCGGGCGCCGCGGTCCGACATGACATCGATGGTGTCATAGTCCCCCGCGTGCTGTCACGGTGAGGTGATGCACGCTGCGAGCCCTGGCGCACCGCCTGCATCACCGGACACCTCGACCTCCAGGGTGAGTAACCCTGGCGCCGTACTCCCGGAAGGGGAGTGCTCCCACGCCTCGCGGACGGCACCGGATGCCGGGAACCTACGATGCTCGGATGAGCGCGGACCTGGTCGTCAAGAACCTCGCCGGCGGCCACGCCCACCGCACCCTGTTCGAGTCCCTCGACCTCACGGTGGCGCCCGGCGACGTGGTGGGGGTGGTCGGCGCCAACGGCGCCGGGAAGACCACGTTGCTGCGCATCCTGGCCGGCGACCTGGAACCGCTCCAGGGCTCGGTGTCGACCGCGCCCGCGGACGCCTTCGTCGGCTGGCTCCCGCAGGAGCACGAGCGCGTCGCGGGGGAGACGCTCGGCCACTACGTCGCCCGCCGCACCGGGGCCGCCGCGGCGACCGCCGCGATGGAGCACGCCGCGGCCGCCCTCGGCGCGGGCGACCACACCCGCGCCGCGCAGGACGCCTTCGCGCGCCACCTGGACCACTGGCAGGCCAGCGGCGCCCCCGACCTCGACGACCGGCTGGGCCCGGTGCTGGCCGACCTGGGTCTGGACGTCGACCAGGGTGCGCTGATGACCTCCCTCTCCGGCGGGCAGGCCGCCCGTGCCGCCCTGGCGGCCCTGTTGCTGAGCCGCTTCGACGTGGTGCTGCTCGACGAGCCCACCAACGACCTCGACCTCGCCGGGCTGGAGCGGCTCGAGGGCTTCGTGCGAGGGGTGCGCGCCGGTGTCGTGCTGGTCTCCCACGACCGCGAGTTCCTCTCGAGGGTGGTCACCCGGGTCGTCGAGCTCGACCTCGCCCAGGGCCGGGTCGCGGTGTACGACGGCGGCTACGACGCCTTCCTGGAGGAACGGGCCGTCGCCCGCCGGCACGCGCGCGAGGCCTACGAGGAGTTCTCCGACAAGAAGGCAGACCTCGTCAGGCGCGCCCGGGTTCAGCGGGAGTGGAGCTCGCAGGGCGTGCGCAACGCCATCAAGAAGGCCCCCGACAACGACAAGATCCGCCGCAAGGCGCAGGTGGAGTCCTCGGAGAAGCAGGGGCAGAAGGTGCGCCAGATGGAGTCGCGGATCGCGCGCCTCGAGGAGGTCGAGGAGCCGCGCAAGGAGTGGTCGCTGCAGTTCTCGATCGGCAGCGCCCCCCGCTCCAGCACGGTCGTCGCGACGCTCGACGCTGCCACCGCACGCCTGGGCCGGTTCACGTTCGGCCCCGCCTCGCTGCAGGTGAGCGCGGGCGACCGGATCGGCGTCACCGGCCCCAACGGTGCCGGCAAGACGACGCTGCTGCGGCTGCTGCTGGGCCGTCTCGCTCCGGATGCCGGCCGCGCCAGCCTGGGTGCCTCGGTGGCGGTGGGCGAGATCGACCAGGCGCGCACCGGGCTGGCCGAGGACGCCGCCCTGGGCGACGCGTTCGAGGCGGCGATGCCCGACCTGGCGCCGGGCGAGGTGCGCACGCTGCTCGCGAAGTTCGGCCTCAAGGCGGACCAGGTGTCGAGCCTGGTCGGCAGGCTGTCCCCCGGCGAGCGGACCCGTGCTGCCATGGCGCTGCTCCAGGCCCGCGGGGTGAACCTCCTGGTGCTCGACGAGCCCACCAACCACCTAGACCTACCGGCCATCGAGCAGCTGGAGGAGGCCCTGGAGTCCTATGACGGGTCGCTGCTGCTGGTCTCGCACGACCGCCGGCTGCTCGACAACGTGCGGCTCGACCAGCGCTGGCACGTCGTCGACGGCCGGGTGACGGTCACCCACGTGGGCTGATGCACCGCGCCGTCCCCCTCGTGCGACTCACCCACGGTTCCCGCACCGGATGACCGGAGAG
Organism: Ornithinibacter sp.; assembly: GCA_045807225.1. Taxonomy (GTDB): domain Bacteria; phylum Actinomycetota; class Actinomycetes; order Actinomycetales; family Dermatophilaceae; genus Fodinibacter. The sequence continues at coordinate 10,272 of JBJMHU010000052.1, read as the reverse complement.
AACCGTGGGCACGTGGCCCGGCGTGCGTTCAGGGGCTCGTTGCCCCACCACGACAAGCCGCCGGCGAAGCCGCCATCGCCGACCTCCGGCGGGTACGTTCGGACGATGAGCGAAGGACCTGCCGAGCCCCGAGTCCGCGCCCGCGCCGAGCTCCTGCCGGAGGAGGAGGCCGTGGGCAGCCCCGACCCCGAGCTGCAGGCCCGCGCCATCCTCGCCGAGTCCGACGAGCGCACGGAGCACCCGGAACGCACGAGGCACAGCTCCACCCAGACGCCCGACGCCCCGCACTGAGAGCCGGTGACCGACGTGAGCCACCGCGAGGAGCCTGCTCCCGAGACGACCGACCCCGCCACGACCGAGGTTGCGGAGGCCAACAACGACGTGGGGGTGGGTGCGCCTGGCCGGCGACGGTCGACGGCATCCGACCGGCGCCAGCCGGACCTGGCCGACGCGGGCCTGTGGGAGGGCGTCCCACCCTCACGCATCGAGGACTACGCCGTCGTGGCCGACCTGCAGACGGCGGCGCTGGTCGCACGCGACGGCTCGATGGACTGGCTGTGCCTGCCGAGGTTCGACTCGTCGGCCGCCTTCGCGTCGCTGCTCGGTGGGCCCAAGGCCGGCCGGTGGCGCATCGCCCCGATGAGCGGCGGGGCCTGCACCCGGCGCGCCTACCGCGACGACACGATGATCCTGGAGTCGACGTGGGAGACCGACGAGGGCACCGTCACGGTGATCGACTTCATGCCGATCCGGCAGACCCAGCCCGACCTGATCCGCATCGTCGTCGGTGTCAGCGGGCGGGTGCGCATGGGGGTCGAGCTGGTCGCCCGGTTCGACTACGGGCGGGTCGTGCCGTGGGTGCGGCACGCCGGTGGCCGATGGGTGGCGGTCGCCGGGCCCGACTCCCTGTGGCTCGACACGCCGGTGCGCCTGAAGGGGCGGAACATGCGCAGCCTGGCGGAGTTCACCGTCGAGGCCGGGCAACGAGTTCCGTTCGTACTCACCTGGGTCCCCTCCCACCAGGACGAGCCGCCACGTTACGACCCGGAGCTGGCGCTGGGCGAGACCGAGCAGTTCTGGACGAGCTGGATCGACCGGTGCACCTACGACGGCCGCTATGCCGACGCCGTGCGGCGCTCGCTGCTGGTGCTCAAGGCGCTGACCTACGCGCCGAGCGGCGGCATCACGGCCGCTGCCACCACCTCCCTGCCCGAGCAGATCGGCGGCCCACGCAACTGGGACTACCGCTACTGCTGGCTGCGTGACGCCGCCTTCACCCTGCAGGCCCTCACCGGCAGCGGGTACACCGAGGAGGCCAAGGCGTGGCGCGACTGGCTGCTGCGAGCCGTGGCCGGCGACCCGCAGGACCTGCAGATCATGTACTCCCTCACCGGCCGGCGCCGGCTGCCCGAGACCGAGCTGACCTGGCTCGAGGGCTACGAGGGGTCCGGGCCGGTCCGGGTCGGCAACGAGGCCGCGGGTCAGTTCCAGCTCGACGTCTACGGTGAGCTGCTCGACGGCCTGTACAGCGCCCGGGTGGCCGGGCTGGCCAGCGACCACGACGCCTGGACCCTGCAGAGCCTGCTCACCGACTACCTCGAGGGCGCCTGGCAGCGCCCCGACAGCTCGCTGTGGGAGGTGCGCGGGCCGCAGCAGCACTTCGTGCACTCCAAGGTCATGGCCTGGGTCGGGCTGGACCGGATGATCGACACCGCCGAGCGCTCGGGGCTGAAGGCACCGCTGAAGCGGTGGCGGGCGACCCGCGACACCATCCACGCCGAGGTGTGCGCCCACGGTTACGACGCCGAGCGAGGCACCTTCACCCAGTACTACGGATCCAGGGGCCTGGATGCCGCGCTGCTGCTCATCCCGCGCGTCGGCTTCCTCCCGCCCACCGACCCCCGGGTGGTGGGCACGGTGGATGCCGTGCAGCGCGAGCTGACCCAGGACGGCTTCGTGCTGCGCTACCTCACCGATGCCGACCCCACCTCCGAGCACGGCACCGTCGACGGGCTTCCCGGCTCGGAGGGTGCCTTCATCGCGTGCAGCTTCTGGATGGCGGACGCCCTGGCGCTCACCGGCCGCCACCGCGAGGCCCGCGACCTCTTCGAGCGGCTGCTCGACCTGCGCAACGACGTCGGCCTGCTCAGCGAGGAGTGGGACCCGCACGCCCGGCGTCAGCTGGGCAACACCCCTCAGGCCTTCAGCCACGTGGGGTTGGTCAACACCGCCCTGACCCTCGACCGGGACACCGAGCACGCCATGACGGGGACACGGACGCGCACCGACGCCGGGTGACCGCACCCGCCCGGCACGAGCCGCTCGCCTCGCTGGAGGTGTGGTCGGGACGGTTTACGCGTCCGGCGAACTGGGCAGGTGACTTCTGCAGGAAGCAGGGGGTCAGAGGAGGTGGTCATCGTGCAGCTGGTGATCTGGTTCGCCGTCTACGTCGTGCTGGTGCTGGCCCTGGCGACGTGGCGCAGCCACCACGACTCCGCCATCCGGGCCAGGAAGACCCGGCAGTCCGGCAAGGGCTCGGCCGCCCGCCACGCGGTTCGAGGGCGTGAGCGGCACACCATGGGGTAGTTCGGCCACATGACCACACCACCTGCACACCCGCGTCTTGCCGTCGTCACCGGTGCCGACTCCGGCATGGGGAAGGCCACCGCCGAGCTGCTGGCCACCGAGGGGTTCGACGTCGGCATCACCTTCCACACCGACGAGGCGGGGGCGAGCGACACCCGGCGTGCGGTCGAGGAGCGGGGCCAGCGCTGCTTCGTCACCCGGCACGATGCCGCGAGCCCCGACACGGGGCAGACCATCGAGGAGCTGGTCGGCCGGCTCGGTGGCATCGGCGTGCTCGTCAACAACGCCGGAACCGGTTCCAGCGCACCGGTGCTCGACCTCGACCTGACAACGTGGAACGAGGTGGTCGCCACCGACCTCACCGGGCCGTTCCTCAACGCACAGGTCGCGGCGCGACACATGGTCGGGCAGGGCCAGGGCGGCCGCATCATCAACGTCACCAGCGTCCACGAGCACCTCCCGCGCTACGGCGCCGCCGCCTACTGCGCCGCCAAGGCCGGGCTCGGCATGCTCACGAAGTGCCTGGCGCTGGAGCTGGCCGAGCACGGCATCCTGGTCAGCTCGGTGGCGCCGGGCGAGATCGCCACCCCGATGACGGGGATGGAGGAGTCCCAGGCGTTCCGGGAGCAGCGGCCGGGCAACCCCGTCGGCCGGCCGGGCCACGTCAACGAGGTGGCCTCCGCCGTCGCCTTCCTGGCGTCGCCCCGCTCGTCCTACATCACCGGAGCCTCGCTGGTCGTCGACGGCGGGCTCTCACTGATGGCGGCCCACGGCCACGACAGCGCCACGGGCTGGCGCAGCGCCTGAGGCCGGGAGGTCGGCCGGCGAGCACGTGGCACGCGAGGGTCGTCACGCCCAGAGGTCGGCGAGCTTCCCGGCGAGGGCTCTGCCCTGCTCGAAGCCGGCCCTGGCGGCGGGAGCGCGTGTCGAGGGGTCCATCAGGTTGTCGCCGAAGGCGTTGCGGGAGGTGCCATCCGGCAGGACCGTCTCGACGGTGCTCCCGGCGGCACGCAGCTCGTCGACCTGCGCCGCGAGGTGCGTGCCCCACTGCGGTGGGTGACGGGTCCGCCCACCGAGGGGTGAGAGCACGAGCACCCGATCGAAGCCGGCGGCCAGGTCGGCGTTCTCGTTGCGGCGGTAGCCGCCGTCGATGTACCGGTCCTCGCCGATGGCGTACGGCAGGCCGCTGGAGGTGCTCGCCGCGACGGCATCCACGAGGTCGACCGCGCTGTGGCGGTCGAACACCACCGGCTCGCCCGTGCGGGCATCGACCGCCGTGATGAGCAGGGTTCGCTCCGGCCAGCTCTGGCTGGGCAAGCGGGCAGCCACCACAGCACGCCACCGCGCCGGCCCGGAGCCGTCCGACGCGGCATCCAGCTCCAGCGCTGCTGCTCCCAACCGGCGCCGCATGTCCGCCGGGCTGCCGGCGGCCGCGATGATGCGGCCGGTGCGCTCCAGGTGGTCGACCGCCGGTGGCCCGGGCGCGGGCCGGGGCGCCGATGCGGTCGGGACGGAGCGCGGTGTCCGCTCCGCCGCGAGGATGCCGGCCAGCAGCCGGGCCGGGCTCGCGGCGGTCAGCTGCGCCCCGGCGGTGGCGCCGGCAGAGGTGCCGACCACCAGGTCGGCGTCGGTCATGTCCACACCGGCGTCGGCCAGCCCCGCGACGACGCCCACCAGCCAGGCGTTGCCCGCCGAGCCGCCGCCGCCGAGCACCAGGGCTCGTCCGCTCATGCTCGGGAACTCTAGGCACCGAGAGGGGTCGCGGGCGACCGACTTGTCAGCGAGGACTCGATGCGGCACGGACTCCCGGCAGTGGCCGCCCGGGCGCCAGGCCGCCGAGCGCGAGGGCCGCTCCTACGACGAGCCCCCGAGCGGCAGCGACGCTTCCTAGGCTGTGGGAGCCGAGCTGCCGCACACACCGCACCCGAGAGGCAGGCATGACCTCCGACCCCGCAGAGGCACATCCCACGCGCCGCACCACGCCCGAGGACCGCGGTCCTGACCCCGTCGCGTTCGACATCCGCGAGGTGCCCTTCTCCCGTCGGGGGTGCTGGCTCAACCTCTCCCCGGTCGTCGCGCCGCACCGCACGAGCGACCTCGTGCACCTGGTCTCCCACCGCAACGGCTTCCACGCGGTGCTCGCCCTGGCCCCCGAGCGTGCCGGCTCACGCGTCGACGCGTCGTGGCTGGCCGGGGCCAGCACGTTCAGCTGGGCGGCGCCCCACGGCACGGTGGACGCCGCCTTCGACGGTGCAGGCGCACTGCACCTGCGCGGCTCAGGGCTCGGGCTTCGCCTCACGGATGCCGCTGCACGCCTCACGCCGTTCACCGGCACCTACCTCTTCACCGACCCGGTCGACGGCGCCCACGTGTTCACGAGCTACGAGACCGGTCGCCGCTACGAGGTGACCGTGCGGCGTGGGGTCGCCGAGGTCGACGGCGCCGAGGCGCTGGGCGAGGCCGCGCGCTCGGTGCTGCTGGGCGCCGATGGTGGGCCCTGGGAAGCAGTGGTGTCCGAGACCACGTCGAACGGGCCGGCGGCGACGGAGGAGGTCCAGCCGTTCGACGAGGTGGTGGAGTCGGCGTGCGCCGACTTCATCGACTACCTCGACGTGGTCGCCCCCTGGCGGACCCACGCCACGCCGGCCGCTGGGCTGGCGGCGTACGTCATGTGGTCGGCGACCGTGCGGGCCGACGGCTTTCTCCGGCGCGAGTCCGTGCTGATGTCGAAGCACTGGATGGACAAGGTCTGGAGCTGGGACCACTGCTTCAACGCGCTCGCGCTCGCGCCGGGCAGCCTCGACGCCGCGCTCGACCAGCTGCTCGGGCCGTTCGACCACCAGGACGCCAACGGCGCCCTGCCCGACTCGATCAGCCACTCGGAGCTGCTCTACAACTATGTCAAGCCCCCCATCCACGGCTGGGCCCTGCGGCGCCTGCGCGCGACCGCCGAGCGGCCGCTCACCAGGGCGGAGCTGGCGAAGGTGTTCGACGGGCTCTCCCGGTGGACGACCTTCTGGACCGAGCACCGGCGTCGGCCGGGCCACGCGATCCCCTACTACCAGCACGGCAACGACAGCGGCTGGGACAACTCGACCACCTTCGACGTCGACCGGGTCGTGGAGTCACCCGACCTGGCGGCGTTCCTCGTGCTGCAGCTCGAGGTGCTCGCCGACCTGGCCGACGAGCTCGACCGGCCCTCGGCCGCCTGGCGCACCCAGCGCGAGGAGCTCCTGGCCGCCCTGCTCGACGAGCTGTGGACCGGCTCCCACTTCGTGGCCCGCGGTGCGCTCTCGGGCCGGGTCAGCACGAGCTCCAGCCTGCTCACCCTGATGCCGCTCGTGCTCGGCAAGCGCCTTCCGGCCCCGGTCCTCGAGGCGCTCGCCGACGGCATCCGTGCGCACCTCACCGAGCACGGGCTGGCCACCGAGCCGACCGGCTCGCAGCACTACGAGGACGACGGCTACTGGCGCGGACCGATCTGGGCGCCCTCGACCGCGCTCATCGAGGACGGTTTGCGGACCGGCGGGTTCACCGACCTCGCGGATGCCGTGAGCGCCCGGTTCCGCGCCCTGTGCGAGCGCTCCGGGTTCGCCGAGAACTTCGACGCGCGCACCGGTGCCGGTCTGCGAGACCGCGCGTACACGTGGACGGCTGCGGTCTACCTCATCCTCGCTGCCGACCACGCCCGCCGGACGCAGTGACGTCGGCCCAGGACTCGTGGTTGCGGCCGGCCCGCTCCGAGGCGCTGCGACCTGCGCCATGATCTGAGCCATTGCGGTGGTCGCTTCCCTGATCCAGGGCCGGCTCGTATTCGCCGCGCCGGTCAGCCGAGCGCCGTGCTGAGCAGCCGCAGGGTCTCCTCGCGGGCGGGGGCCTGGTCGGTCGGTGTGCCGCGCACCGCACCGGCCACCGGGTGCACCATCACCTCGTCGACCGCGAAGGTGGCGGCCAGCGCCCGGACCTGCTCCGCCGCCGACTCCGGCGTGCCGACCACCCACCGGTCGAGCATCTGCCGGGCCAGATCGCCGGTCGCGAGGTCGTGCCCGCTCTCCTCGACGTCCTCGACGAGCTGCTGGGCGTGCAGTGGCTGCCCGGTGCGCAGCGCGACCATCGAGCGCAGGTTGGGCAGGGCGAGCCGGTCGGCCTCCTCCTGGGTCGGAGCCACGACGGCGTTGACCGTGAGGAAGGTACGCGGTTCGGGGAGCTCGGGCGAGGGCTGGAACTCGTTGCGGTAGAGCGCCAGTGCCTCGGCCGTGCCGCGACCGGAGAAGTGGTGCGCGAAGACGTAGGGCAGCCCCTGGGCTGCGGCGAGCCGGGCCGAGTAGTCCGACGACCCCAGCAGCCAGACGCCCGGCACCGACGTCGCTCGCGGTGTCGCCCGCAGTGTGTGCGTCCCCGTGGCGAGGCGGAGGCCGACGCCCTCGGGGGAGAGCATCGCGGTGATGTTCTCGACGTACTCGGGGAAGCGCGCCACGGCGTCGTCCTCCACGCCACCACCTCCGTGCCGCAGCGCCCAGGCGGTGACCGGGTCGGTGCCCGGTGCGCGCCCGATGCCGAGGTCGATGCGCCCGGGGTGGGCCGCCTCGAGCAGGGCGAACTGCTCGGCGACGACGAGCGGGGCGTGGTTGGGCAGCATCACACCCCCGGAGCCGACCCGGATGCGCTCGGTGGCCGCGGCCACCATGGCGACGAGCACCGGTGGGTTGGTGGCGGCGACGGCCGGCATGTTGTGGTGCTCGGCCACCCAGTACCGCCGGAAGCCGAGCTCGTCGGCGACCCGGGCGAGCCGGCGTGTCGCGGCGAGTGCGTCTGCCGTGCTCTGGTCGCTGCGGACCGGCACGAGGTCGAGGACGGACAGGGCTGGGGAAGGGGCGCTCACCCCCGGTGCAGCCACGGCACCGGTGCGGCTATTCCACCCGGGTGCTCCGACGCGTCATCCGGCTCGGTCAGGCCCGCTCGACGTACCAAGCGTCGGTGATGGTGCGTCGACGGTTGACCCGTTGGCAGGTCTGGGCCACGAAGCCGACCACCGCCATGCTTTCGGGGCATCGGGCGCGTGCAGGGCCCGGCATTGCGGCAGTGCTGACCGGCAGCGCAATGGCCCGGTCGGGCCATGCGCGACGCGGGTGGGTCTGTCAGCATCGAGGCATGAAGCGCTTGGTGGTCTGCTGTGACGGCACGTGGAACAAGCCCGACAGCCAGACCGTGACGAACGTCGAGAAGATCGCGCGCACGGTGCAGAGCGACCCGGGCGTCACCGGTGGTGTCCACCAGCTCGTCTACTACGTGAGCGGCGTCGGTGCCGGCAGCTACGGGGCCGACAAGCTGCTGGGCGGCGCCTTCGGTTTCGGGTTGTTCCACAACGTGATTGCCTGCTACCGGTTCCTGGCGCAGAACTACGAGCCCGGCGACGAGGTCTTCATCGTCGGCTTCAGCCGAGGTGCCTACACGGCACGCTCGGTGGCAGGCATGGTGGGGCGGGTCGGGCTGCTCACCAAGGTGTCCCTCGTCGAGGAGCGGCTGCCCACGGCCGTGCACATGTACCGGCGCACCGACGGGCCCCAGGGTGCCTTCGGGGCCAGCGTCGAGGAGTTCAGGCACGACCACTGCCATGCCGTGAAGGTGAGCTTCCTGGGGGTCTTCGACACCGTCGGGGCCCTCGGCGTGCCCGGCCTGCAGCAGGCGCCCCGGTTCCACGACGTCCAGCTGAGCGGCCAGGTGCTGCGGGCCCGCCACGCCCTGGCGATCGACGAGACGCGCCTGAAGTTCGCGCCCACCTTCTGGGAGGCGCCGGCGGATCGTGCGGACGCCCCGACGGAGGACGCACGGGTCAAGCAGGTGTGGTTCGAGGGGGCGCACTCGGACGTCGGCGGCGGCTACCGTGACACGGGGCTGTCGGACACCTCCCTGCTGTGGATGGCCCGTGAGGCGCACGCCGCAGGCCTCGTCTTCGACGTGCCGCTGCTCGCCCACTACGTCACCAGCGGCTCGGACCCGATCCGGCACAACCCGCTCAACCTGATGTACAGGGCGGACAACCTCTTCCTCGGAGCCAGGTCGAAGCTCGGCGGCAAGGCGGCGGCAGGCGCGTTCTCCGGCGGGCTGCGCCTCATCCGCAACACCAAGGCACTGTCCGTGCGGGTCGCGAGCAGCGCCGTCAACCACTTCCAGGAGGGCGGCTACGAGCCGGCGAACCTGAAGAGCTGCGCCGAGGGCACGCAGGGGTTCGCCGACATCGTGGAACCGGTCACCGCGCTACCGGAGAGCGGGGTCGACCTGACTCCGCTGGGCAGACCGGCAGCGCCCACCACACCAGAGGCCCAGGTGGCACCCGAGACCCCGGCGGCCCGGACCGTCAGCGGTTGACCGGGCCGGCCTACTCGCAGACCAGCACGCACGGGTCCAGCTGCGGTGAGCTCACCTCGAGGCGCAGACCGGGACGCAGGTCGACCGGTGCGGTGATGCCACCGGTGAGCACGATCATCCCGGTCTCGAGCGCTGCACCGCGGGCAGCCAGCTGCCGCACGAGCCAGGCGACGGCCTCGGCGGGCGAACCCAGGGCGGCGCTGCCGCGACCCGATCGCCGCTCGCCGTCGACGGCCATGGTGAGCTCCAGGTCCTCAGGCGGCACGTCGGCCGCCACGAACGGGCCCACACAGTAGGCCGCGGCGGACGAGCCGTCGGCGGTGTTGTCCAGCCAGGTGAAGTCCCAGGACTCCCAGCGGGGGTCGACCACCTCGAGGGCCACGGCCCACCGCCCAGCCCGCCGCACCTCGCCGGCATCGACCTCGCTGCCGGACAGGCGGGAGTCGGCGCAGAACGCGAACTCGGGCTCCACCTTGGGGTGCCGCAGCGTCGACAAGGCCAACGTGTCGACGCTGGCCATGTCGTCCCAGAGCGAGCCGAAGTTGGGCGTGTCGATGCCGAGCGCCTGGCGCATCGCCGCGGAGGTCCAGCCCAGCTTGTAGCCGGTGCGGTGCCGGCCGCGCTCGACCAGCCGCCGGTCGACCTCGGCCGCGACCGCCCAGGCCTCGTCCTCGGTCAGCCCGCTGGCCTCGCGGGAGAAGGGCGTGAGCCCGGCCAGGGTCCGGCGCGCGTGCTCCAGACGGTCTGCCGCGGTACCGACGTCCATGACCACTCCTTCCGAGGTCCCGGCACCAGCACCGGCCACACCGAGTGTCCCGTCCCCGCCGCCCTTTGTCGCGGACCTACAGGAACGAGGTGACGACCTTTCCACGGTCGAACGTGACGATGATCCAGCGCACCAGGAGGACGTCGAGGGCGGCCAGCACCACGCCGAGCACCGCGAACAGGACCGGCCCGAGGAGCATCACCCCGGTCGCGCGGCCGACGACGAGCAGGATGAGCGGCAGAAGGGCGAAGCCGGCGATCGAGCTGGCCGACTGGTAGGAGCCGACCGGGCGAACACCCACACCACCCAGGCGGTGACGAAGACCGACGTGCTTCTCCCCCGCGGGGCGATCGGCCGATCTGCGGTCGTGGAGGGTGGTCATCGGACGCTCTCGGCCCGCCGCTTGATGCCCAGCAGCATCCGGCGCTCCATGACGAAGCCGACGGGCTCCACCAGGTGCCACAGCACGTGCATGCCCACCGTGGGTGGATAGGACAGGCGCTGCCGGCTGAGGAGGCGGGTGCCGCGCCCCTCGGATGCCGGGCGCAGCT
>JBJMHU010000051.1:0-7274 GCA_045807225.1 Ornithinibacter sp. | reverse complement strand
GCTCGAGTGGGAGGGTGCCGGGCACCGGGTCTACGGCTACTTCAACAACGACCAGTTCGGGTATGCCGTGGCGAACGCCATGCGGTTGCGGGAGCTCCTTGGCCGCTGAACCGCCCGCCGGGGCATGATCGACCAATAGGTCACAGTTGCCCCACCCCGACCCCCTGTCGCCGGGGCAAGATCGACCAATAGGTCACGGTTGTCCCACCCCCGACGGCCCGGTGCCGGGGCGAGATCGACCCGGCTCTTAGGTGCCCGGTTCGGACCGGTGCAGCGCGGAACCTAGGCTGGCCGGCATGCCGGTGTCCCCTGTTCCGCCGTCTCCCATGCCCTCGCGGGGCCCGTTCGACGCGCCGTTCGCCGGGGTGCTGCTCGACCTCGACGGCACCCTCATCGACTCGATCGCCGCCGTCGAGCGGTCGTGGACCCAGTGGTGCGGCGAGTACGGCGTCGACCCGGTGCGGTTGCTCGGCTTCCACGGGATGCCGGCCAAGGGGGTTATCGCGACGCTGCTGCCGCAGGGCCAGCGGGACGCGGCGTTCGAGCGCATCCGCGACATCGAGGTGGCCGACGTCGAGGGCATCGTCGTGCTGCCCGGCGCGGCCGCCCTGCTCGCGGCGCTGGCCGCGGGAGGAGTACCGACGGCGATCGTCACGTCCGGCACCACCGACCTGGCCGAGGCGCGCCTGGCGGCCACCGGCCTGACGCACCCGCCCGTCGTCGTCACGGCATCCGACGTCGAGCGCGGCAAGCCGTGGCCCGACCCGTGGCTGGTGGGGGCGCGCCGCCTGGGGGTCGACCCGGCCGACTGCCTGGTGGTCGAGGATGCCGTCGCCGGGCTGCGCGCCGCCCGCGCCGCCGGGTGCCGTGCCACCGTCGCGGTGCTGGGCACCACGGCCCGCGAGGAGCTCGAGCCGGAGGCCGACGTCGTCGTCCCGGACCTCACGCACCTGGCGCCCACCGTGGAGGGTGGTCGCGTGTCGGTGGCCCTGGCATAGGGTCTGCGCATGGACGCCGACGTCGTGGTCGTGGGTGCCGGGCTCGCCGGCCTGGTCGCCACCTGCGAGCTGGCCGGGGCCGGCCGGTCGGTGGTGCTGCTCGACCAGGAGAGCGAGGCCAACCTCGGTGGCCAGGCGTGGTGGAGCTTCGGCGGGCTGTTCCTCGTCGACACCCCCGAGCAGCGCCGGATGGGCATCTCCGACTCCTTCGACCTCGCCTGGCAGGACTGGGAGGGCACCGCCGGCTGGGACCGGCTCACGGCACCCGACGGCAGCCCCGGGCCCGACCACTGGGGCCGGAAGTGGGGCCGGGCCTACGTCGAGTGGGCGGCCGGCGAGAAGCGCGCCTGGCTCAGGCAGCGCGGCATCTCGTTCTTCCCGGTCGTCGGCTGGGCCGAGCGTGGCGACGGCACCAGCGGCGGGCACGGAAACTCGGTGCCGCGCTTCCACATCCCCTGGGGCACGGGCACCGGCGTGGTCGCGCCCTTCGAACGCACGCTGCGCGAGCACATGGCGGCCGGGCGGGTCATCTACCGGCCCCGCCACCGGGTCGACGCGCTCGTGCGCACCAGCGGGGCGGTCACCGGGGTGCGGGGGGTGGTGCTCGCGCCCGACGGGTCGCCCCGCGGGGTGCAGAGCAGCCGCGACGTCGTCGGCGAGTTCGAGTACGGCGGCCAGGCGGTCGTCGTCACGTCGGGCGGCATCGGGGGCAACCACGACCTGGTGCGCGCCAACTGGCCGGAGCGGCTCGGCAGCCCGCCCGCCGACCTGCTCACCGGCGTGCCGGCCTACGTCGACGGCCGGATGCTCGCCATCACCGAGGCGGCCGGCGGCGCGATCGTCAACCGTGACCGCATGTGGCACTACGTCGAGGGTGTGCGCAACTGGGACCCGGTCTGGCCCGGGCACGCCATCCGCATCCTGCCCGGGCCCAGCTCGATGTGGTTCGACGCGCGGGGCAACCGGCTGCCCGCCCCGTTCCTGCCCGGCTTCGACACGTTGGGCACGCTCGACCACCTGCGGCACACCGGGTTCGACCACTCGTGGTTCATCCTCAACCGCGCGCTCGCGGGCAAGGAGTTCGCGCTCTCCGGGTCGGAGCAGAACCTCGACCTGACCCACAAGCGCTACCGCGAGGTGCTCCGGCGCCCCGTCACCAAGGTCACGCCGTCGGTGCAGGCCTTCCTCGACCACGGCGAGGACTGGCTGACCGCCGCCACGATCGGCGAGCTCGTGGGAAAGATGAACGCCCTGACTCCCGAGGCGCCACCGCTCGACGCCGCGTCCATCGAGCGGCAGGTCGTCGAGCGCGACCGTCAGGTCGAGAACGGTTACACCAAGGACGCCCAGGTCGCGGCGATCCGGGTCGCTCGGGCCTACCGCGGCGACAAGCTGACCAAGCGGGCGTACCCGCTGCACCGCATCCTCGACCCGAAGTACGGGCCGCTCGTGGCCGTGCGGCTGCGCGTGCTGTCCCGCAAGACCCTCGGCGGGCTGCACACCGACCTCTCGGGTCGGGTGCTCGGGCCGTCGGGCGTGCCGGTGCCCGGGCTCTACGCCGCGGGCGAGGTCGCCGGGTTCGGGGGCGGCGGGGCGCACGGCTACCGGGCGCTCGAGGGGACGTTCGTCGGGGGCTGCCTCTTCTCGGGGAGGACCGCGGGCCGGGCCGCCGCGTCGGCGGTGTGAGCGCCGGGTCTGGTGCCCGGCCCGCTCACCCGGCCTCGGCGGCGGGCGAGGCAGCGGGTGGTGGCAGCCGCACGGCATCCGAGGTCGTGCCGCTGCGGCACCACCGCGACTTCCGCCGCTACTGGCTGGCGCGCCAGGTCTCGATCGCGGGCACGCTGGTCACCGCCGTCGCGCTGCCGGTGCTGGTCTACCGGCTCACCGGCAGCCCGTCGCTCACCGCGCTGATCACCGTGGTCGAGGGCGTGCCCTACCTCGTCTTCGGGCTGTTCTCCGGGGCGCTGTCCGACCGGCTCGACCGGCAGCGCGTCATGGTGGTGGCCGACGTGGTGGCCGGGCTGACCATCGCGTCGGTGCCCCTGGCGTTCGCGCTGGGGTCGCTCACGGCGGTGCACGCGTTGGTGGCCGGGTTCCTCACCCAGACGGCCTTCGTCTTCTTCGACGGCGCCGCGTTCGGGGCGTTGCCGGCCATCGTGGGGCGCGACCGGATCGGCTCGGCCAACTCGGCGATCTGGGGGTTCGGGTCGCTGCTCGACCTCGGCATCCCGATGCTGGCCGGCGTGCTGCTGGCGGTGGTGCACCCCGCGACCCTGCTCGCCGTCGACGGGCTGAGCTTCCTGGTGTCGGCGGCCTGCGTGGCGTCGATCCGCACCCGCCTGTCGCCGGCGCGCTCGGGGATGCCGGCGCTGCGGCCCCGGGTGCTGCTCACCGAGGTCGGTGTCGGGCTGCGGTTCCTGTGGCGCCACGCGGGGGTGCGCTCGCAGACCGTGGTCGGGTTCCTGCTGTCGCTCTCGGGGGCCGGGTTCATGTCCCTGTCGGTGCCGTATGCCGACCGCCTCCTCGGCGTGGGCACCAGCGGCTGGCGCTTCGGGCTGGTGTTCGCGGCCTGGGGCGTCGGCGGCATCCTCGTGGCGCTGTGCACGCCCCGGCTGCTGCGGTTCGTCTCGCCGAACAGGCTGGCGCTGATCTGGCTGCCGTTCGCCGGGGTGGCCGGTCTGGTCGTCGTGACGGCGTCGTCGTGGCAGGTGGCCGTGGCCGTGATGGTCGTGTGGGGCGTGGCCTACCAGGGGGTGGTGCTGAACTCGATGACCTACCGGCAGCAGGTCACGCCCGAGCCGTTGCTCGGCCGGGTCAACACCGCCGGGCGGATGCTGTCGTTCGGCGTCGGGTGGACGTGCGGCGCGCTGGGGGCCAGTGCGCTTGCCGGGCTGGTGGGGCTGAGGCCGGCGCTCGTGGCGGTGGTGGCCATCGGGCTGGTGGCCACGGTGTTCGGCTGGCTGTCGCCGCTACGCACCATCGACGCCCACGGGCCGGCGGTCGTGGCCCCCTGAGGACGGGCCTGCCGAGGGCAGGTGATGCAGAGGGCGGGCCCGGCCACGCGCGGTCGGTCACCCCAGCCGTCGGTGGGCTCTCCTCAGAGGAAGAGGCAGAACGGATGGCCTGCCGGGTCGAAGAAGACCCGCACGTCGTCCTGCGGCTGGGTCTCGGCCAACGTCGCGCCGCAGCTGACCGCCCACGCGGACGCAGCGACCAGGTCCTCGACGAGGATGTCGAGGTGCTGGGTGGCGCTCTGCTGCCCGGTGCGCGCCGGCCACACCGGCTGCGTCCACTCCCGCTCGTACTCGAAGTTGAGGGTGAGGTGCGGCATCCGCACCTGTGCGAAACCCCCGGTCTCGGGCTCGTCCGGCCCGGGCGGGTCGCTGGTGCTCACCTCGACCCCCAGCAGCCGGGCGTAGAAGCCGGCCAGCAGCCGGGGGTCGGGCGCCATCACGGTGACGGACGTGGCTCGCAGGAAGGGTCGCTCCTCGGTCGTCATCTCCCCACTCTGCCACCGGGGGCGGCGGCCGGGGGATCAGGCGCCGGCGATCAGGAGTCGCGTGTCACCGCCGCGGCCACGGCATCCGCGGCGAGCACCTGCTCGCGCAGGATCTCGGCGTGCCCGCAGTGCTGGGCGAGCTCACGCAGCATGTGCAGCATCGCCCAGCGCAGGGGCAGGGGGCCGCGGCGGTTGCCGGGCAGCACGTCGTCGAGCCCCAGCGCGGCGATCGCCCGGCGCGAGTCGTCGCACGCGGCACGGTAGGCCGCCTGCACCGAGGCGACGGTGTCGGCATCGGTGAGGTCGAAGGACTCGCTCTGCGACTCGGGGATGCCGATCTCGGTCCTCGACCGGCAGGTCACCGCCTCGTCGAACCAGACCCGCTCGACGAAGGTCCCGTGCTTGAGCAGGCTGAGCAGGGTCGTGCGCGAGGGCACCAGCTGCCGCCGGGCCTGCTCCTCGGTCAGCCCCTCGAGGCAGTCGAGCAGGATCTGGCGGTGGTCGTCGAGGAAGGCGTCGAGCTGGCGCCGCAGCGGCGCGTCGTAGATGGCCGGGTCCATCGTGGGGGGTGGCGCGTCCATCCGGTCACTCTAGGGCGGAGCGCCGACGCGACGCCTCGGCCGCCGTCGCTCGACGCCATGGATGGGGCTTCCCACCGGAAGCTTGAGGTCAGCACCGGAACGGTTGTGGTGCCGACGTGAAGCTTCCCGCACCGGGCGGAAAAGCTGTGCTCAGAGGTACTGGCCGGTGCCCTCGGCGTGTCCCGGCTCCCCCTGCGGACCGCCCGGCCGCGGCATCGCCGGAGACCCCTGCGTCGGCATCCCGCCGTGCCCCATGCCGGGGGGCAGCTGGCGCATCTGCTGCAGCTGCGCCTGCGCCGCCATCTGCTGCGCGACGAGCGCGGTCTGGATGCCGTGGAACAGGCCTTCCAGCCACCCGACCAGCTGCGCCTGGGCGATGCGCAGCTCGGCGTCGGAGGGGGACTCGTCGGAGAACGGCAGGGTGATGCGCTCGAGCTCCTCGACCAGCTCGGGAGCCAGGCCGTCCTCGAGCTCGCGGATCGAGCGCGAGTGGATCTCGGCGAGCCGGGCCCGGCCCTTCACGTCGAGCGGGGCGCTGCGCACCTCGTCGAGCAGCTGCTTGATCATCGAGCCGATCCGCATCCCCTTCGCCGGCTGCTCGACGAGGTCGGCAGGGTTCGTGGGCCGGTCGCGCTCGTCGGCGGCGGGCCGGTCCTCGTGGTCGGACACGCCCATCCCGTCGGGGGTGACGACGACCACCCGCTCGCCGTCGCTGGTGACGGTGACCGGCACGCCCTGGCGCTCGGCGTCGTCCTGGTCGGAGTCGGGGCGGTGCTGATCGGTCATGCCCCCCATCCTGCCCCACCGCCCGACGCCGGGGCTCGGCCGTGCCGGGAGTCCGCGGACGGCTGCCAGGCCGACCACGAGCGTCCGCGCCCCGAGTGGCGGTCACGGACTTGACATCGAACAACGATGGCATATTGACTGTCGTTGTTATCGAGATTCGATATGACGACGTTGGGGGAGCACGCCATGGCCGACCACCCGGACCGCCCGGACCACCCGCGCCACACCGACCCGACCCGCGTCGGCGACCGGGCCGACCACCTGCCGGAGCCGGAGCCGACCGCTCGCAGCGGCCGGGCTCCACAGCGCCGCGACGTGCTGGCCTTCGACCGGTTCGACCGCTGGGGTCTGGTCGTCCTGCTCGGCGCGGTAGCCCTGGGTGCGATCCTCGCCGGGGTCGTGGAGCCCCTGGCCGGCTGGGCCACCGGCGCCCCGCTCACCCCGCAGGTGGTCAGCGCGGTCACCGTGCCTCCGCTCGACGCTGCCGGAGTCGGCTACGGCGAGGCCGCGTATGCCGTCGACGCGGTGGACCCCGGCGCCGCTCAGCGGCTGGTCGCCCTCGTGCCCGGCATCCTGCTGGCGGTGCTGGTGGTGCTCTCGTGCTGGTGCATCGTGCTGCTCCTGCGCACGGTGGCGTCCGGCGACCCGTTCGACCCGGCGAACGTCACCCGCCTGCGGATCATCGCGGGCGCCCTGGTGGTCGGCGCCCCGGTCGGCTACCTCCTGCAGCTGGTCAGCGACGCCGTGGTGCTCGGCGGCCTCGACCTCGGCGGCCTCGACCTCACGTTCACCCTCGACATCCCCTGGCTCCCCATGGTGGCCGGCCTGGTCGTGGCCATGCTCGCGGAGGCGTTCAAGGCCGGCAGCCGGCTGCGTGACGACGTCGACGGGCTGGTCTGATGCCGGTGGACGAGCCGCACCGGGTCGTCTGCCACCTCGACCGGCTGCTCGAGGAGCGGGGGATGACCCTGGCCGCCCTGGCCGACGCCGTGGGCGTCACCGTCGTCAACCTCTCGGTGCTCAAGAACAACCGCGCCAAGGCCGTGCGGTTCAGCACCATCACCGCGATCTGCGAGGTGCTGCAGTGCGACCTCGGCGAGGTGCTGAGCATCGAGCGGGAGGCGGGCTCACGGCATCCGCGCCGTCTGGGGCAGCTTTGACCTATTGGTCGATGTTGCCCCGGCCCGGCGCCAGAGCCGGCCGTCCTGGGCCAGAGCCAGCCGGGTCAGGGGCTGGCGTCCGGGATGCCGGCCGCGTCGCCGCCGCGCTGGCAGGTTCTGACGTAGCGCAGGCGTGCGCGTGACGCTGGACCAGCCGGACCGGCAGGATGGAGACGAGCACCAGCACCACCGCGACGACGTCGACGACCGGTGCGGTGCTCAGCCGCCGCTGACGCGTCATCCCGCCGGT
>JBJMHU010000050.1:0-20901 GCA_045807225.1 Ornithinibacter sp. | reverse complement strand
GGACGTCGCTGCATCTACGTAGGTTGCCCAGGTCCAGGTGTAGTCGGCGATCGTGCGCGGGCTGAGTCGGGAGTCCGGACGGGCGATCTGCTGAAGCCAGTACTTGCCCGCCGCCATCAGGGTCATCGACCTTCTGATCGGCACATCCCAGCTCAGCAGGGCCGCTTCCAAGGCAGCCTCGATGGCCGCCTCAGCTTCGCGCCGGGTCCGGGCGAACCGGACAATCTCCTGGCGCAGGCCCTTCTCGTCCCGGAGGTAGACCCGCGCCTTCCAACGCGTCGCCTTCTGCGACCTTGGCGCGCTGACCCAGCGGCCAGCCGCGTTCCTGCACTGAGCCGTGGCCGTCACCTCACCGGATTGGCCAATCGCCAGGTGCCTCACACGCGCGATCCTAGACGACATGTGGGGAGTCATGTGGGGAGCGGAGCCACAACGTCGAGCGCTCCTGGCGCAAGCCCCTAGTCAAAGTGTGTACGGCGCCCCCGGTAGGACTCGAACCTACGACCGACAGATTAGAAGGCTGCTGCTCTATCCTCTGAGCTACGGGGGCCGGGGCCGTGCGATCCGCACTCACCCGTTCGCGGCATCCTATCCGCTGCAGCCCTCGGTAGCCGTCGCCTCAGACGTCTCCGCGCCACCGCCACGCATCCCAATTCGGACGGTGCCCCGTAGCCCTGAGTCCGGGACGTAGGTTCAGGGCATGACCGGGCGCGACCATCATCCGAGCCGGTGACGCCGTCCCCTGGTGAGCTGCCGCCGGAGACCATTCCGTGGCGCTCCATCGCGGTTCCGGCCTATGGACCGACGGTGCTCGTGTCGATCGGCCAGGGCGCGATCCTGCCGCTGATCGCCCTCTCCGCTCGGAGTCTCGGAGCGAGCGTGACCGTGGCCGCGCTGGTCGTCGGGCTGATCGGGATCGGGCAGCTCATCGGCGATCTGCCGGCGGGCGCTCTCGCAGCCCGGGTGGGTGAGCAGAAGGCCCTGATCCTTGCCTGCTCGGTGGACGCTCTGGCCCTTGTCGGGGCGTTTCTGGCCAGGTCGGTGGTGCTGCTGGCCGTCGCGGTCCTGGTCACCGGACTCGCCGGGGCAGTGTTCACCCTGGCCCGACAGGCGTACCTGACGGAGGCGATCCCCATCCGGCTGCGGGCGCGCGCGCTGTCGACGCTGGGCGGAACCTTCCGGATCGGGCTGTTCGTCGGCCCCTTCATCGGAGCGGCGATCGTCTCAGCCTGGACGATCGGCGCCGCCTACGCCTTCGCCGCCCTGATGAGCCTGTCGGCCGCCCTGCTGACCGCATTCCTGCACGACGTCACCAAGCAGTCCCGCACGGTCGCCGCGGCCCAGGGCGTCAGCCACCTGTCGGTCTGGGCCGTGCTGGCCGCCCATCGCCGGGTCCTGCTCACCCTCGGCGTTGGCGCCCTGGTGATCTCCGCCGCACGCTCCACCCGCCAGTCGATCGTCCCGCTATGGGCCGAGTCGCAGGGTCTTGACGCCGCGACGACCAGCATCATCTACGGCGTTTCCGCCGCCGTGGACATGCTGTTGTTCTATCCCGGCGGCGCGATCATGGACCGCTTCGGCCGGGTCTTCGTCGCCGTGCCGTCGATGGTGATCCTCGGGCTCGGCTTCCTGCTTCTTCCCCTGACGAGTGGGCCGCTCGCCATCGGCCTGGTCGCCTGCCTGATGGGAGTGGGCAACGGCATCTCCGCCGGGATCGTGATGACCCTTGGAGCCGACGCCTCCCCGTCCGTCGGCCGGTCCCAGTTCCTCGGTGGTTGGCGCTTGGCGGCCGACGTCGGCGGTGCAGGCGGTCCGCTGGTGATCGCAGCCGTCAGCCTCGTCGCCCCGCTGGCGGCCGCCGCTGTCACCATGGGGCTGCTGACCTGGGCGGGCTCGGCCTGGCTCGCGCGGTGGGTCCCCGTCTTCACCCCCCGGCCGCAGCGCGCCTTGCGAGCGACGGAGGCGGCGGGGGGTGACCGTAAGGTATGAGGGTGCGTGAGCTGATGGTGTGGGCCGACTGCGAGATGACCGGCCTGGACCTGGTCCAGGACGCGCTGATCGAGGTCGCGGCGTTGGTGACCGACGGCGAGCTCAACGTGCTCGGCGAAGGTGTCGACCTGGTGATCAAGCCCAGCGACCAGGCCCTGGAGCAGATGGGCGACTTCGTCCGCAGCATGCACACCAGCTCGGGGCTGTTGGAGCAACTGCAGAGCGGGCTGAGCATGGCTGAGGCCGAGGAGCGGGTGCTGGAGTACGTGCGGGAGTTCGTTCGTGAGCCGCGGAAGGCGCCGCTGGCCGGCAACACCATCGGCACCGACCGAGCCTTCCTGGCGCGAGACATGCCCACCTTTGAGAGCTACGTCCACTACCGGAACGTCGACGTCTCGAGCATCAAGGAGCTGGCCCGCCGGTGGTTCCCACGCGCCTACTACTCGGCACCGGCGAAGAGCGGAAACCACCGGGCGCTGGCCGACGTCCGGGAGTCGATCGAGGAGCTCCGCTACTACCGTGACGCCGTGTTCGTCGCCCTGCCCGGACCCGACAGCGCGACGGCCAAGGAGATCGCGAGCCGGCACGCCGGTGCCCTGACCGGCGCCGCCGCCCCTCCCACCGCCTGATTCGGCTTCCGCGCCCCCGGCCGTTACACTCGTCGCTGCCCCTGTGCCTGTTGGCAGGAGCAGATGGTGGGTGTAGCTCAGTTGGTAGAGCACCTGGTTGTGGTCCAGGTGGCCGCGGGTTCAAGTCCCGTCACTCACCCCGAAAGCCCCTGTTCACCGGGGGCTGCAGTGGCCCGGTGCCCCCAAGTGGGGCCCCGGGCCACTGTCGTTCCCGCCGCCCCCGCGTCGTCGACGGCGGGATCACCTCCGGGTCGCCAAGGGCGTGCTCCCAGCGGGACCCTGCGGCAGACCCTCGTGCGCACCTCGGGGGGCACGCTCCTCGACGGGTTGACCATCATGGCTGCCCAGTGACGTGGAGCCGGAGCAGCCGGGTGAGCGGTGGGGTCCCCCGAGGGGTCGCTCGATCTCCTCCGGGTTTGCGATCATGGTGCGCATGCTCTCCCGCCGTGTTGCGACCATCGTCACCCTCGTCATCGTCGCCGCCTTCGTGGTGGTGTCGGTGGCGCCCGCGTTCGCCGCGGGTCCGGCGGTGCTCCCGCAGCACGCCAAGCTGCTCGGGTCGACCCCCAAGGACGGCAGCTCGGTCGAGACGGCACGCGCCGTCACCCTGGAGTTCAACGAGGACGTCAACCCCAGCTTCGTGACCGTCGAGGTGGCAGGTCCCTCGGGCGACGAGACCGACGGAGCCGCCACCACCGACGGCAGAGCGGTGACCCAGCCGCTCACGAGCGACCTGGCGGCCGGCCAGCACGTGGTCACCTACCGGGTGGTCAGCACCGACGGCCACCCGGTCTCGGGAACCGTGACGTTCACGACCACGTCCGCGCCGGCATCCGCGACCCCGTCGCCCAGCGCGTCGGCGACCCCCACCGTGGCCACGCCGACCCCCGAGTCCACCGCCTCGGTGGTGGCCTCGCCGCAGCCCACCATCAGCACCGCCCCCGCCTCCGAGGAGTCCGGCGGCGGCATCCCCGGATGGGTGGTGATCGGGGCCGTCGTGCTCCTCGCCGCGCTCGCCCTGGGCGCCGCCTGGCGCAGCATCGGTGGCCCGCAGTCGGATGCCGAGGCGGATGTCGCGGACCGCGCCGACGACGGTGCGACAGCCGACCCCGACGGCACCCATCCCTGACCGGCCGGGTCGGCCGGCCGGATTTCGCCGGGATGCCGGGCGGCTGCTAATGTCTCCGTCGCGCGCCATTAGCTCAATTGGCAGAGCAGCTGACTCTTAATCAGCGGGTTCGGGGTTCGAGTCCCTGATGGCGCACCACACGAGGCCTCCCGACACCGGGGGGCCTCGCTCGTTGCCCCGGCCGCCCGGCCGCACCTCGCTCCGTATGATCCAGCGGTGACCGCGAACCCGCTCGACGCCTCGGTCATCGTGCCGAGCCACCGAGGGACGCACCGCCTGCCCGCGCTGCTCGACGCGCTGGCGCGCCAGGACCACCCCGGCCCGTGGGAGGTGCTGGTGGTGCTCGACGGCGTGCTCGACGACTCCCCCGAGGTGCTCGAGGGGTGGCAGGCCCGGCTCCCGCTGCGGGTGCTGCGGTCCGAGGAGCCCCGCGGCGTCGTGGCGGCGCTCAACGACGGCTTCGCCGCTGCGCGGGGGCGGGTGCTGATCCGCTGCGACGACGACCTCACCCCGGAGCCCCACATGGTGCGGGGCCACGTCGAGAACCATCGCGGGCGCGACGACCTCGGGGTCTCCTGCGCCATGCGCGACGTCGTCACCGACACGCCCTACGCGCGCACCTACGGTGCGGCCACCGGGCGACGCCGGCTCGAGCAGTGGTACACCCGTCCAGCCGCCCTGCGCTGGGTCGACTGGTCGGCGCACAACTCGGTGACCCGTGCGGCGTGGCAGCGCCTCGACCACGGGTTCGACCCGCGGTTCGTCTACGGGCAGGACAGCGAGCTCGGCTACCGGCTCGCTCGGTCGGGGGTGAGGATCGTCGTCGACCCCGCGCTCGAGATCGAGCACCGCGGAGCAGCCCTGTCGGCCGCGAACCGCGTCCCGCGTGCCTACGTGGCCGGTGCCTCCCGGGCGCTGTTCGAGCGGGTGCACGGCACGAGCCACGCTGCCGCAGAGCCGGCCCCGGCATCCGCGCGCGAGCACGTGTGGGCCACGGCCGTGGCCGCGGTGGCCTGGGCGCTGCGGGACTGGTCGTCCTACCAGCGACTGGGCCGCGTCGTCGAACGGTCGGCCCCACGCCTTCCCCGCGCTCTCGGGTCGCGGCTCGTCGCCCTGGCCACCGAGGCTGCCGGCCGCGCGGGTCGCCTGCACGGCCCCACCGACCTCAGCACCTTGACCACCCAGAAGGTCCGCGAGCTCGACCGCGAGCGCGAGGTGCGCGACGTGCGTGAGCCGCCCGCCCGCTGATCAGGTCGAGGAACCCGGTCAGGCGTGCCGACGTCCCACAGGCATGCGTCGTCGCGTCACAGCAGCTCTGGTTCTGAGCACAGCCGTCGGCCTGTTGGGGGCCGGTCTCGCCGGGTGTGGTGAGGTGCCCCCACGGGAGGGACCTGCTGGTTCCGATCGGGGTGGGGCGGCTCCGACCGCCAGCGTCCCGACGAGACCCCCTGTCATCGGCTCCCCCACCGCGCCGAAGCCCACGCAGGGAGTCTCGACCACGGTGACCGGGACGGTCCGTCGTGCAGCGGTCGAGGGGTCCTGCCTGCTTCTGGACGTCGCCGCCGAGGGTGGCGCCGCGGCCGTGGACTACCTGCTCGTGGGCGACCAGGCGGTGCTTGCCGACCTGCGCAGCGGTGCCACGGTGACCGTGTCCGGTCGCCCGGACGCCGGGCTCGCGACGACCTGCCAGACCGGGACGCCGTTCCTCGTCGACCGCGTCCTGCTCACGTCGGCATCGAGCACGTAGCACCTGACGGGACCACGTCGGGGGCCCGGCTGTGGCCGGACCCCCGAAGGTCGTGGTGTCGGCGGGGTGCGCTCCGCCGGACGTGGTGTCAGGTCACCCCGTCACCGCGACCACGGTGGTGGCGACGTCGTCGCCGTCGATGGCGTGGTTCACCGTGCCCAGGTAGTCGGTGCCAGCGGTGAGGCCGGACCACGACAGGCCCACGGTGGTGCTTCCACCGACGGTCGCCGTCACCGGACTACCCGAGGTCACCTGGAGGCTGCCGCCGGTCGCCGAGGGGACGAGCCAGCTGCGCAGGTCATACGCCGTACCCGGAGTGCCGACCGACCAACCGTGGACGACCACCGTGTAGGTGCCGTCGGCGGGGTGGTCAAGAGTGATCTCCTCGTCGGTCCCACCGTTCGTGCTGCGGGCGACGATGGTGCCGTCAGGCCCCTTGAGGTAGAGGTCGAGGTCGGTGGCACCGGGCAGCACCAGCGACCAGCGGGCCAGCGTCACCCCGTTCAGGGTGAACGGGATCTGGTCGACTCCGGCCCCGTCATCGGCACTCGGGAAGGTCTGGTCGGGGTCCTGGTCGATCGTCCCGTTGGTGTCGGTCGCCGGCACGAGTCCGTGGGGGGTGGCCGTGTAGGCGCCCGCCCGCCCGAACCGCACCGGGATGGAGGCCGTGCCGGACGTTCCGCTGCCGACGACGTTCGTGGGCACCTCGATGTCCGTGCCCTTGACGGCGATGGCGCTGCGCACGGAGTATCCGCTGCCCGTCCAGGTGAGGGACCCGAACCGCCACTGCCCCGAGGGGACCTGAGCCCGGTTCGTGATGGTGACCGAGAAGGTCGCCGACTCACCGGCGGCCAGCCGGAGGGTCGAGGGCGTGACCTTCACCGAGTACCCGGCGGGGGCGATGGTGCGCGCCCGGAACGTTCCCCTCGCGCCCGACACGTTGGTGATGGTGCGGGTGGTCGTCGTGACACCGGGAACCGACTCGTCACCGATCGACGCGTAGTTGAGGTCGGCCGCCACCGTCGGGATCCCGGCTGCCGCGAGGGCGGCACAGGTGACGTCGGGGTCGGGGAACGCCTCCCTGCCCTCGGCGCAGAGGAACCCGAGGTAGTCGTTGAAGCCGGCGTCGTAGACCAGGCCGGGGCGGAAGGCGGAACCCTTGCGGCCCGGTTCACCCACCACGGCCAGTCCGGCGCCCATGGCGAACGGGCCGGCCTGCGTCCTGCGGTCGTTGTCGCGGACGCGGGTGTCTGCGGTCGTCATCAGGGCCGACTTGGCGGCGGCGGCCGACCAGTCGGGGTGCACCTGCTTGAGAAGGGCGTAGGAACCCGCGACGACCGGTGAGGACATCGACGTGCCGGCGATGGCCTGGAACAGCTCACCGGCCGGCTGGGTGCCGGGCGACGGCAGTGGCGTGTTGCCGGCCATGATCTGGACACCGGGTGCGCTGATGTCCGGCTTGATGATGTCTCCGGACGTCGGGTTCTCGCCGCGGCTCGAGAACAGCGCGACCGACGGGGTGGGGAAGGGCGCCTTGCTGATGCCTTCGTTGACCAGCTGGCCCACGGGGTGAGCCGTGCGGTTGACCCAGGCGCGGATCGCCGTGCCGGGTGAGTTGTCCACCATGACCGTCGGGACGAAGAAGTTGTCCGTGAAGATGGTGTCGACGTCGCTCTGGTTGTAGAGCACCATGCCGATGCCACCGGCCCGCTGCACCTCGAAGCTCTTCTCGAGGCGACCGTTGGTGCCGCGACCGCAGAGCACGATCTTGCCGGTGACCTTGGCGGGGTCAAGGGTGCCGGCGAGGCACAGGTCCGACCCAGCGGTCCCTGCCCGGGCTGCGTCCACGAACTCCGCCTTCTTCGAGCTCCTGGTCACCGAGCCGCCCACGTAGCTGCGCCCGTTCCCGAGCTTGACCACCCCCTTGTAGAACGTGGGGTAGGTCGTCGCACCCACCGCGGTCACCCACGGAACGTCCGCAGGCCCCCCGATGGTGGCGGCGCCGGGCCCGTCGTTGCCCGCCGAGACGGCCGTGAAGACACCTGCATCTGCGGCGAAGAGGAACGCGATGGTGTCGGCGCTCACCGTCTGGGCGCCACCGCCGATGGAGTAGTTGATGACGTCGACGCCGTCCGCGACAGCCTGGTCGATCGCGGCGGCCAGGTCGGAGGTGAAGCCACCGAGGTCACCCAGCGCCTTGTACGCGATGACCTGCGCGTCAGGAGCGATACCGGACACCACGCCCTTGCCCACCCCGAAGATGCTCGCCCGCACGTTGCCGTTGCCGGCAGCGGTCGACGCGGTGTGGGTGCCGTGGCCCTCGTTGTCCCGAGCCGAGTCGAACTCGTGGTGCTCCAGGCCCTGGTTCGCCTTGTAGGTGTCGAGGAACTCGCGCGCCCCGACCAGCTTGTTGTTGCACGCGAACGGCTTGTCGTTGGGGTTCCAGGCGGTGTTGCCGAACGCACAGGCGGACCGCTCGGTGACGTCGAACACCGGCGCTGCCGGGAGCCCCGCCCGCCCGGCGAAGCTGGGGTGCTCGGGCCAGATGCCGGTGTCGATGACCCCGACGAGGACACCCTTGCCGGTCACGCCCCTGGCGTAGGCCTCACCCTTGCCGGTGAGACCGAGGAAGTTGTTGAGCCCGTTGACGGCCAGGCTCCTCGGGGAGGTGCCGTGGCCCCGGGAGTCGTCGGCCACCGCAGTGGGCTGCCGGAGCTCGTCCGGGAGGACCAGGGCCACACCGGGGTCACGGGCGATCTTCTCGGCGCTGCGCAAGGTGGTGCGCACCGCGAAGCCGTTGACGGCGTTGCTGTAGTCGGTGGTCTTCTGCCTCGCCGGGACGCCTGCCCGCTTGAGGACGGCGTCGTGGGTCGCGCGGACCGCAGCCTTGCGCTGCTTGCCCCGGGTGCTGCCCAGGTCCTTGACCTTCATCGACTTCACGAGGGGATCGGCCTTCATGACGACGACATAACTGCCGGACTTGCTCTTCTCGACGCTCGGGTTCACCGAGACACCTGCCGGGGACGCCGCAGCGGGTGGCGCGACGGCGGCCCAGCTCGGTGTGGTGGCGATGCAGAGCGCCGCTGTCGCGGCCCCCGCCATGGCGATGATGCGCTTCACGGCAACACTCCTCTCGTCCGGCCCCCGCCGGACGCTGCCTGGATGTGACGGGGCCCGCGAGTGTCCCGCTGGTCTGCCGGTCGCAGGTGTCCCCCTGCGGGAATGTATGCCTGGAACAGGGCCCAAGACACCCTTACATCACTACTTTTTCGCTATCCGGTATCTCTGCATCGGATCCCGAGCGGAGGTCGATGTGCCAGGGGGGCCGGTTCAGGCGTCGCAGAGGAAGAGCCCGCGCCGCCCGCCGCCGTGGAAATGGAAGAGTCGCCCCCGGGCAGCCAGGCGGACGTAGACGCCGTCGACGGGCACCTGTGGATAGGCGCGCCCCGGCTCGGGGCACCCGCACGAGCCGTCGGACCAGGTCACCGCGCCGGCCGCCTCCACCCTCACCTGGGCGGGTGCGACGCCCAACCGCGCCACCAGGTCGGCGACGGCCTGGTCCACCACCGGCCGGAGCGACTCCTCGACGCCTTCGACCTCCACCTGCCGCCGACGCGGACGACGTTCCGCCAGCTCGTCGGCGGGCCGCAGCGACGCCCGCAGGGCGGCATCCCGCTCGGCGTCGTCACCGGGCCGGCCGGGGGGGCGCGTCATCGGCTCACCGTAGTCGCGCCGTGCCGCCGGAGGGAATCGGACGGTCAGCTGCGACTCAGCCGGCGGTAGATCAGCCAGCCGCCGACGACGGCGACCACCGCGACGACCGCGGCGATCCGCTCGACGCGCAGGTCACCCTCGGGGGTGGTCGCGACGTCGGCGAAGCGCGCCTTCGCGGCCTCCGCCTGCCGGTTGATGATCGTCTTCGGGTGGACCCGGTAGGTCAGCTCGTCGATGGTCCTGGCCAGGCGCTCACGACGGGCCGAGATCTCGGCCTCGAGTGCAGGGATGGAGACGGGGGCCGCGGGCGCGGCGACGGCCACCCCGTCGGCGGTGGCGGCGGCGGATGCGGTGGTGCCGTCGGCTGCGGCGGCGGGCTGGGCGGTGCTCATGAGGTCCTCACTCGAGTCCGAGGTCGCGGCGGAGCTTGGCCACGTGACCGGTGGCCTTGACGTTGTAGAAGGCGTGCGAGACCTGGCCGGTCTCGTCGACGACGACGGTGCTGCGGATGACGCCCTCGACGGTCTTGCCGTAGAGCTTCTTCTCGCCGAAGGCGCCCCAGCCCTTCATGACGGCGCGGTCCGCGTCGGAGAGCAGCGTGACGGTGAGCCCCTCCTTGTCGCGGAACTTCGCGAGCTTCGCGGGGGCGTCGGGCGAGATGCCGAGCACGGTGTATCCGTCGGCCTTGAGGGACTCCAGCGAGTCGCTGAAGTCGCAGGCCTGAGTCGTGCACCCCGGGGTCATCGCCGCCGGGTAGAAGTAGACGATCACCTTGCCGCCACGCAGGTCGCCGAGCGTCACCGACGAGCCGGTGTCATCGGGCAGCGTGAAGTCGGGAGCGGTGTCGCCGGGGCTGAGCCGGTCACCCACGTGAGGCCTCCTGGGTCGTGTCGAGGATGCTGGGGCCCAACCTACCCCGGTCGGGCGTCGGCTACCGTCGGCGGCGTGATCGACGAACACCGCACCGGGGGTGGCGCCCCGGGAGGAGTCACGGTCATCGTCGTGACCTACCGGCACGAGCGCTTCGTCGACCACCTGCTCGCCTCCCTCGCAGCGCAGACGACCCCACCCGAACGGGTGATCCTCTGCGACGACGCGTCGCCCGACGACAGTGCGACCCGCCTGCGGGACTGGGCGGCCGCCAGCCGCCTCGACACCGTGCTGCTGCTCGCGGAGCGCAACCGGGGGCTCACCGCCACGCTCAACGCCGCCCTCGCGCACGTCGACACGCCCTACTACTCCTACATCTCCGGCGACGACCTGATGCGCCCCGACCGGTTCCAGCGGCAGCTGACGCTGCTCGACAGGCACCACGACCTCGCGTTCGTCTACAGCGACGCAGAGGTCGTCGACGAGGAGGGCGCCGTGGTCGGCACCTCCTTCATCCGCCGCTTCGAGCCGCTCGGCGCCCGCGACACCTTCGAGGAGCTGCTGAGGGGCAACTGGATACCCGCCCCGTCCGTGCTGGCGCGCACCTCGGCCGTGCGCGAGGTCGGCGGCTACGACGAGACCCTGTTCCTCGAGGACCACGACCTGTGGCTGCGCCTGTCGGCACGGTTCCCGTTCACCCACGTGGACGACGCCCTGGTGAGCTGGCGTGAGGTGTCGACCTCGCTGGGCGCCCGGATGTTCCGCGACGAGGACCCCGAGTGGGCGCTCACCCGCATCCGCATCCGGGCCAAGCACTGGGGGCGGGACGCCCACACCGACCGGATCGTGACGGATGCCGTGCGGCCGCAGCTGCTGGCACTCGCCCGCCGCGGTGCGCCCGCCCGCACGCTGGCGCCGTTGCTGGCGCAGGTCGCCCGGGTCGACCGCCGCGCCACGTCGCGGGCCTACGCCCTGGTCGCGGCCACCGGCTCCACGACCGCCCTTCGGCTGCTCGCCCGCCTGCGGCCACCGCGCAGGCGACCACCCGACTGAGCACCGGTGCGCAAGGCGGGACTCGAACCCGCACGCCCGAGGGCACCAGGACCTAAACCTGGCGCGTCTGCCAGTTCCGCCACTTGCGCGCAGGGCAAGGGTAGGCGGTGCTCCCGACCGTCAGTGCAGCAACTCGCGCAGCACGGGCGCGAGGGCGCGGAACGCGTTGCCCCGGTGGGAGATCGCGTTCTTCTCGACGTCGGTGTACTCCGCGAGCGTGCGGCTGTCGCCGTCGGGCACGAACACCGGGTCGTAGCCGAAGCCGTTGGTGCCGCGCGGCGCCCGCACCAGGGTGCCGGTGACCCGGCCCTCGACGCCCTCGACCCGCCCGTCGGGCAGGGCGACGACGGCGGCGCACACGAAGGCCGCCGCACGGTGCTCGTCGGGCACGTCACCCAGCTGCTCGAGGAGCAGTGCGAGGTTGGCGCGGTCGCGCTCGGTTCGCCCGGCATCCGGCCCGGCCGTCGACCCCGACCAGCGGGCGGAGAAGACCCCGGGCGACCCGCCGAGCACGTCGACCGCCAGCCCCGAGTCGTCGGCCACCGCAGGCAGGCCGCTGACCTGCGCCAGCGCGACCGCCTTGAGCCGGGCGTTGCCGAGGAAGGTCACCTCGGTCTCGGCGACGTCCGGGGCGCCGTCGACCTCGTCGGCGCCGACGACCTCGAGGCCGAGCTCGTCGACCAGCCCGGCGAGGATCTGCCGCAGCTCGTGCACCTTGTGCTCGTTGCGGGTCGCCAGCACCAGCCGCCCGGTCACGCCAGCCGCTCCCGGGCCGGCGTGGCGAGCGCGTCCTGCTGCCGGCGGGCCAGCTCGGCGCAGCCCGTGGTCGCGAGGTCGAGCAGGTCGCCGAGCACCGCGCGGTCGAACGCCGCGCCGGCACCCTCGGCGGTGCCCTGCACCTCTACGAACCGGCCGTCGCCGGTCATCACGACGTTCATGTCGGTCTGCGCGGTGGAGTCCTCGGGGTAGTCGAGGTCGAGCACCGGCCGGCCGGAGACCAGCCCGACGCTCACCGCGGCGATGGATCCGGTCAGCGGCTCGGCCCCCGCAGCGACGAGCCCCTTGGCGCGGGCGTCGGCCACGGCATCCGCAAGCGCCACCCACGCGCCGGTGATGGCAGCCGTGCGGGTGCCACCGTCGGCCTGCAGCACGTCGCAGTCGAGCACGATGGTGTTCTCGCCCAGGGCGGTGGTGTCGATGACGGCGCGCAGGCTGCGCCCGACGAGCCGGCTGATCTCGTGGGTGCGACCGCCGACCTTGCCGCGGCGCGACTCACGGTCGCTGCGGGTGTTGGTCGAGCGCGGCAGCATCTCGTACTCGGCGGTGACCCACCCCGACCCCCGGCCCTTGAGCCAGCGCGGCACGCCGGCGGTGAAGGAGGCGGCGCACAGCACGCGGGTGCGGCCGAACTCCACGAGGACGCTGCCCTCCGCGTGGTCGAGCCAGTTGCGGGTGATGCGCACCTCGCGCAGCTGGTCGGGGGCGCGGCCGTCGTGGCGGGGGGTGGAGTCGGGCATGGCGGCAAGGCTAGCCGGGCGCGAACCGTGCCCCGGACGCCGCGGCCGGCTCAGAGGTCGTAGATCGCGCCGGACCGGGCTAGCTCGACCTCGCCCGGCCACACCGCGGCCGCCTGCGCCCGGCACACCTCGGGGTCGTTCCAGGCAGGGATGTGGGTGAGCACCAGCCGGCCCACTCCCCCGGCCCGCACCGCGGCGGCCGCCGCCCGTGACCCGGACAGGTGGATGCCGGTCACCACGTCGCGCCCGTCGACGAACGCCGAGTCGGTGAGCGCGAGGTCGGCGCCGTGCAGCAGCGCGGTGAGGTTGTCGCAGTCGTCGGTGTCGCCGGTGAAGGCCAGAACCGCGCCGGCCGCCTCGACCCGGTAGCCGTAGGCCTCGACCGGGTGGTTCACGGCATACGGGGTCACCGTGAACGGACCCACCGAGAACGGCACGGCATCCGCGACCGGCCCGAAGTCGAAGTGCGCGTCCATGGCCCCCGGCTCCAGGCCGTGGTACATCATCGCGATGCGCTGGGCCGTGCCGGTGGGGCCGTGCACCGGGAGGCGGCCGGGCAGGGGGCCGGCGGGCCGGTAGCGCCGGGTGACGTAGAGGCCGCACAGGTCGACGCAGTGGTCGGGATGCAGGTGGCTGAGCACGACGGCGTCGAGGTCGTCGGGCGGGAGGTGGCGCTGCAGGGCACCGAGCGAGCCGCTGCCGAGGTCGAGCAGGAGGTTCCAGGTGCGGCCGGCGGCGGCGTGCTGCACGAGGTAGGACGACGCGGGTGAGTCCGGCCCGGCGAACGACCCGGAGCAGCCGATGACCGTGACCCTCATGCGCGGCCCCCTGCCAGCACGTGCGGGGGTGCGGTGAACACCGGCCCGAGCCGCGAGCCCACGCCGAGGAAGCGGCTGGCCAGCCGACGGAACTCCTCGGGGTCGCCGGTGGTGGTGAAGCCGTGGTCGGGGAGCGGCAGGTCGTCGGGGCGCAGCAGGTCGGCGTCGGCCAGCACCCGGTAGACGTCCTTGGCCGTCTCCTCGGCGGAGGACACCAGCGTGACGCCGTCGCCCATGACGTAGGAGATGACCGCCGTGAGCAGCGGGTAGTGGGTGCAGCCGAGCACCAGGGTGTCGACGCCGCGCTCGCGCAGCGGGTCGAGGTAGTCGTGGGCGACGCCGACCAGCTCGGGGCCACCGGTGACGCCGCGCTCGACGAACTCGACGAACCGCGGGCACGGGGTGCTCACGACGTCGAGGTGCGGGGCGGCGGCGAAGGCGTCGAGGTAGGC
Organism: Ornithinibacter sp.; assembly: GCA_045807225.1. Lineage (GTDB taxonomy): Bacteria > Actinomycetota > Actinomycetes > Actinomycetales > Dermatophilaceae > Fodinibacter. The sequence goes on along the minus strand of JBJMHU010000050.1, from coordinate 6,983 downwards.
GCCGGACTGGTGGGTGCCGGCGGTGGAGATGACACCGACCCGGCCGCTGCGGGTGGCGGCGGCCGCGCGACGCACGGCCGGCCGGATGATCTCGACCACCGGCACGTCATAGCGCTCGCGCGCGTCGTGCAGCACCGCCGCGGATGCCGTGTTGCAGGCGATGACGAGGATCTTCACGCCGTGGTCGACCAGCCGGTCGAGGCACTCGAGCGCCAGCTCGCGGGTCTGGGCGATCGGGCGCGGGCCGTAGGGAGCGCGCGCCGTGTCGCCGAAGTAGGCCACCGACTCGTGCGGCAGCTGGTCGAGGATCGCCCGCATGACGGTGAGCCCGCCGTAGCCGGAGTCGAAGACCCCGATGGGTGAGTCCGTCATGCGCCCAGCCTAGGTGCGCGATCCGACCTCGCTTCCACGTTGGGGCGCAGGGCACTGTGTCGCTCGTGACAGACTGGCCGCCAAATGGATCAGGTGGTCGCGGGAGTCACGGCAGCGCTCCGGAAGTTCCTGGGGCTTCCCCGGGGGGCGGGGGTCCTGTTCCCCCGACGGCTGCGCGTGCAGCTGACGCTCATCGTGCTCGGCACCCTGCTGCTTGCCCTGCTCGAGGTGGCGGCGCTGGCCTTCGCCTACGCCGCGCTGCAGGTGACCTCCGCCGAGAGCCCCGCCGAGCTGCCCGCCAGGCTGCGCTCCGTGGTGGGCGACACCCCCCTGCCGACCGCGGCGGCGGTCTTCGGCGCCGGGGTGCTCGTCGCCTACGTGCTCAAGGCGGTGCTCAACACGGTCTTCACCTGGTGGACCGGCGGGGTGCTGATGCGGGTGCAGGTCGACATGTCCTCGACCATCCTGCGCCGCTTCCTGCGGGCGCCCTACGCACTGCACCTGCGCACCAACAGCGCCGACATCCTCGGCACGGTCAACGACGCCGTCGCGAAGGTCTACGGCAGGGTGGTCGCCGGCGGCGTCGCCGGCCTGGCCGAGGCCTTCACGATCATCATGGTCACCGTCACGGTGTTCGTGGCCGCCCCCGTCCCCACCGCCGTGGGGGCGGTGTACTTCCTCGTCGCGGTCTCGATCTTCCAGCGCTGGGCCCGGCCGCGGCTCGTCGACGCGGGCCGGCAGTCCCAAAGGGGCACCCAGCAGTCCTACCGCGCTGCGACGGAGGCGGTCGGGGCCGTGCGCGAGGTGCAGCTGAGCGGAAACGAGGGCTACTTCGTCGAGCGGTTCCGCGCCGCGCGCGAGCGCAGCGCGCGGGCAGACCGCATCACCAACCTCCTCGCCGCGGTGCCGCGCAACATCCTCGAGGTGCTCTTCGTCGTCGGTGTCGGGCTGATGGGGCTCGTCGCGTTCCGCAGCGGGCCGAGCTCCACCGTGATGAGCAGCCTGGGGGTCATCGCGCTCGGCGGGTTCCGGGTGCTGCCGAGCATCAACCGGTTGATGGCCTCGCTGAACCTGGTGCAGGGCGGCCGGTTCGCGCTCGACGTCGTCGTCGAGCACTTCAACGAGGGACAGCGCCTTCCGGCGCCGACCAGAGGCGTCATCCCTCTCCCGTTCACCGAGAGCGTCGTGCTCGAGCGCGTCTCGTTCCACTACGAGGGCTCCGACGAGGTCGTGCTGCACGAGGTCGACCTGCGCATCGAGGTGGGCACCTCGGTGGCGCTGGTCGGAGGCAGCGGAGCCGGCAAGAGCACCGTGGTCGACATCCTCACCGGATTCCTGGTGCCCGACACCGGGCGGGTGCTCATCGACGGCGTCGACCTGCGGGGCCGGCTCGAGCAGTGGCGTGCCGACATCGCGATGGTGCCCCAGGACGTGTGGCTCCTCGACGCGTCCCTGCGCGAGAACATCGCCCTCGGTGAGGCCGACCGGGTCGACCCCGACCGCCTCGCCCGGGCCGTCGAGGACGCCCAGCTCGGGGACTTCCTGGCGTCGCTGCCCGACGGCTTGGACACCCGCCTCGGCGAGCGCGGCAGCCGCCTCTCCGGCGGCCAGCGACAGCGGGTGGGCATCGCCCGGGCCCTCTACCGCCGGCCCCGCCTGCTCGTCATGGACGAGGCCACCTCGGCGCTGGACAACCTGACCGAGCGCCAGGTCATCGACACCGTCAACGGCCTGAAGGGACGGCTCACCAGCATCCTGGTGGCGCACCGGTTGTCGACGGTCAAGCACTGCGACCTGGTGGTGCTCCTCGACGCAGGTCGGGTAGCGGACTCCGGCTCCTTCGCGGAGCTGCGCGAGCGCAACCGGGACTTCGCCCACCTGGTCCGCCTCGGGGACCTGCAGTGACGGCGCAACGAACCGCCACGTCCCGGCGGCCACGAGCGCTGCTGCGCCGGCTCGCGCGCAAGCTGGACCTCGGCCCCGACCAGGACCGGCACCGCACCGCCGAGGACCGACACGCCATGGCCCGCATCCGGGCCGGCGTCGTGCTCCCCCGCCGCCTGCCCCGGCCGCGGCACGCGGGCTCGGTCTGGGCCGTCACCATGGTCAAGGACGAGGACGACATCATCGGGCGCGTCGTCGAGCACCTGCTGCGCCAGGGCGTGTCGCACCTGCTGGTGTCCGACAACGGCTCGACCGACGACACGGTGGGCGCCGTGCGACGGGTCGCCGGCTCGGCGCGGCTGACCGTGGTGAACGACCCGGTGCGCGAGTTCTTCCAGTCGCTGAAGATGACTCACCTGAGCCGCTACGCCTGGCGCCAGGGGGCCGACTGGGTGCTGCCGTTCGACGCGGACGAGTTCTGGTTCGGCGCCGACGGCCGCCTCACCGACGTGCTGGCAGGCCTCACCGGCGACGTGGTGGAGGCTCGTGTGCACAACGTCTTCCCGAGCCGCGAGCACGGCTGGGTGCTCGACACCGTCCCGCACGCCCAGGGCAAGGTGTGCTTCCGCTCCGACCCGGATGCCGTCCTCACCCAGGGCAACCACTCGGTGCACCACCCAGCCGGGCCGCCGGCGGACCGTGAGTCACTGGTCCTGCTGCACGTCCCCTGGCGCTCGCGGGAGCAGCTCGGGCGGAAGCTGGTCAAGGGTGCGCTCGCCTACGAGGGCACCGGCTCGCTGGCCGGGATGGGGTCGCACTGGCCGCGGTTCGCCGGCGTCACGCCGGAGCGCGCCCAGGAGGTGTGGGACGCCATCTGCCGGGGCGAGCCGGTCGACGACCTGGCCTGGAACCCGGTGGGGACGCTCGTGCCGATCGACCTCGACGCGGCGCTGCGCTGCGACTCCTGGGCTCAGCTCAGGCAAGAGGCTCTCGGATGACGCTCGGCCACCTTCGCGACCCCGCGTCCCCGACGTACGGGGTCAGCGTCGTCATCCCGCACCACGGCGACCCCGCACCCACCCTGGCGGCATTGGCCGACCTGCGCGGCCAGCACACCACCCGCCCCCTCGAGCTCCTCGTGGTCGACGACTGCTCCCCGGAGCCGTTCCCGGCCACCCAGGGCGTCACCCTGGTTCGGCGCAGGACCAACGGCGGCTTCGGCTCCGCGGTGAACTCCGGTGCCGCGGTGGCGACCCAGCCCCTTCTCCTCGTCCTCAACAGCGACGTCTCACTGTCCCCCACCTTCGTCGACGACCTCGTCTCGGCCGCCGCGCCGTGGATGCCGGCCGTGGTCGGCCCGCTCGTGCTCGACCCTGCCGGGCAGGCCGCCTTCAGCGCCCGGCACTTCCCGAAGGCCCGGCACCAGACCGTGGAGTGGCTGACGCCGCTGGCCCGCTTCCGTGACCGGCGGGTGCTGCACGAGGCGGTCGGTCACGACACCCGGGCGGTGCCCGGCGCGGTGCTGCCGGTCGACTGGGTCGTCGGCGCCGCCCTGCTGCTGCCCACCGAGGCCTTCCGCGCCGTCGGCGGCTTCGACGAGGCCTACTTCATGAACTCGGAGGAGATCGACCTGCAGCGACGGCTGCGGGCGCACGGCATCCCCACCGTCTTCGCCGGCACCGTACCGCTCACCCACGTCGGCGGCGGGTCGTCCGACCCGGCGGCCCGGCGCCGCTGGCTCGTCGCCTCTCGAATGCACTACGCCCGCACCTGGGGTGGCCGACGCCGGCTGAAGGCCTCGCTCACCGCGGCCACGGCCGTCAACGCCGTCGTCAACACCGGCCGCCGGCTCGCCGGGCGCGACGTCGACCCGCTCGCCACCGCACGCGAGGAGCTGCGGCTGATCCATGGAGGCCCCTCGTGAGCAGCATCGCCCGCCGCGTCGTGGAGGCGCCCCCGTCGGTGCGGTGGCACGTCGGCCGGGCCCGTACTGCGCTGTACCGCAGGGCCTTCGCCGCCATAGGCCCCGGCACCGTCCTCGTTCGGCCCAGCGTGCTGCGCGGGGTCGACCGAATCTCGATCGGCTCCCGCTGCGCGATCTACGAGGGCGCCTGGCTCCAGGTCGAGGGAGCCGGCGGGCGGCTCACCATCGGCGACGACGCCTACCTCGGCCACGACGTGCACATCCACTGCGTCGACCAGGTGCTCATCGGCGACCGCGTCATGCTGGCGGACGGGGTCTACATCGGCTCCGCTGACCACGGGCGCACCGACCGGTCCGACGTGCACGGCACCGGCCCGGTCACCATCGGCGACGGCGTGTTCCTCGGCCAGCGGGCCGTGGTGCTGGGCGGGGTCACCGTCGGTGACGGTGCCACGGTCGGCGCCGGGGCGGTCGTCACCCGCGACGTGCCGCCCGGGGCCACCGTCGGCGGGGTGCCCGCGCGCATCATCGGCACCTCGCACGGTGGGGAGGGGGACGCGTGACGGTCCTGCTCACCGGGGGAGCCGGGTTCATCGGTCAGCACCTGGCGCGCCACCTCACCGCGGTGCGCTACGACGTCGCGGCCGTCGACCTGATGCACCGCCAGGTGCACGCCGACCCCGACGCGGCCCGCAACGCCTTCCCGGGCCCCGTGGTCGTCGGCGACGTCGCCGACCGGCTGGTCTGGTCCACGGCCGCGGCGCAGGTCCGCCGCGTGGAGGCGCTGGTCCACCTGGCCGCCGAGACCGGCACCGGGCAGTCGATGTACGAGGTCGACCGCTACCACCGGGTCAACGTCGACGGCACCCGCCGGGCCGCGGAGTTCGCGGTCGGGCACGGCATCCCCCTGGTCGTGATCAGCTCGCGGGCCGTCTACGGCGAGGGGCGCTACGAGTGCCCCGACCACCGGCCCACCTTCGGCCGCCCGTGCTGCGCGGCCGCCACGCCCGCGCCGTCGCGCGAGGACGACCCGCACCACCCGATGTCGGTCTACGGTGAGACCAAGTCGCTCGGGGAGTCGGTCGCCACCGCCGTCTGCGGCGACCGAGTGCCGCTCACGGTCGTGCGCCCGCAGAACGTGATCGGCCCGGGCCAGGCGCTGCACAACCCCTACACGGGCGTGCTCGCCGCCTTCCTCGCCATGCTGCGCGAGGGGCGGCCGCTCACCATCTACGGCGACGGCCACCAGACCCGCGACTTCGTGCACGTCGACGACCTCGCCGCCCTGCTCACCCACCTCGTCTCGACGCCTCCCACTCCCGGGGAGCCGCTCGTGCTCAACAGCGGCACCGGGGTGCGCACGTCGCTGGTCGACCTCGCCGGGCTCGCGGCGGATGCCGCGCCGGTCCCCAGCGCCGGCACCGTGCACGTCGAGGTGCACCGGGCCGGAGACATCGAGCACGCGTGCGCCGACCTCTCCCGCCTGGCCCTCGTCGGCGCACCGCGCCCGGCCCGCTCGACGGCGCAGGCCGTGCACGACTTCGTGCGCTCCTCGTGGGACCGGCCGGGCAGCCCGGCCAGCGCGTGGGAGCAGGCGCTCGGGGAGCTCGAGGAGCGTGGGCTCACCTCGTGAGCGGCGACCCCCGCCTGCTGGTGCTCAGCCCGGTGTTCCACGGTTACTGGCGCTCGATCGAGCGCGCGTTCAGCACCCTCGGGTATGCCGTGGCGACCCTCACGTACGACGCCCACCCGCGGTGGGCGGACAGGGCCCGCGCCAAGGTGGGGCACGACCTCGTGGAGCGGCTCGGGGGGTCCTCCGCCCCCCGCCGGGCGGAGCACACGGCCCGCGCGGTCGAGGCGGTGCACGGGGTCGACCCCGATGTCGTGCTCGTCGTGAAGGGCGACACCTTCGACGCCCCGCTGTGGGAGGCGCTCGACGGGCGGCGACGCGCCCTGTGGCTCTACGACGAGCTGCGGCGGACCGGGCACACGGCGGCCTCGCTCGCCGCGGCCGGCCCGCTGGCGAGCTACTCCCCCCACGACGTGGCGACCCTCGCCGCACGCGGCCTGAGCGCCGCGCACGTGCCCCTGGCCCACGACCCCGACGTCTCCTTCACCTCCGTGCCGAGTGACGAGGTCGTCTTCGTCGGGGCCCGCTACCCGGGGCGCGAGGCGTTGCTCAGCGCCCTGGCGCAGCACGACGTACCGGTTCGGGCTCACGGCCGCGACTGGTCCGGCCACCCCGTCGACCGGCTGCGCACCTGGCGGCTGCACCAGCCGGCGGTGCCGCACGGCCGCGACCTCGACCGGCCCGACGCCTACGCCGCGATGGCCGGCGCGCGAGCCACCCTCAACGTGCACGGCGACCAGGACGGCTTCACGATGCGCACCTTCGAGGCCTGCGGTGTCGGCGCCGTGCAGCTCGTCGACCGGGCCGACGTGTCACGGCACTACGAGCCCGGGGTCGAGCTGGCCGTCTTCGGCTCACCCGAGGAGGCCGTCGAGCTGGCCGGGCGGGCGGCGGGCGACCGCGCCTGGGCCGACGGACTGCGCACCGCAGGTCGGGCCCGTACCCTCGCCGAGCACACCTTCGTGCACCGCGCCCGCGACCTGGAGGCACTGTGGACGGCCTGAGGCACCCTCGGGACCTCGCGGCGTGGCACCGCTGGCAGGACCGCAGCCAACCGCCCAGGCAGCGGGCCAGGCGCTTGCTCGGCGTCCTGCGCGACATCGCCCGGCCCGACGGCCATGCCGGCAACGCGGTGCTGACCGTTGGCGGGCCCCAGCCGCGGGTGCTGGTCTG
>JBJMHU010000049.1:0-44544 GCA_045807225.1 Ornithinibacter sp. | reverse complement strand
GGAGCCGGACGGTGACCGCCATGGGCGGGAAGGCCTCGTCGACCGGCCCGCGCGGACCGTCGATGCCGGCGATGGTCGTGGTCAGCCCGCTGGGCAGCACCTGGACCTCGTCGCCGGGGCGCAGCACGCCGCTGGCCACGGTGCCGGCGTAGCCGCGGTAGTCGTGGAACGCGTCGGACTGCGGCCGGATGACGTACTGCACCGGGAAGCGGACGTCCACGAGGTTGCGGTCGCTGGCCACGTGCACGTGCTCGAGGTGGTGCAGCAGCGAGGAGCCCTGGTACCACGGCGCCTTCTCCGACCGGCCGACGACGTTGTCGCCGTGCAGCGCCGAGATCGGGACGACGGTCAGGTCGGGGACGTCGAGCCGCGCGGCGAAGGCGCTGAACTCGTCGCGGATGGCCTCGTAGGTCTCCTGCGACCAGTCGACCAGGTCCATCTTGTTGACCGCCACGACCAGGTGCGGCACCCGCAGCAGAGAGGCGAGGAACGCGTGCCGGCGGCTCTGCTCCACCATGCCCTTGCGCGCGTCGACCAGCACGATCGCCAGGTCGGCGGTGGAGGCGCCGGTGACCATGTTGCGGGTGTACTGGATGTGGCCCGGCGTGTCGGCGATGATGAAGGTACGCCGTGGTGTGGCGAAGTAGCGGTAGGCGACGTCGATCGTGATGCCCTGCTCGCGCTCGGCGCGCAGGCCGTCGGTGAGCAGCGCCAGGTTGACGTAGTCGCCGCCGGCGCTCGCCCGTTCGACCGCCTCGTACTGGTCCTCGAACACGGCCTTGCTGTCGTACAGCAGCCGGCCGATCAGCGTGCTCTTGCCGTCGTCGACGGACCCGGCGGTGGCGATGCGCAGGATGTCCTTGCGGGCGACGGCGATGTCGTGGGCCTGCTCGGCGACGGCCGAGTGGACGTCGACGGGGGAGTCTGCGGAGGTCATCAGAAGTACCCCTCCTTCTTGCGGTCCTCCATGGCGGCCTCGGAGATCCGGTCGTCGGCCCGGGTGGCGCCGCGCTCGGTCAGCGTGGAAGCCGCGACCTCGGTGACGACGTCGCCCACGGATGCCGCGTCGCTCTCGACCGCGCCGGTGCACGACATGTCGCCGACCGTGCGGTAGCGCACCCGTCGGCTGGCCACGGTCTCGCCCGCCCGCGGCTGCGACACCGGGCCGACCGCCAGGAGCATGCCGTCGCGCTCGAACACCTCGCGCTCGTGGGCGTAGTAGAGGCCGGGCAGCTCGATTCCCTCGCGCTCGATGTAGCGCCAGACGTCGAGCTCGGTCCAGTTCGACAGCGGGAAGACCCGCACGTGCTCGCCGATGCGGTGCCGGGGGTTGAAGATGTTCCACAGCTCGGGGCGCTGGTTCTTCGGGTCCCACTGGCCGAAGTCGTCGCGCAGGCTGACCACCCGCTCCTTGGCCCGCGCCTTCTCCTCGTCGCGCCGGCCGCCGCCGAACACGCCGTCGAAGCGGTGCACGGCGATGGCCTCGAGCAGCGGCTGGGTCTGCAGCGGGTTGCGGGTGCCGTCGGCGCGCTCGCGAAGCCTGCCGTCGTCGATCCAGTCCTGCACCGAGGCGACCTCGAGGCGCAACCCGAGCCGCTCGACGGTGGCGTCGCGGTAGGCGAGCACCTCTGGGAAGTTGTGGCCGGTGTCGACGTGCAGCACGGGGAACGGGATCGGGGCCGGCCAGAACGCCTTTGCCGCGACGTGCAGCATGACGACGGAGTCCTTGCCGCCGCTGAACAGCAGCACCGGCCGCTCGAGCTCGGCGGTGATCTCGCGGATGACGAGCATCGCCTCGCTCTCGAGCACGTCGAGCTGGCTGAGCACGGGCAGGTCGGCCGGCGCCTCGGGCAGCAGGTCGGTGGTCACGTGGGTCGTCACGGGCAGCGCCTCGGTCAGGGTGTCGGTGGTGGTGGTCATCAGGGGTGCAGCCCGCACTCGGTCTTGGCGAAGCCGGCCCAGCGGCCGGCGCGGGGGTCGTCGCCGGGAGCGACCCGCTGGGTGCAGGGCTCGCAGCCGATCGACGGGTAGCCGTCGGAGAGGAGGAGGTTCACGGGCACGCGGTGGTCGTTGGCGTAGTCGACGACCTCGTCGAAGGTCCAGGCGGCGAGCGGGTTGAGCTTGACGAGCCCGAACTGCTCGTCGAAGGTCACCAGCGGGGTGTCGGCCCGGGTCGGTCCCTCGTCACGCCGGATGCCGGTGACCCACGCCTCGTAGCCGCCCAGGGCGGCCTTGAGCGGCTCGACCTTGCGCATCCGGCAGCAGGCGGCCGGGTCGCGCTCGTGGAGGCGCGGGCCGTACTCGGCGTCCTGCTCGGCCACGGTGAGCTTCGGCAGCACGTCGACGATCGTCACGTCGAGCTCGTGGGCCACCTGCGCCCGGGTGCCGTAGGTCTCGGCGAAGTGGTAGCCGGTGTCGAGGAACAGCACGTCGACGCCGGGGGCGTGGTCGGCGACGACCGCAGGCAGCACGGCATCCGCCATGCTGCACGCGACGGCGAGCGTGCCGGGGAAGGTCCGGGCCGCCCAGGCGGCGACCTCGTCGGCCGTGGCATCGGGGCCGAGCTCGCGCGCGCCGGCCTCGGCCAGCGCCCGCAGCTCGTCGGTGCCGCGCCGGGGTCGCGGCCCGCCGGCGGCCGCGGTCGTCGGTGCAGGGATGTGGGTGCTGGTCATCGGAGCAGCTCCTCCTCGTCGACGCGGTGGGCCCAGGTGGAGAACGTCTCGCCGGCCCCGCGCTGGTCGAGCCAGCGGCGCACGAGGCGCTCGACGAGGTCGGGCAGTTCAGCAGCGGTGACCTTCAGGCCGCGCACGGTGCGGCCGAGACCGGCCTCGTCGCGGTCGGCGGAGGCGAGCCCGCCCCCGAGGTGCACCTGGAAGCCCGGCTCCTGCGTGCCGTCGGTCGTGACGATCATGCCCTTCAGGCCGATGTCGGCGACCTGGATGCGGGCGCAGGAGTTGGGGCAGCCGTTGACGTTGAGGGTGACCGGGGTGTCGATCGCGTCGCTGACGTCGACCAGGCGGCGCTCGAGCTCGGCGATGGCCGTGGCGGCGGTGGCCTTGGTCTCGACGATGGCCAGCTTGCAGAACTCGATGCCGGTGCAGGCCATCGTGTGGCGACGGAACGGGCTGGGGGACACCGACAGGCCGATGCGCTCGAGCCCGGCGACGAGGTCGTCGACGGCGGCCGGCGGGACGTCGAGCACGACGAGCTTCTGGTGGGGGGTGAGGCGCACCCGGTCGGTGCCGGCGGCGGCCATCAGGTCGGCGAGCCCGGTGAGCACGTCGCCGCTGATCCGCCCGACGACGGGGGCGGCGCCCACGTAGGAGTTGCCGTCCTTCTGCAGGTGCACGCCGACGTGGTCGCCGGGACCGGCCGGGGGTGCCGGGGCAGGGCCGTCGGGCAGGGCGTACCCGAGGTACTCGGTCTCGAGCACCTGGCGGAACCTCTCGGGGCCCCACTCGGCCATGAGGAACTTCAGGCGGGCCTTGGTGCGCAGTCGGCGGTAGCCGTAGTCGCGGAAGATCGAGATGACCCCGAGCCACACGTCGGGCGCCTGCTCGGGCGTGACGAACACGCCGAGCCGCTCGGCCAGTCGCGGTGCGGTGGACAGGCCCCCGCCGACCCACAGGTCGTAGCCGACGCCGAGCTCGGGGTGCACGACGCCGACCAGCGAGACGTCGTTGATCTCGTGCACCACGTCGAGGCTCGGGTGCCCGGTGATCGCCGACTTGAACTTGCGCGGCAGGTTGGCGAGCTCGGGGTCGCCGATGAACCGGCGGGTGATCTCGTCGATCGTGGGGGTCGGGTCGAGCAGCTCGTCGGCGGCGATGCCGGCCAGGGGGCTGCCGAGGATGACGCGGGGGGTGTCTCCGCAGGCCTCGGTGGTCTGCAGACCGACCGCCTCCAGGCGGCGCCAGACCTCGGGCACGTCCTCGACACGGATCCAGTGGTACTGGATGTTCTGCCGGTCGCTGATGTCGGCGGTGCCGCGCGCGAAGTCGTGGCTGAGGTCGGCGAGCACCCGCAGCTGCGCCAGGGTCAGGGCGCCGCCGTCGAGGCGCACCCGGAGCATGAAGTACTCGTCGGACAGCTCGGTGTCGTCGAGCTGCGCGGTGCGCCCGCCGTCGATGCCGGGCTTGCGCTGGGTGTACAGGCCCCACCAGCGGAAGCGCCCGCTGAGGTCCTGCGGCGGGATGGAGCCGAACCCCTCCTTGCTGTAGACCTGCTCGATCCGCTCACGGACGTTCAGGCCGCCGTCCTCCTGCTTCCACGCCTCGTTGGGGTTGAGCGGTTCCCGGCCGTCGAGCGCCCACTGACCGTTGGAGCGCCCGGCCCGCGGCGGGCGCAGTGCCCGCCCGGTGGAGGTCTCGGTCGTCGGTGTGGTCATGGCTCCCCAAAGCAGAAGGTGAAGGCGTTCGTGGCTTATCAAATGTATAACGCCGGATTATTGCTGAACGCACGGTCCACGATGCGGTACCAACTCCTACCGCCCGGGTGGGAGGTTGGCGGCCGGGCTGTCCGCGTCCGGTCCACCCGCGTATCATCGAACACGTGTTCGACTCGACGGTGCCCGGCGGGCCTCCGCTGCGCACCGGCACGCCAGGGTCGCCGGCCGGTCGCCGTTCGGCGTCGGGCGCGAGCGCCGTCGGGGGGCCGCCCGGCTGGCCGCCCGGTGTGCCACCGCCGGGTGAGCGCGGCTGGGACCACCGGGCCAGTGCGTGGCTGCTCGACCACTGCCCACCCGACTACCGGCTCTACCCGGCCTGGCGCCGGCACCCGGTCGCCCTGGCGTGGTTCACCGTGCGCCACCTCGACGCCCAGCTCGAGGCGATGCGCTCCGCCTACCGCGAGGTGCGGGTCGACCTGGTCGACGACATCGGGCCCGAGGGCGTGGCCCAGGTGCTGGCCGACCTCGAGTGCGAGGGGGTGCGCCTGCTCTCCGCGCGCCGTGCCGCCGGCCTGTTGCTCGACGCGCTGCGCGGGCTCGACTTCGTGCCGAAGCTGTAGCCGCGCTCAGTCCTCGCAGACCAGCCGCACGCCGTCGGCCACCCGGTAGGGCGCCGTGCCGACGATCGCGCCGACCACCCGCCGAAGCCGGCTCACCTCGGCGCGCACCGTCACCACGTGCTCGTCGTCGCCGAACAGCGCCCGGCTCAGCCGGGCCGCCGACAGCCCTTCGGGCCCGGCGTGGGCGAGCAGCCGGAGGATGGCGAAGTGGCGGGGGGTGAGCGAGGCCCGCCACCCGTCACCGGCATCCGCGGCCCCCGACACCTCGAGGACGCGCTGCCCGTCGAGGGTGCGCACCCGGGCGGTGAGCCGCACCGCGCGCTGGTCGGGCCGCACCAGCCACCCCTCGCCGAGGCGTTCCGGCACGCACAGGCCCAGCCCGGGGACGGTCACCGGGCGGTCGGCGCGCGGGGCGGCGATGCGGTCGCGCACCAGGACGCCGGCGTGGTGGGCGACCCAGCCGTCGTCGTCGACGAGCAGCAGCGGCCCACTGGTGGTCGCCAGCACGTGCTCGGCCGAGCGGCGCAGGCGGCTCAGGGCCAGCTCGTGGTGCCGCCACAGCCGCGCCTCGGCCAGCTTGGTGGCGGTGTCCACCAGCGCCACGAGAGCGGGGTGCAGGGTCAGCGCCGGTCCGCTCACGTCGACGATGCCGAGCAGGGCGCCGGTGCGCGGGTCGTGCACCGGGGATGCCGTGCAGTACCACGGGTGCTGGCCCTCCTCGAAGTGCTCGGCCGAGAACAGCTGCACCGGAGCCTGTTCGGCCAGGGCGGTCCCGATGGCGTTGGTGCCGACGTGGTCCTCGGTCCAGGTGGCGCCCTCGCTGAACCCGAGGGCGTCAGCCCGGCGCAGCACCGCCGCCGAGCCCTCCCGCCACAGGATCGTGCCGTCCCCGTCGGTCACCACCACGATGAACCTCGAGGCGTCGGCGACCGAGGTGAGCACCGCCCGGATCTCGTCGACGACCAGGGCGAGCGGCGAGGCCCGGCGGCGGCGCTCGACCTCGGCCCACGGCAGCGGGTCGCGAGCGTTGGCGCGGGTGGGGTCGAGGCCGAACGACAGCACCCGCGACCACGACCGCGACACCAGGGCGCGGGGCCGGGCCGGGGGCTCGGCACCGCCCATCACGGCGTCGTGCACCCGCTGCAGGGCCCGGGCGTGCTGGCCCAGGTCGGTGCCGGGGGCCACGGCGTTGCCCGTGTGCGGCGTCATCGTCGACTCCTCCCACCCCGGTGGCCGGGGTGACGTTCCGGTCAGGGTAGCCCCGGCTCCGCCCCGTGGCACCTGCAGCGCCGGCCCGCCCGCAGGGCCTGCGAGTGCTCGGTCGACGGCGTGCAACCTCGTGCAACCCTTCCCGCACGCACCTCGCGCGCGGTGTGCTGACCCGGTGCGCGGGTCGACGTCGTCCCGCCGGGCCAGAAGGAGCGCGACATGACCGAGACCCTCCAGCGACCTGCCGCCGACGCCGCTTCGGCGCCGGAGCGCGCCGACGCCTGGCTGTCCGCCTTCGAGGAGGCGCTCACCGCCCGCGACGTGGACCGGGCCGCCGCGATGTTCGCCGCCCAGAGCTGGTGGCGCGACCTGGTGTCGTTCTCGTGGAACATCACCACGGTCGAGCACCCCGAGGGGGTGCGCGACCTGCTCTCCGCGACCCTCGAGAGAACCAGCCCGTCCGCCTTCGCCACCAGCGAGCCGCCGACCGACGACGGCGGGGTCGTCACCGCGTGGTTCACCTTCGAGACCGCCGTGGGCCGGGGCACCGGGCTGCTGCGCCTGAAGGAGGAGGACGGGGCGGACCGCGCCTGGACCTTCCTCACCACGCTCGACGAGCTGAAGGGCTTCGAGGAGCCCAAGCGCGACCGCCGGCCCCGCGGCGCCGAGCACGGCGCCGACAAGGGCCGCGCCACGTGGAAGGAGCGCCGCCAGGCCGAGGCCGAGAGCCTGGGGTCCACGACGCAGCCCTACGTGCTCGTCATCGGCGGCGGCCAGGGCGGCATCGGCCTGGGGGCCCGGCTGCGCCAGCTCGGGGTGCCGAGCCTGGTCATCGACAAGCACCCCCGCCCCGGCGACCAGTGGCGCAACCGCTACAAGTCGCTCTGCCTGCACGACCCCGTCTGGTACGACCACCTGCCCTACCTGAAGTTCCCCGACAACTGGCCGGTCTTCGCCCCCAAGGACAAGATCGGCGACTGGCTCGAGTCGTACGTCAAGGTCATGGAGGTGCCCTACTGGTCCGACACGGTGGCGTCGTCGGCGACCTGGTCGGACGAGACCGGGGAGTGGACCGTCGAGGTGGAGCGAGCGGGCCGGCCGCTCACGCTGCGCCCCACCCAGATCGTCTTCGCCACCGGCATGAGCGGCAAGCCGCGGATGCCGGACGTCGCCGGGCTCGACGTCTTCCGCGGCGACGTGCACCACTCCTCCCGCCACCCGGGGCCGGACGCCTACCGCGGCAGGCGTGCGGTCGTCGTCGGCAGCAACAACAGTGCCTTCGACATCTGTGGAGCGTTGTGGGAGAACGACGTCGACGTGACCATGGTGCAGCGCAGCTCGACGCACATCGTCAGGAGCGACAGCCTGATGGAGTACGGCCTGGGAGACCTCTACTCGGAGCGGGCGCTCGCCGCAGGCGTCACCACCGAGAAGGCCGACCTCATCTTCGCGTCACTGCCCTACCGCATCCTCCACGAGTTCCAGATCCCCGCCTACGAGAAGATGGCCGAGGTCGACAAGGACTTCTACGACCGGCTCCAGCGGGCCGGGTTCTGGCTCGACTGGGGCGATGACGGGTCCGGCCTGTTCATGAAGTACCTGCGCCGGGGGTCGGGCTACTACATCGACGTGGGGGCAGCCGACCTCGTGGCGAACGGCGACGTCAAGCTCGTCCACGGCCAGGTCGACCACCTCACCGAGGATGCCGTGGTGCTCACCGACGGCACCGAGCTGCCGGCCGACGTCGTCGTGTTCGCCACCGGCTACAACTCGATGAACGGCTGGGTGGCCGACCTCATCGACCAGGAGACCGCCGACCGGCTCGGCAAGTGCTGGGGGCTGGGCTCGGACACCACGAAGGACCCGGGGCCCTGGGAGGGCGAGCAGCGCAACATGTGGAAGCCGACCCAGGTGCCCAACCTGTGGATGCACGGCGGGAACCTCCACCAGTCGCGCCACTACTCGCTCTACCTCGCACTGCAGCTCAAGGCGAGGTACGAGGGCCTCGCCACTCCCGTCTACGGGCTCCAGGAGGTGCACCACACCGGCTGAGGGCCAGGCTCCAGCCGGTCGCCGGCGACACCTCGCCTGACGCCGGAGCGCCTACTACGCTCGCCATGGGTCATGGTCCTCACCGGCACCTGCGCGGCGTCGGCCACCGGTGGGAAGCCGTGGAGCGCCCTTCGCCTGTGGCCGATCCACGGGTTCGTGACTACCTACGAGCAGGACGTTGGTCAGCGTGGCTCACGACACCTCACGGGACGCAGCGGATCGACGGCCGGTACGCGTGTTGGGCATCTTCGCCCATCCCGACGACGAGACCCTGTGTGCCGGAGGAACGTTCGCCAAGTACGCGAGCGCCGGCGCAGACGTCAGGGTGGTGTCACTCACCAGGGGCGGAGCGGGACAGATCCGCGACGCGAACGCGGCGACCCGTTCGACCCTGCCGGCAGTTCGGGAGCGGGAGCTGGCGGCGGCCGGAGCCGAGCTGGGGCTGGCGAGCACGTGGTGCCTGGACCACGCCGACGGTCGGCTCTCCTCGATCGACGGGCGACGACTGGTGGCCGTCGCATCCCAGCTGCTGCGCGAGGTCGACCCCGACGTGGTCATCACCTTCGGCCCCGACGGGTTCTCCGGGCACCCCGACCACGTGGCCGTCGGGGCAGCGGTCACCCGAGCCTGCTACGAGCAGCGGTCCACTCGCCCCGTCCGCCTCTTCCACTGCCACCTGCCGCGAAGCCGGCTGCTGCTCCGGGACCGGCTCGCGAAGTGGGTGGTCGAGCTGACGAGCCGCTTCACGGGCACGCAGGACTTCGTCCGGGCACTGACCGTGTTCTCGCGCGAGACGACCGCCCTCGGGTATGCCGCCGACTTCGTCCGGGTGGACTGGTTCCCCTCCGGCTCCTACCTGCTCGAGCAGGGCGAGCCGGCGACGGCCATGTACTTCCTGCTGTCCGGGCAGGTGGAGATCCGGCGGGAGAGCGCGGACGGCCGGGTGGTGGTGGTCGACCGGTCGGGGCCCGGAGAGTTTCTGGGCGAGACCGGAATCGCGACCGGCCGGCCGCGCAACGCGCACGTCGTGGCGGTGGACGACGTCACGTGTCTGACCTTCTTGGCGACGTCCGACTCCTTCGAGGGACGGGGGGAGCAGGCAGAGCACCCCCTCACCAGGTCGTTGCCCTCGGGCGACCAGATCGACGCCAGGGTGAGCACCTGCATCGACGTGTCGGACTTCGTCGGCCACAAGATCCGGGCCACGGCCGCGCACCGCTCCCAGTACCCGATGGACCCTGACATGTTCCCCGAGCACATCCTGGCGGAGATGTTCGGCGCCGAGTACTTCATCCAGGTCCTGCCCGAGCGCGCGCTCGACACCTCGCTCCTCGACGAGTAGGCGGCCCTGCTCGGTGTGGGCCCGACCCCGCTAGAGCTCGGCCGCCACGTCGTGGAACAACGCGGTCGAGAAGTACCGCTCCATCCGGTCCGGCAGCACCGTGCCGATGTGGTGCCCCGGGCCGAGCCGGCCGGCGAGTCGCCGCGCCGCCGCGATGTTCAGCCCAGCCGACGGGCCGATGCCCAGTCCGAGACGGCCGAACTCCCGCGCTGTGGCCAGGGCCTCGCTCTCCGGCACCAGCACCGCATCCGCCAGGTTGACGGCCTCGGGGTCCATGAGCCGGCTCATGCCGTCGACGACCCCCGGGATCCCGCCGGCCACCTCGACCCCGCCCTGCGCGGTTGGCGTCGTGGTCGGCACGGCCCGTGCGACGGTGGTGTCGTATCCGTGGTCACGCAGGGCATGCGCCACGCCCATCAGCGTGCCGCCGGTGCCGACACCGGCGACGAAGCCGTCGAGGCGACCGCCGACCTGCCGGATCAGCTCGGGTCCGGTCGAGTGCCGATGGGCGAGGACGTTGCGGGGGTTCTCGAACTGCCGCACGGCGAGCAGGCGGGCCTGGCCGGCTGGTTCGCCGGAGTCGGACACCAGTGCGGCAGCGGCCCCGGCGATGCCCTCCTCGGCGGGCGTGAGCACGACCTCGCCACCCAGTCGCCTGATCATCAGGACCCGCTCCCCGCTGACGGTCTTGGGCATGTACGCCCGGAACCGCACGCCCACCGTGGCGCACACCATGCTCAGGGCGATCGAGGTCGACCCGCTCGACGCCTCGACGACGACGGTGGACTGGGACACCTCGCCCGATGCGATCGCGTGCCCGACGATGGCGATGGCCATTCGGTCCTTGGTGCACCCGCTCGGCAAGAGGTAGTCGAGCTTCAGCCACAGCGTGCAGCCACTCTGCTCGTCGTCGTACGCGATGGTCGGGGTCTCGAGGGGCATCCGGAGCAGCCACGACGCACGCTCCGCGAACCCGGATCCGGCTGCCCTCATTCCGGCCTCCCGTCGGCCCGCGAGCCCTTCGTCTTTTGTCAGGGTCCTGCTCCGGGGCACTCGCCGGCGACGTTAACAGGCCCATGGGCGCGAGGTGGAGGTCGGCTACCGTGGTGACGGGCCACCACCGGTCGGTGGCTGTCCCCCACCATCCCGTCGACATCCGGAGAAGCGCTCGTGAGCTCTGAGCGACCCGCACGAGTCCGCGGGGTGTGCCCGTTCCGGCTCGTCGTCGACGAAGACCTCGACCAGCTCGAGGCAGAGACATCGCTGACCGACGCGGTGGCCGGCTCGACCCTGTTCGAGGAGGGTGACCCGACCGG
The DNA here is from genome assembly GCA_045807225.1 of Ornithinibacter sp. GTDB lineage: Bacteria > Actinomycetota > Actinomycetes > Actinomycetales > Dermatophilaceae > Fodinibacter. The sequence goes on along the minus strand of JBJMHU010000049.1, from coordinate 33,618 downwards.
TGGGGTGTCCGCGATCCTCGAGGGACACGTCGAGGTGCTCAGGCAGGGTCGGGTGCTGGCGATGATCGGCCCGGGGTCGGTTCTCGGTGAGGTCTCGGTCTTCGTGCCGTCCGCCAGTCGCACGGCCACCGCCCGGGCCAGCACGGCGGTGCGGATGATCACGTGGGACGCAGTCAACGTCCCGTTGCGCCTGGCACGCCACGAACGCCTCGCGACGGCCATCGTCGCCGACATGGCGTCGGTGCTCGCCCTCCGGCTGGACCGGCGCACCCAGGACGTCGCCAGGCTGCTCGACCTGGCCGGCTCTCGGCTGCCCGTCTCCGAGCTCGAGCATTTCCGCGGCCGCGCCGTGCAGTAGCCCAGCGGAGGAGCGATGGCCCAGCAGACGCTGGCCGATCGCCAGGGCAGTCATGCGGTGCAGGTCCTCGGAAGAACTCGTGGAGGGAGCCTGCTGCGGTTCCGGCCGGGTGCGCCCCAGCGCCTAGACTCGGATGGTTTCGTCCATCGACACACGACCAGGGAGGTAGGCACCGGTGAGCCTGCTCGAGCGCATCGACGGCCCGGACGACCTCAGGTCCCTCAGCCCGGACGAGGTCCCGGTCCTCGCGGCGGAGATCCGGCGCTTCCTCATCGAGCAGGTCTCGCGCACCGGCGGCCACCTCGGCCCCAACCTCGGCGTCGTCGAGCTCACCATCGCCATCCACCGGGTCTTCGACTCACCGCGTGACACGGTGGTCTTCGACACCGGGCACCAGTCCTACGTGCACAAGCTGCTCACCGGCCGGCACGACTTCACCGGGCTGCGCACCCTCGGCGGGCTGTCGGGCTATCCGAACCGCGCCGAGTCCGAGCACGACGTCGTCGAGAACTCCCACGCCTCCGGCTCCCTGTCGTGGGCCCACGGCATCGCGGCCGGGCGGGTCGTGGGCGGCGAGCGCGACCGCCACACCGTCGCGGTGATCGGTGACGGCGCCCTCACCGGCGGGATGGCCTGGGAGGCGCTGAACAACATCGCCGCCGAGCCCGACCTGCCGATGGTCATCGTCGTCAACGACAACGAGCGCTCCTACGCCCCCACCCGGGGTGGCCTGGCCGACCACCTCGCGACGCTGCGCACGACCCGTGGCTACGAGCGCTTCCTCGACTGGGGCAAGCACACCCTCGCGCGCACCCCCGTCGTCGGCGGTGCGATGTACGAGACCCTGCACGGGATGAAGAAGGGGATCAAGGACATCCTGCAGCCGCAGGCGATGTTCGAGGACCTGGGCCTGAAGTACCTCGGCCCGGTCGACGGCCACGACGAGCCGGCCATCGAGGCGGCGCTGCGCAAGGCTCGCGCCTTCGGCGGCCCGGTGCTCGTGCACGTGCTCACCCAGAAGGGCCGCGGCTACGACCCCGCCATCACCGACGAGGCCGACCAGTTCCACGCCGTCGGGGTGATCAACCCCGAGACCGGGCTGCCGCTCGAGATCGCCGGTCGCAGCTGGACCGACGAGTTCAGCGACGAGATGGTGCGCATCGGCCAGGACCGCCCCGACGTGGTCGCGATCACCGCCGCGATGATGATCCCGGTCGGGCTCAAGGACTTCTGCGAGCACTTCCCCGAGCGCACCTTCGACGTCGGCATCGCCGAGCAGCACGCCCTCACCATGGCGGCCGGCCTGGCCTTCACCGGGCTGCACCCCGTCGTGGCCGTCTACGCCACCTTCCTCAACCGCGCGTTCGACCAGCTGCTCATGGACTGCGCCATGCACAGGGCCGGCGTCACCGTCGTGCTCGACCGGGCCGGCATCACCGGTCCCGACGGCGCCTCGCACCACGGCATGTGGGACATGACCATCAGCGGCGTGGTGCCCGGCCTGCACCTCGCCGCCCCCCGCGACGGACAGCAGGTGGCCCGGGCCGTCCGAGCCGCGGTCGACATCGCCGACGCCCCGTCGGTCGTCCGCTTCCCGAAGGGGGCCGTCGCCGACCCGATCGTCGCACTGCGCACCGTCGGCACCCTCGACGTGCTCGCCGAGCCCGACGACGGCGACGTCGACCTGCTGCTCGTCGGCATCGGGTCGATGGCCGCCACGGCCCTCACCGCCGCCGAGAAGCTGAGCGCCGAGGGCGTGCGCGTGCGCGTCGTCGACCCGGTCTGGGCGCTGCCCGTCAGCAGTGACCTGGTCACCCTGGTGGGTGCGGCCCGGCGGGTCGCCGTCGTCGAGGACAACGTCGTGGTCGGCGGCATCGGGTCGCAGGTCGAGCTCGCCCTGCGCGACGCCGGGGTCACCACGCCGCTGGACCAGCTCGGCATCCCCCAGCAGTTCCTCCAGCACGCGTCGCGCGGCCAGCTGCTCGACCGTGTCGGCCTCACGCCGGATGCCGTCGCGAGCCGGCTCCGCGCCCGCCTGGACTGAGCGAGCCTCGAACCACCGGGTCAGTCCGCCTGGGGCATCACCCCGAACCGGCGGACCTCCTGCGGCCAGCCGCACCCCTCGGCAAGGCGGCCGGCCCACATCGTGGCGGCCTCGTCGTCGGCCACGTCGACCACCGTCAACCCGCCCAGGAACTCCTTGGTCTCGACGTAGGGTCCGTCGGTCACCACCACCGAGCCGCTCGTGGCGTCGGCGCTGTGGACCGGGGCGCCCTCCTCGAGCCCACCCGCGAAGACGTACACCCCGGCGTCCTTCATCTCCTCGACGACCGCACTGGCGAGCGGCCCTCGGCTGCGGAACCACTCCGGCGTGTGCTCGCCGACCCACTGCTGGTTGAAATAGATGAGGTACTCGGCCACGACTGCTCCTTCTGCTCGGGCGGACCCGGGTGGCCCGCGCTCACCTACCCCACGAAGGGCGGCCGCCGGATGCGACACCCGGGCACGGGAAACCCGGCAGCCGTTCTGCAGCGGCCGGACGCCTCGTCACACCAGGTCGCCGATCGGGGCGACCGGCACGAGGCGCTTCGCGGCCTGGGCCAGCCGCTCGTCGAGGGTGACCAGGGCGTCGGCCTGCAGCCGGGTCAGCGCGACGTACTCCGCGTCGTAGGTGTCGGGCCAGCCGAGCTCGTCGGCGACGTCCCAGGCGACGCTCTGCAGCACCCGGTCGCCGAGCAGCCTCAGGCGCAGTCGCCGCACGTAGCCGATCGCGTTCTCCGCCTCCGACGCGCTGAGCTCACCGTGCTGCACGGCCCGGAACAGCAGGGACAGCACCTGCGACCGCAGCAACGTGGGGGCGAGGAGCTCGTGCTCGTCGCGGATGACGGCCTCCTCACGGGCGAGCCGGATCGCCACCTCGGGCGCGATGACGTACCTGGTCACGGGTTCCCCTCCCTGCTGCCGAGCGATGTCCGACCACGGTACGCACGGGCTCGGACATCTGCGGGGTCTCCGCTCAGGGCTTGCGCCAGACGGAGACGTGGCCTCTGCTGTCGGAGGTGAGCGGGCTGCCGTGCCAGTGGGCCGTGCGCCGCTCGAGCCCGCCCCCTGCTGGTCTGCCGGCCCGGCCGTCACTATGCCCAGGGCGAACTCGATGGACGTGCAGGCGGTGGTGACGGTTGGCTGTGCCGATGAGGATGCTGGTGCTCGGAGGGACGGCGTGGCTCGGTCGCACGGTGGCGCAGGAGGCGCTGCGGCGCGGCCACGACGTCACCTGCCTCGCGCGGGGGAGCGCTGACCCGCCGCCCGGCGCCACCTTCGTCACCGCCGACCGCGACCTCGAGGACGGTCTGGATGCCGTCGCCGGCCGGCCGTGGGACGCGGTCGTCGACGTGACCCGGCATCCGGGCCACGCGCGCCGGGCGGTGCGCGACCTCGCCGCACGGCACCGGGTGCTGGTGTCGACCGGCAACGTCTACGCGCGGTTCGACGCGGTCGAGCAGGGTGAGGACGCGCCGTTGCGCGGCCCGCTCGACGGGGAGGTGATGACCGACATGGAGGTCTACGGGGAGGCAAAGGTGGCTTGCGAGAACGCGGTTCGCGAGAGTGACGGCACGGCCACGATCGTGCGCTCGGGATTGATCGGCGGTCCCGGCGACTGGTCCGGCCGCACCGGTTACTGGCCGTGGCGGTTCGCCCACCCGGTGGGGGATCGGGTCGTGGTGCCCGACGAGCTCGACTTCCCGTGCGCGATCATCGACGTGCGAGACCTCGCGGGCTGGCTCGTCACCGTCGCCGAGACCCGGCTCGACGGCACCTTCAACGCCACCGGCCCCACCACGTCGCTGGGAGAGGTGCTGTGGGTCGCGGCCGAGGTGGCCGGGTCGCGCGCCCAGCCGCTGCCGGTGGCGCGCGACGTGCTGGCCGAGCTCGGCGTCGGTGCCTGGATGGGCCCGGCATCCCTGCCGTTGTGGATCGACGACGTCGAGTGGCGGGGGTTCGCCACGCTCGACACCTCGCGCGCCCGCGCCGCTGGGCTGGTCACCCGCCCGCTCGACGAGACCCTGCGCGACACGCTCGCCTTCGAGGAGGTCCGCACCGAACCCCGGCGCGCCGGCCTGACCGACGACGACGAGCGCCGGGTGCAGGAGGCCGTGCTCGGCGCAGAGGCCGGCTGACCGCGCGCCTAGGCTGGGCCGCGTGACCGACTCCCGCGCCGCCGAGGTGGCCCTGAACCGGGCGCTGTGGACGGTGGTGAACGAGCGCTTCACCGACGCCGCCGCCGACCCCATGTGGCAGCGCGTGGATGCCGTGTGGGGGCTGTTCGCCGTGCCCGAGCGTGAGCTCGGGGTGCTCGGTGAGGTCAGCGGCCTCGACGTGCTCGAGCTGGCGGCGGGCACGGCCTACTTCTCCGCCTGGCTGGCCCGGCTCGGTGCCCGCCCGTTGGCTCTCGACCTGTCGGGCGAGCAGCTCGCCACCGCGCGCCGGCTGCAGCGCAGCATCGGCCCGTCCTTCCCGCTGCTGCAGTGCGACATCGAGCGGCTTCCGCTGGCAGACGCGTGCGTCGACCTCGTCGTCAGCGAGCACGGCGCCGCCGCCTGGGGCGACCCCGAGCGCTGGCTGCCCGAGGCCGCCCGGGTGCTCCGGCCGGGCGGCCGCCTGGTCTTCCTGACCAACAGCCACCTGTCCGCCCTGTGCGTGCCACCTGACGAGGGCGTGGCGGAGGAGCGGCTGCTGCGCGGCTACGACGAGGCCTACCGCGTGCAGTGGCCCGGGGGCGGGGTCGAGTTCCACCCGTCGCACGGCGACTGGGTGCGGCTGCTGCGGCGCAGCGGGTTCGCCGTCGAGGCGCTGCACGAGGTCTTCGCACCGGCCGACCGCACCGACCACCCCTTCTACGAGATCGTCACACCGCAGTGGGCGAGCCGCTGGCCGGCGGAGGAGCTGTGGGTGGCGCGGCGGGCCTGACCCGCTCCACGGCACCCGGACGCCGCCCGGCGACCGGGTCACGCGTGGCATCACCTCGCCCCAGTCCCACCAGCAGGCGCGGTCGGGCGAGGGCAGATCCTGCCCTCGGGCCGCTCAGATGTCGCGGAAGGTCTCGATCGTCGCCCCGAGGGCGTTGAGCCGCTCCGCGAGGTCCTCGTAGCCGCGGTTGATGACGTAGACGTTGCGCAGCACCGAGGTGCCGGGAGCGGCGAGCATCGCGAGCAGGATGACCACGCCCGGGCGCAGGGCCGGCGGGCACATCACCTCCGCAGCGCGCCACTTGGGCGTCGGGCCGGTGATCATGACCCGGTGCGGGTCGAGCAGCTGCACCTGGCCGCCGACCTTGGTCAGCTCGGTGAGGTAGATGGCGCGGTTCTCGTAGACCCAGTCGTGGATCATCGTCGTGCCCTCGGCGCAGGCTGCGATCAGCGCGAAGAACGGCAGGTTGTCGATGTTCAGCCCCGGGAACGGCATCGGGGCGATCTTGTCGACCGGGGCCTTGAGCCGCCCGGGGTGGATGGTCAGGTCGAGCAGCCGGGTGTGGCCGTTCTTCGCGCGGTACTCGGGCGTGATGTCGAACGTCAGCCCCATCTCCTCCAGGGTCGCCAGCTCGATCTCGAGGAACTCGATCGGCACCCGCTCGATGGTGATCGTCGACTCGGTGACCACCGCCGCGGCGATCAGGCTCATCGCCTCGATCGGGTCCTCCGAGGGGTAGTACTCGATGTCCATGTCGATCTCGCGCACGCCGGTGACGGTGAGCGTGGTGGTGCCGATGCCGTCGATCTGCACGCCGAGGGCCTGCAGGAAGAAGCAGAGGTCCTGGACCATGTAGTTGGGCGAGGCGTTGCGGATGATGGTCTGCCCGGGGTGGCGGGCCGCCGCCAGCAGCACGTTCTCGGTGACGGTGTCGCCGCGCTCGGTGAGCACGATGGCGCGGGTCGGCTGGCGGCCGGGCTCGACGGTGGCCGCGTAGAAGCCGTGGGTCGCCGCGACGTCGAGGCCGAAGGCCTTCAGCGCGGACAGGTGCGGCTCCACCGTGCGGGTGCCGAGGTCGCAGCCGCCGGCGTAGGGCAGCTCGAAGCGGGACTGCTCGTGCAGCAGCGGGCCGAGGAACATGATGACGGTGCGGGTGCGGCGCGCGGCATCCACGTCGATGCCGGCGAGGTCGAGGCGCGCAGGGGGCGTGATCTCGAGGTCGTTGCTGTCGGGGAGCCAGCGCACCCGGACGCCGATCGAGGTGAGCACCTCGATGATCCGGTTGACCTCCTCGATGCGGGCCAGGCTGCGCAGCGTGGTGCGGCCCTTGTTGAGCAGGCTGGCGCACAGCAGGGCGACCGCGGCGTTCTTGCTGGTCTTGACCGGGATCGAGCCGGAGAGCTTGCGCCCGCCGACGATCCGCAGGTGCTGCGGGCCGCTGTGGCCCAGCGAGACGAACTCGCTGTCGAGCTTCTCGCCGACCCGGGCGAGCATCTCGAGCGAGAGGTTCTGCTTGCCCTGCTCGATGCGGGCGACGGCGCTCTGGCTGGTGCCGAGGAGGTCGGCGAGCTCACTCTGGGTGAGGCCCTGGTGGCGGCGCGCATCGCGGATCAGGGTGCCGATCCGGGTGAGGTACGTGTCGGACGTCGTGGTGGCAGTCACGGGTCGAGGGTATATCACCTGTGAGATATACGGGGAATCGACGCCCGCCTCCCGGGAATCGGTCCGGGAGGCGGGCGTCGCCGCAGGCGGGGCGCGTCAGACCGGGACGCTGGCCACGCCGGCGGGCAGCAGACGCCGGCCCAGCACGCGTTCGGACGCTCCCTCGCGGTCCAGCAGCGGGCACAGGCCGCCGTTCCAGAACTGGAAGCCCGCACCGGTGATCATGGCCAGGTCGATGTCCATCGGCGCCGCGACGACGCCCTCGGACAGCATCAGCCCCACCTCCTCCGCCAGCACCCCCAGGATGCGCTCGCGGGCCTGCTCGGAGGTGAGCTGCACCGGGCTCTCGGGCTGCTCGGCCATGGCCAGCACCTCCGGGTCGGGCACCGGGCGGCCCTCCACCATCGCGTAGTAGCCGCGCTTGCCGGCCTCGACGAGGCGGCGCAGGCTGGGCGAGACGTAGTAGCGGTCGCCGAAGGCGCGGAGCAGCGTCTCGCTGTTGTGCAGCGCGATGGGGGGCCCGAACAGCCCCAGCAGCACGAACGGCGGCATCGGGGCCAGGCCCGCCACCGCCCGGTCGGCGGTGGGCACCGGCGTGCCCTCGTCGACGATCCGCGAGAACTCGGCCATGAAGCGGCCGAGCAGCCGGTTGACGACGAAGGATGCCGAGTCCTTGACCCGGATCGTCGTCTTGCCCAGCGTGCGGCCGGTCGCGAACGCCGTGGCCAGGGCCGCGTCGTCGGTGGCCTCGCCGGGGATGACCTCGAGCAGCGGCATCACCGCGACCGGGTTGAAGAAGTGGAAGCCCACGACCCGCTCGGGGTGCTGCAGCCCGCCGGCCATCTCGGTGATCGACAGCGACGAGGTGTTGGTGGCGAGCACGCACTCGGCCGAGACGACCGCCTCGACCTCGGCGAACACCTGCTGCTTGACCGACATCTCCTCGAAGACGGCCTCGATGACGAAGTCGGCGTCGGCGAAGCCGTCCTTGGACGTCGACCCGCTGACCAGGCCGGTGAGGAACGACGCCTTGTCGGGGGAGACCCGGCGCTTCGCGAGCAGGGCCGAGATCTCGCCGTGCACCCAGCCCACGCCCTGGGCGACGCGTTCCTCGTCGAGGTCGGTCAGCACGACCGGCACCCCGAGGCGGCGGGCGAACAGCAGGGCGAGCTGGCTGGCCATCAGCCCGGCGCCCACGATGCCGACCTTCGTGACCGGGCGGGCGAGCGTCTTGTCGGGCGCGCCGGCGGGGCGCTTGGCGCGCTTCTGCACCAGGTCGAACGCGTAGAGCCCCGCCCGCAGCTCGTCGGTCATGATCAGGTCACCGAGCGCGGCATCCTCGGCGGCGAACGCCTCGTCACGGGTCGCGGTGCGGGCGGCCCGCACCAGCTCGACGGCGCGCAGCGCACCGGGCGCACGGCCGCCCGTCTTGGCGAGCACGACCTTGCGGGCGGCGTCGCACGCGGCATCCCATGTCGCCTCGTCGGTGTCGACGTCAGCACGCTGCACGGTGACGGCACCGGCGACGACGGCGGCGGCCCATCGCAGCGAGTCCTCGAGGAAGTCGGCGGGCTCGAGCAGCACGTCGGCGACGCCGAGGGCTGCCACCTCCGTGGCCTTGAGCATGGTGTTCTGAGAGAGCGGGTTCTCGATGATGACCTTGAGGGCGCCATCGGCACCGATGAGCTTCGGCAGCATGAAGCAGCCGCCCCAGCCGGGCACGAGGCCGAGGAAGGTCTCGGGCAGGGCGAAGGCGGGCACGCCGTAGGAGATGGTGCGGTAGTCGCACGCCAGCGCGATCTCGACGCCACCGCCCATGGCGGCACCGTTGACGAACGCGAACGTCGGCACCGGCAGGTCCATGATCGACGCGAATGCCGCGTGGCCGGCGCGGGCGATCGCCAGGGCCTGCTCGCGGTGCGTGACGTAGGGCACCGCAGAGAGGTCGGCGCCGACGGCGAAGACGAAGGGCTTGCCGGTGATGCCGACGGCCACGATCTCGCCGGCCTCGGCGCGGGCGCGCAACGCGTCGACGGTGGCCTGCAGCCCCGCGATGGTCTGCGGGCCGAAGGTGTTGGGGCGGGTGTGGTCGTGCCCGTTGTCCAGCGTGACCAGCGCCAGGATGCCGGCGCCGCCGGGGAGCGCGACGTCCTGCACGGGCGTGCGCGTCACGACCTCCTCGGGCAGGCCGGGGGCGGTGACGGGGGCGGTGGTGGTCGTCGTCATGGCTCAGGCCTCCTGGCCGTAGTCGGCGTGTGCCGGGTTCTCCCAGATGACGCAGCCGCCCATGCCGATGCCGATGCACATCGCGGTCAGGCCGTAGCGCACCTCGGGGTGGTCCTCGAAGTGGCGGGCGAGCTGGCTCATCAGGCGCACGCCGGAGGACGCGAGCGGGTGCCCGGTGGCGATGGCGCCGCCCCAGGGGTTGACCCGCTCGTCGTCGTCGGCGATGCCGAAGTGGTCGAGGAAGGCGAGGACCTGCACGGCGAAGGCCTCGTTGAGCTCGAACAGGCCGATGTCCTCGATGGTGAGGCCGGCCTTGCGCAGGGCCTTCTCGGCCGCGGGCACCGGCCCGATGCCCATGACCTCGGGCTCGACGCCGACGAAGGCGTACGACACCAGGCGCATGCGCACCGGCATCCCGAGCTCGGCGGCGGCCGCCTCCGACGCGAGGATGCAGGCGGTGGCGCCGTCGTTGAGCCCAGCGGCGTTGCCCGCGGTCACGTTGCCGTGGGCGCGGAACGGCGTCTTGAGTGCGTCGAGCTCCTCGAGCGTGGTGCCGGGGCGCGGCGGCTCGTCGGCGGTCGCCAGCCCCCAGCCCTTCTCGACGTGACGGGTGGCGACGGGCACCAGGTCGCGCTGCACCAGGCCGGCGGAGTAGGCGGCGGCCAGCTTGTGCTGGCTCGCGACGGCATACGCGTCGCAGCGGGCCTTGGTCAGGTGGGGGAAGCGGTCGTGCAGGTTCTCCGCCGTCTTGCCCATCACCAGGGCCGACTCGTCGACGACCCGCTCGGAGATGATCCTCGGGTTGGGGTCGATGCCCTCGCCCATCGGGTGGCGACCCATGTGCTCGACGCCGCCGGCGACGGCGACGTCGATCGCGCCGACGCCGATCGAGGAGGCGATGGTCGTGACGGCGGTCATCGCGCCGGCGCACATCCGGTCGATGGAGTAGCCCGGCGTGGTGTTCGGCAGCCCGGAGAGCAGCGCCGCCAGCCGGCCGAGGGTCAGGCCCTGGTCGCCGATCTGGGTCGTGGCGGCGATGGCCACCTCCTCCACCCGGTCCTTGGGCAGCTCGGGGTGTCGCCGCAGCAGCTCGCGGATGCACTTGATGACGAGGTCGTCGGCGCGGGTCTGGGCGTACATGCCCTTGTCGCCGGCCTTGCCGAACGGGGTGCGGACACCGTCGACGAAGACGACGTCCTGGAGCTCGCGTGGCACGAGGGGCCTCCCGGGTGGGTGAGGTGGATGGGCCCGGTCGCCGGGCCTGGGGGTCAACCGTACTAAGCGGACGCTTAGTGCCCTAGGGCGGGTGGGGTGAGAGGCGTCACTCAGCCACCGGCGACTGGATCTGGATGAGGTTGCCGCAGGTGTCGTCGAACACCGCCGTGGTGACCGGTCCCATCGGCGTCGGGGGCTGCGTGAACACCACCCCGGCGGCGCTCAGCCGGGCGTGCTCGGCACTGACGTCGTCGACCGTGAACGAGGTGAACGGGATGCCGTCTGCGACGAGCGCGTCCTTGAAGGTGCGCGCGGCCGGGTGCTGGTCGGGCTCGAGCAGCAGCTCGACGCCGTCCGGGGCCTGCGGGCTGACCACGGTGAGCCAGGCGAACTCGCCGAGGGGGACCTCGGTCTTCTTCTCGAAGCCGAGCACACGGGTGTAGAAGTCGAGCGCCTTGGCCTGGTCGTCGACCAGGACGCTGGTCACGGTGATCCTCATCGGGGTCTCCTGTCGCCGGGGCGGACCCACCGCTCGCGCAGCGGGGCCAGGGGAGTGGTGTCGAGGTCGTGGAAGGTGTAGCGGCCCTCGCGCCGCCGCTGCACGAGCCCGGCTGCCTCGAGCACGTCGAGGTGCTGCGAGATCGCCTGGCGGCTCGAGGTCAGGCCGTGCGTGCTCGCCATCCGGGCGCAGAGCTCGAACAGGGTCTGGCCGTCGCGCTCGCAGAGGGCGTCGAGCAGGGAGCGGCGAGAGCGGTCGGCGAGTGCCTTGAACACGGCATCCGCGTCGTCCATGGCCCCGACCATAGGCAAGTGAATGCTTGCCTGTCAAGGGCGACGCGCCGTCGAGGGCAGGAGGGAGCGCACGGCGGATGCCGCCGCGACTGCGTCGGACTGCCCGACTCGCCCGGGAGGGCGGGGGGATCACTCGGGGTCGGGGAACTGCTCGAACGCCGTCACCAGCATCGGGGCCACGATCTCGGCCTGCCAGGGACGGCAGCCCTGGTCGAGCAGCGCCCGGGTGAAGGCGGCCTCGTCGCGGTCGGTGGGCGGCTGCCACACGACCCGGCGCAGCGGGTCTGGCGAGCAGACGTTCTCCACCGGGATGACGTGCTCCTGCGCGAACGCGGTGAGCGCGGCCCGGGTGGCGCCGAGCCGGTCGGCGGCCAGCGGGTTCTTCTCGGCCCACACCCGCGGGGGCGGCGGCCCGTCGGAGGGCAGCGTGCGCGGCGGCAGGTCGTCCTCGGGGATCTCCAGCGCCCGGCGCACCGCATCGACCCACTGGCGGCCGTAGCGGGCGATGGCCCGGTGCCCGCGGGGGAGGTCGGCGGGGGTGCTCGGCACCGCCTTGGCGATCTCGACGAGCGCGGCATCGGGGAGCACCCGGCCGATCGAGGTGTCGCGGTCGCGGGCGATGTCGTCACGGGCGTACCAGAGCTCGCGCACGATGGCGACCGACCGGCGCGAGCGCAGGGTGTTCAGGCCCGAGGTGCGCCGCCACGGGTCGACCCGCTCGGTCGGGGACCAGGTCAGCAGCGAGGTGAACTCCTGGCGCGCCCACTCCGACTTGCCCTGTGACGCGAGGTCGACGCCCATCAGGTTGCGCAGCTCGCTGAGCACCTCGACGTCGAGCGCCGCGTAGCGCAGCCACGGCTCGGGCAGCGGCCGGGTCGACCAGTCGACCGCGGAGTGCTCCTTGGCCAGGCTGAGCCCGAGGTAGTGCTCGACGACGGCCGCGAGACCCACCCGCGGCAGCCCCAGGATGCGGCCTGCGAGCTCGGTGTCGAACAGCTGGCGCGGGCGCAGGCCCACCTCGGCCAGGCAGGCGAGGTCCTGGGTGGCCGCGTGCAGGATCCACTCGGCCGCACCGATCGCCTCGTCGAGCGGGCTCAGGTCGGGGCAGCCGACCGGGTCGATGAGCCAGGTGCCGGCGCCCTCGCGACGCACCTGCACGAGGTAGGCGCGCTGGCCGTAGCGGTAGCCCGACGCGCGCTCGGCGTCGATCGCCACCGGGCCCTCACCGGCGGCCACCGCCGCGGCGGCGCGAGCGAGCCCGCGCTCGGTCTCGATGACGACGGGGACTCCGTCGACAGGTTCGTTCAGTGGCACCACCGTCGGCGCGGGGGCGCCCTCGGTGGTGGGAACCGGTGTCTCGGAACCCATTCAGTGCCGAGGTCCGGGAAGGGCGACCACGCCCTCGGGAAGCGGAGGGAGCCCGGCGATGGTGCAGAGCAGGTCGGACCAGGCGAGGAGGTGGTCACCGACCTCCGGCCCGAGGGGGGTCCACGAGGCGCGCACCTCCATCTCGACGCTGGCGGGCCGGTCGGCCAGCCCGGCGAAGCTCTGCGAGACCACACGGGTGACCGTGCCGGCCTCGGCGACGTAGCCCACACCGCGCCCGGCCAGGGCGTCGACCAGCCAGCTCCAGCCCACCTCCCCGAGCAGCGGGTCGGTGGCCAGCTCGGGCTCGAGCTCGGCGCGGGCGAAGGTCACGGCGCGCCACTCGCCGCCCCACGGCTCGGGCGCGCTGGGGTCGTGGAGGAGGACGAAGCGGCCCGAGGCCAGGTCGTCGTCGGTGTCGCGGGGGTCGACGACGTCGGCGGTGAGCGCGACGGCGTACGGCGCGATGCGCTGGGGAGCCGGCACCTCGGTGAGACGGATCTCGGGGCGCAGGCGGGCGCGATGGAGGTCCTCGAGGGCCCGGGTGAACTCGGGTGACTCGCGACCTGTCACGGTGCGGCTGGACACCACGTCAATGTAAGCGGTGCCGACCCTCACGGCACGGGGCCACGCCGAGTCGCGCGCCCGCAGGTGGCTAGGCTGCGTCGGTGCTGAGCGTGCTGGCCCTGGCCTCCTCCCTCGCCTGGGGCACGTCCGACTTCTTCGCCGGGGTCACCTCGCGACGGCATCCCGCCGTGGCGGTCGTGGGGTGGACGCAGGCGCTGGCGCTGCTCGTCATCTCGCTCGTCGTGGCGGTGCGGTGGGACACCGTCACCTGGTCGGGGTGGCCGCCGTGGGCGGTGGCCGCCGGGCTCACCGGCATGGCCGGGCTGGTCTGCTTCTACTCGGCCCTGTCCGCGGGCACCATGGGCGTGGTGGCCCCGATCGCCGCGCTCGGGGTCGTCGTGCCGGTCGTGCTCGGGGTCGCGACCGGCGACACCCCCTCGCCCTGGGCGTGGGTCGGCATGCTCGTCGCCATCGTGGGCGTGACCCTGGCCTCGGGGCCGGAGCTGAGCGGCGACGTCTCGCCGCGGCCGGTGATCCTGGCCGGCTGTGCCGCGCTCGGCTTCGGGCTGGCGCTGTTCTGCCTCGACCGCGGGGCACGGGAGTCGACCCTGCTCACCCTGTGGGGCATGCGGCTGACGTCGGTGACCGTCCTCGTCACCGTCGGGCTGGTGCTCCGCACCGCCGGCGGGGTCACCGCCCGCGAGACGCCGGCCCTGCTCGCCATCGGCTGCGGCGACCTCGTCGCGAACGGCCTGTTCGCGTTCGCGTCGTCCCGGGGCCAGGTGAGCATCGCCTCGGTGCTGGGCTCGCTGTACCCGGTCGTCACCATCATCTGGGCACGCTTCCTGCTCGACGAGCGGCTCAAGCGGGTGCAGCAGGTCGGCGTGGCCCTGGCCGTCGGTGGCGCTGCCCTCACGGCGCTGTAGACGCCGAGTCGGTGGTCGGCAGCGGGAGTGGGAGGATGTCGCCTCGTGACCACCCCTGACGCCACGGACGCCGCCCGCCCGAGCACGCACCCGACCGCCGCCGGGGATGCCGCCCGCGCCGCAACCGCCGGCTCGCCCCTCGTGCGTGCGGCCCGGCAGAAGCCCGTGCCGCACACCCCGGTGTGGTTCATGCGCCAGGCCGGGCGCTCGCTGCCCGAGTACCGCAGGGTTCGTGAGGGCGTCGGCATGCTGGAGTCGTGCCGCCGGCCGGACCTCGTCACGGAGATCACCCTGCAGCCGGTCCGCCGCCACGGCGTCGACGCGGCGATCTTCTTCTCCGACATCGTGGTCCCCCTGTCGGCGATCGGGGTCGACCTCGACATCGTGGCCGGGGTGGGGCCGGTGGTCGCCCGCCCGATCCGCAGCCGCGCCGACCTCGCCCAGCTGCGCGACCTCACCCCCGACGACGTCCCCGACATCACCGAGTCGGTGCGCCTGCTCACCGCCGAGCTAGGGTCGACCCCGCTCATCGGCTTCGCCGGCGCCCCCTTCACCCTCGCGTCCTACCTCGTCGAGGGCGGGCCGTCGAGGAACCACGAGCACACCAAGGCCCTGATGCAGGGCGACCCGCAGCTGTGGCACGACCTGTGCGCCCAGCTCGCCCAGATCTCCGGCGCCTTCCTGCGCGTGCAGGCGCAGGCCGGTGCCTCCGTGGTGCAGCTGTTCGACTCGTGGGCCGGCGTGCTCAGCCGCGCCGACTACACGGCATCCGTGCAGGCGCACTCGGCCACCGCGCTCGCGGCCGTCGCCGACCTCGACGTGCCGCGCATCCACTTCGGCGTGGGCACCGGCGAGCTGCTCGCACTGATGGGGGAGGCCGGCGCCGACGTGGTCGGTGTCGACTACCGTGTCTCGCTCACCGACGCGCTGGCGCGGCTCGGCGGCCGCTACGCCGTGCAGGGCAACCTCGACCCGGCGCTGCTGTTCGCGCCCTGGGAGCCGCTGGAGCGGCGGGTGCGGGCCATCGTCGAGGAGGGTCGCGCGGCGCCCGGTCACCTGTTCAACCTCGGTCACGGGGTGCTCCCGGACACCGACCCCGACGTGCTCACCCGCGTGGTCGAGCTGGTGCACGAGGCCTCCGCCCGGTGACGACGCCGCCGCTGGGGGACGGCCGGCTCGTGCTCGAGCCGCTGCGCGTCGACCATGCCGGCGAGATGGTCGATGTGCTCTCGGATGCCGGGCTGTACGCCTTCACCGGCGGCTCACCTCCCAGCCGCGAGGAGCTCGAGCGGCGGTATGCAGGCCAGGTCGCGGGCCCGGACCGGGCGGACGAGGTCTGGCACAACTGGGTGGTGCGGCTCGGCGCCGGGGGGCCGGCCGTGGGCTACGTGCAGGCCACACTGGGCCCGCACGACGGGGTGTCCGAGCTGGCGTGGGTCGTCGGCACGCCGTGGCAGGGCCGGGGTATCGCCCGGGACGCCGCCCGGCTCGTGCTCGACCACCTGCGGGGCAAGGGTGTGCGACGCGTCCTCGCCCACGTGCACCCGGACCACGTCGCCTCGCAGCGGGTGGCTGCCTCCCTGGGCCTGCTCCCGACGCCGGTCGTGGTCGACGGCGAGGTCGAGTGGCGGCTCGAGGACCTGTCAGCGGGCGGTGCTGGGCAGCCCGCAGAGGGGGCAGACGGCACGACCGGAGGGTGGTGACTGCAGGGTCACCACCCTCCGGCCTGGGGTCGGGCGGGTTACCGGCCGGCCACCAGGTTGGATCGGGCCGAGGCGGCGCCGGTTCCGACTGCGTTGATCGCCTGCACGGTGAACCGGTAGTTACCGGTCACGGGCAGCGTCATCACCAGGCTGCGGGCGGTGCTGGGTTGCACGGCCGAGGTGGTGGTGGCGAGCACGGCGCCGGCTGCGCTGATCCGCAGGGCGTTGACGCGGTAGCCGGTGATGGCCGCCCCGCCGGTGGACGCTGGCGGCGTCCATCGTGCGGTGGCGTTGATCGGCGCGCCGGCGGCGGCGCCGGCGGTGGCGGTGCCGATGACGGGTGCGCCGGGAACCGTGGCCGGGGTGACCGCGGCGGACAGTGCCGAGGCGGCACTGGTGCCGACGGCGTTGGTCGCGGTGACCGAGACCCGGTACGCCGTGCCGTTGGTCAGCCCGGTGACGACCAGGCTTCTCGCCGCGGCACCGGCCGGGCGCAGTGCGCCGACCTGGGCGCCGGTCGAGTTGAGGGTCACGCGCACCGAGTATCCGGTGATGGCCGACCCGCCGTCACTGGCCGGGGCGGTCCACCGCACGGTGGCCGAGGCGTTGCCGCGGGTGGCGGTCACCCCGGTGGGGGCGCCGGGGACGGTCGCGGGGGTGACCGCGGCCGACAGTGCCGAGGCGGCACTGTCGCCGACGGCGTTGGTCGCGGTGACCGAGAACCGGTACGCCTGACCGTTGGTGAGCCCGGTGACCAGCAGCGTGTTCGCTGCCGGGCCGGCCGGGCGCAGCGCGCCGACCTGGTTGCCGGCCGCGTCGACCACGCGCACGGAGTACCCGGTGATGGGCGACCCGCCGTTGCTGACCGGGGCGGTCCACCGCACGTTCGCCGAGGCGTTGGCGCGCACGGCCAGGACGTTGGTGGGCGCACCCGGAACGGTGGCGACGGCGACCCCGGTTCCGGTCACCCGCACGGTGTGCGGGCTGCCCGGAGCGTTGTCGGCGATGTTGACCGTGGCCGCCTTGGCACCGGCCGTGGTCGGCGCGAAGGTGACGTTGACGGTGCACGAGGCACCCGGCGCCACCGAGGCACAACCGGCCGCCGGAGTCGCCGTGAACGATCCCGCGTCGGTCCCGGTCACCGTCACACCGGAGACCACCAGAGGCAGCGGCCCGGTGTTGCTGACCGTGATGGCCTGAGCCGCCGAGGTCGTCCCGGTGCTCTGGTTGGCGAAGGCCAGACCGGCGGTCGGAGTGACCGTGGCGACCGGTGCCGGAGCCGGTGCGGCGACGTCCTGGAACGCGGTGCAGGCCTTCGTCACCGGGTCGGTGGCGAGGCAGAACCGGAGGTTCTCGATGTTGAAGAGGGTGTCGACGCCGTCGACCCCACCGTTGCTGTCGGCCGTGATGCTGCCGTTGGCGTTCAGCGTGATCGTGAAGGTGTTCGGTGCCGCGGAGAAGACCGCGGTGTCCTTGGCTGTCGGGTCGGCAGCAGCCGTCTTGATGTCACGCACGGCGACCAGGTTGCCCGGGTGGGCGATGCCGGCGAACACGGCCTGCTGGAGGGTCATGCCGGTGGTTCCCGGTCCCCACGGGTCCGTGGCGGTGGCGGGGATCGCCGTGTTCTCCATCAGGTCCGTCGTCCCGGTCTCGGTGGCGGGGTCAGCCGGGTTGGTGCGGTAGCTGATCCGCGTGGCGAGGTACCGGTCGCCGTCGATGATCTCGTCGCCGGCGCGGCCCTCGAGGGTGTCACTGCCGCCTCCACCGAGGAGGATGTCGCCCTCGCCCCAGACCGGGCCGGTGAGCGGGCAGCTGCCGGACGCCGACAGGGCTGCGACGGCTGCCGCGGTGCCCTGCCACTGCGCGACCGGCGGCAGGATGGCCGACAGACCGTTGATCCGGGCCGCCCCTGCCTGGTCGATGGCGTCGCATCCGGAGAAGCCGCCGGTGCGTCCGTCGATCAGCCGCGGGGTGGCCAGGACACCGTCGGTGCCCTTGATGCTGTCGTTCAGCGGGCCACCGGAGTCGGCCTCGGTCTCCTGCCAGCGGTCGCGGTTGACCACGAGCTGGATCGGCAGGCCGCCGAGGTTGTTGTTGATCATCATGTCGTCGGCAGCGGCCACCGTGTCGTACTGGTGGATCGCCCAGTCGAAGCCACCGGCGCCCGCGTTGCGGTCGACTGCGGCATTCTGCGCCATGACGTCGTCGCCACCCTCGGCGTCGTAGTCGTTCTCACCGACCTGGCCGACGAAGATGTCGTTGCCCGGAGCGGTCTCGGCGGGGTCGTCGAAGAAGGGTGCTCCGTGGTCGCCCTGGAGCAGGTCCTGTCCCGAGCCGCCTTCGATCCAGTCGTCGCCACCGTCGCCGAAGACCGCGTCCGCACCCTGCCCGGCGATGACGAAGTCGTTGCCGGGACCGGCGAACGTCTCGTTGTCGTTGGCGCCGGCGTTGATGAAGTCGTTGCCCTCGTTGCCCATCGGGATGTCGTCCCCGGGACCGGCGTCGATGGCGTCGTTCCCAGGACCGCCCTTGGGCACGTCGGCGCCGTCGAGGTCGGTGATGATGTCGTCACCCTCACCACCGAGGGCGATGTCGTCGCCGCCCTGGCCGTCGATGACGTCGTTGCCGGCGCCACCCCAGAAGGTGTCGTTGTCGTTGCCGCCCTTGACCCGGTCGGCGGCAGGAGTGCCGTTGTAGACGGACTGGCCGTTGATGCCGGTCGGGTCGATGGCGTTGCGCTGGCGGTACGAGATCGTGCCGTCAGGCGAGCGCACCAGCAGCTGGTTCTCGTCGCAGTCGGTCGTGTTGGGGTCGTCGTTGACCGCGCCGGCTGTCGTGATCGGTGGGTGGTCGGGCAGCGAGCTGGTCGGCAGGCCGCTGTAGGGCGTGATCTTCGCCAGCTGGAACTTGCAGTCCGCGGTGGCGAACGCGTCGGCCTTGAGGCTGTTCGCGCCGTCGGTGTTGCGCTGGATCATCTCGGAGAACGAGTTGCCCTCGAGCTGGGTGCGCAGGTTCATACCGGGCGTGCGGGCCAGGTAGTAGAACCGGTCGCCGTCCTGGAGCTTCTCCAGCTGCGTCTGGAAGACGTAGTTGAAGGTGGAGCCCAGCAGTCCGCCGAACAGGTTGGTCACCTCGGCGAGGCCACCCACCCACAGGTCGATGTCGTCGACACCGGTCGTGGTGGTCCCGTCGGCCTTGTTCGCCCAGGTCGTGCCCGAGCTGAACATGAAGTCCGCGGCGTCGGCCGGCTGGACGTCGGCCGGGATGTCGTCAGCGGTGCCGAGGATTCCGTCGACCCCGGCGGATACCGGCCGCGGGTCCACGATGGCGCGTGCGGCGTCGCGCTTGGCCTTGAGCGTCGTCGCACTGGTGATGCTCGGGTGCTGGCCGTATGCCGCCACGAAGTTGATCAGCGACTCGGGGTGCTTGAGGTGCTGACCGAAGTCCGACCAGCTGGTGTACGGGATCAGCTGCGAGTCGTTGGTGGTGGCGAACACGGAGCGCCGGAACTCGTTGAGCCGCGGCACGCCGGCGTCACGAGCGCGGGTCATGTTGATGGTGGGCAGGTCGAGCGGCAGACCGAGCAGGTTGTTGCGCAGGGTCTCGGTCACGAACTCGTCGAGCTCGTTGCCGACCTGGTCGGAGGAGCCCATGACGATCGCGCCGGCGGCCTCCTTCGGCGTGTACACCGAGTGCGTCGGGTCGACCTTGTTGTCGAAGAACTCCGGTGGGTTCAGGAACGCCGTGAGCAGCGGCAGGCTGTTGTCGAGCGTGGACCCGTCGGCCTTGGTGTCGCTGCGTGCCACGTCGTCGTCGAGCATCGAGTGGCCGAAGCGGTAGACGGCGTGCGCGAACTCGGCCTCGATGGCCGGGTTGATGTCGGGGGAGTAGACGTGGAAGGGCCGGATCGCCGGGACCAGCTTGCGGCCGAACTCCTCGAACACCAGGTGCTGGTACTCCATCTCGGTGACGAAGCGGGCTGCCTGGAAGAGGCGTCCACCGAACCCGTAGCTGACGTCGGGGCCGGCGCCGTCGACCTGGTGTGAGGCCTTGAAGTCTGCCAGCAGGGCGGCGTTGGCCGGGTCGTTGAGGGTCGTGGTGATGTCGTCCACCAGGCGGTTGTGCTCGGAGTGGAAGATCTGGTGGATCGTGGACAGTGCGATGTTCTCGTTGCAGCGACCGTCACCACAGGAGAAGTGCGCGTTGAGCATCTCGTCGTCGTAGGTGCCCGCCGGCTGCTTCGCGAAGTCGGCCGAGGGGGTGGTGTCCACGTCGGGGATGGGCGCAACCGGCGGTGTGGCCGGGTTGTTGTCGATGTCCTGCGGGGACGGGTCGGCGTTGTGCGCGATGTCCGTCAGGAACGGTGTGTCGAAGTAGGTGACGTTCGCGGGGACCGCGACGGGGGTCGTGATGTTCCCCTCGATCAGCCCGGTGGCGGTCACGTACTGCGGCAGGCCGCGGGCCGGACCGGGAAGGAAGTTGCCGTACGGGTCGGTCGCCAGCATCGGGATGTTGGTGACGTCGCGGTCGGTGAGGCGCAGGCCCAGCTTCTCGGCTGCCTGCTTCTTGACCGAGGCCCACGTGGAGATGCCGTCCTGGCCGTCGGGTGAACCGGGGTAGGTCTGCCCCGCGGGGAGACCGCCGAGGAACTTGCCGGTGGTGACCGGCTTGCCGGCCACGAGGGAGTACTCGCGCAGGAACACCTGGTGCGACGAGTGCGAGGTGTACGTCTGGCTCTGGTCGACCCAGGGCGAGTCGGTGTTGTTCGCGTCGGTGATGTCGTCAGCGGTGCCGAGGACCTTGTCCGGGCCCGGCTGGTTCTGCGCGCGGGTCAGGACCATGAAGGCCTGGTTGGCCGGGACCTCGTCACCGGTGCCGGGCTTGCCGTCCGGCCCGACCGTCCGCAGCGGGTCGTCGGCCTTGAGCGGCACGAAGACGGTGCCGCCGCTCTTGACGGTCTGGTCGACACCGTGGTCGAAGAACTGGCCGAAGAAGGTGAACATCGAGTTGTACGGCGGCGAGAGGCCGACGTCAGTGGTCACGTTCGGGATGAAGAGCGTCTTGTGCGAGGGCACGCAGTTCAGCGGCACCCCTTGGACCGGCGGGATCGCGGTGGGGTCGGGGTCCGTGGTGCAGGGGAACAGGCCCGGGTTCTGCTGGCTGCGCACCGGGTTGCCGGCCGCGGCGACCGCGGCGGGGTTGGTGGACGTCTGGTCGACGACGAGGTTGCTGACCGTCCGAGGCTCGGAGTCGATCACGACGTTCCCGAGCGCCTTCTGCTTGTAGCTGGTCGGGCCGAGGGGGCCAACGGGGAACGACGCCGTCACCGGCTCGGCATCCCGGAACTTGGCGGTGGCCAGGCGCGGGAACGGCTGGTCGGCGGCGGCGAAGGTCTCACGACCGGGGAACAGGTTGTTGCAGGAGCCGTCCACCGTGCGCAGACCGTAGGAGGTCAGCCGGTCGGGGATCTGGTCGGAGGCCGGGCCCACGAGGCTGCCACAGGGGTTGGTCGCGGTGAAGGTGGCCGAGTGCCGCTCCGCGATCTTGATCTGCTTGAGGATGAAGGTCAGGTCACCGGCGGTGACCACGAAGCCGTTGCCCGGAGGAGCGACTGCCTGCGCGGTGACCGGCGCCATCATGGCTACGGGGATGACGAAGGCAGCGCCTGCCGCCACCCGACGGAACCACAGCGACGACGAGCGTGGTCGGCCCCTGCGATCCGGACTCTGCACGGCCACCTCGGCTGCTCCCGCGGCGGCGTCCCGGTGCGACTTCCCCTGCCATCTGTTCATCACATACCTGCCTTAAGAGTTGTGAAGTTCATCACGCTGCTGGACAGGCCTTGTGAAAACCTTGAGAGTTGTGCGTTGCAGTCGTCGAGTCGGGGCGCTACCCACCGGCACCCACGAGGCGCCACGATGCCCACGGTACGCATAACCGGTTGCCCCACCGACCCGAGGCGCGTTGACTCGGATGCCCCAGACCCAACCCCCCGGGGAGTCGAGTGTCCTCGTCCCAGTCGCCGTCCCGCACACCGTCCGGCATCGCCTACGACCGCGCCGGGCCACCGTCCGGCACGCCCGTCGTGCTGCTGCACGCCGGCATCGCCGACCGCCGGATGTGGGATCCGCAGTGGGCGGCGCTCACCTTGGTGCACGACGCGGTGCGCCTGGACCTGCGCGGCTTCGGCGGCTCCGACCGGGCACCCACCGGCTCCCTCGACCCGGTCGCCGACGTGCTCGACACCCTCGACCACCTCGGCATCGCGGCCTGCCATCTCGTCGGCTCCTCGCTCGGCGCGGGGGTCGCGGTCGAGATCGCCCTCACCCGGCCGAATGCGGTGCGCTCGCTGCTGCTCGCTCCCCCAGGTGGGAGCCTGCTGACCGAGCGGACCCCGGCGTTCGCCGCCTTCGCGGCCACGGAGAACGCCGCGATGGCGCGCGGTGACCTGGACGCCGCTGTCGACGCCGACATCACCGCCTGGGTCGTGGGGGAGGGGCGCACACTCGCCGACGTCGACCCCACGGTGGTCTCGGCCGTGCGGGCGATGCAGCGCGGCGCGTTCGAGATCGACGCCGCCTGGGCGGACCCTGACCTCGATGCGGTCCATCTCGACCCGCCGGCGGTCGGGCGGCTGGGCGACCTTTCCGCTCCGGTGCTGCTGGTCCTCGGCGGTCACGACCTCGACATCGTGCACCTGGCCACCGGCACCCTCGAGGCGGGGCTGCGCGACGTCCGCCGCGTCGACCGCCCCGACGTAGCGCACCTGCCGTCGATGGAGGAGCCGGAGGAGTTCCTCCAACTCCTCCTCGACTGGGTCACCGCGCAGGGCTGAGGGCCACGCGAGCCGCTCAGGCGGCCGGCGGGGCAGACACCACGGGCGGCGCGGCCACCGACGTGCGCGCGCTGCGTCGCCGCAGCCACACCGCCAGCGGCACGAGAACCAGGGCTGCGATGACCGCGAACGGGAGCACTGCCCCGAGCGCCGTGAGCAGCACCGTCACCGAGCTCGTGAAGGCGCCCCACCCAGCCTCCAGGCCGGCCAGGAACCCGGTGCTGTCGTCGGCCTGCTGCAGCACCTGCTCGTCGGTGCTCAGCCGCACCTCCACGGGCGACAGGGCCACCGAGTCCTTGAGAGCGGCGAGCTGGCTCTGGGTGGCCTCGAGGTCGGCCTGGCGGCGGGACAGCTCGGCCTCGAGGGCGACGACGTCCCCGAGCTTGGTGGCCTGGCTCATCAGCGCGCGCACCCGGTCGACGCTGGCCTGCATCGTCTTGACGCGCGCCTCGGTGTCGACGTACTGCGCGGTGACGTCGTCGGTGCTCGCGTTGCGGGAGTGAACCTTTCCGAGCTTGGCCAGCTGGTCGAGGGTGGCGTCGAGGTCGGCGGTGGGCACCGAGATGGTGATGGTGCTGAAGCCACCACCCGCCGCGACGTCTGGCTCGCTCGAGATCGCCTCGGCGGTCACCAGCCCCTGAGCGGATGCCGCGATCGCCCGCACCTTGACCGCGGCCGCGTCGACGTCCGCAACGGTGATCGAGATGTCGGCCCGGCGGGCGAGCTTGCGGTCGTAGGACACGGCGGTGATCGAGGACGCGGCATCGGCGGGCTTGGCGGCCGAGCCAGGGGCGCCGTTCGGCGCACCGACGACTCGGGCCCCCTCCTGCTTGACCGAGCTGTCGGCACCGGCGCCTGAGCTGTCGCTGCTGCCCGCGCCCGCGACGGCCGAGTCGGCTGCGCCGGAATCACTTCCGGCGCCGGCACTGCATCCGGACAAGGCCACCAGCCCCACCCCGATCACGAGAGCGGCCGCCCCGGAGGTGAGCCGGGAGGTGGGACGGAACGGGACGCGCATGATGGACTCCTTCGTCGTGGATGCTGCCGCTGAGGCGACCGAGGCGGCGGCCCGGTTCCCGGGGAACGGGTCTCGTTCAGGTCACGAGAATCCGGCTATGTGGTGCCGGTTGCGCGATCCGTGTGGCGAAGGAGGCGCAATCCATCCACGCCAACGCGCGCCGACGCGCTCGGCCCGCTAGGTTCCGGTCACGGAGCCACCCCGGCGCCGTTGACAAGGACGTCAACGACACAGGAGTCAGCACATGCCACGAACCCACCGGCGCGCCATCCGCGCCATCGCTCTCGTCGCGGGAGCAGCAGCCGCACTCGCGTTCGGACCCGGCAGCGCCGCACGAGCCGAACCGGCCCAGAAGGGCTGCGAGAACCGCACCAACACCACCGTCCAGGCCCTACTCGAGTGCGTGCGCGCCGCTGGTGCCATCGAGCACCTCCAGGCGCTGCAGGCCATCGCCGACGCGAACGGCGGAACGCGCGCCGCCGGCACACCGGGCTACGAGGCCAGCGTCGACTACGTCGTCAAGACCCTGCGCGCCGCCGGGTGGCAGGTCAGCATCGACGAGTTCCCGTTCACCTTCGTGGGTCCGTCGACCCTGCAGCAGCTCAGCCCGGTCAACGCCACGTACTCCACCGGCCCCTTCACGGGCAGCGGGCCGGGGAGCCTGACCGCCGCCGTGACGCCGGTCGACCTGCAGCTCGGTGTCGGCAACACCAGCACCAGCGGGTGCCAGGCGAGCGACTTCGCCGGCTTCCCCGCCGGAAACATCGCCCTCATCCAGCGCGGTGGCTGCCCCTTCGTCGACAAGGCCGTCAACGCCGCAGCCGCCGGTGCGGCAGGCGTGATCATCTTCAACCAGGGCGACACGGCGGGTGCGGACCGTCAGGACCTCATCGTCGGCACCCTCGGCGGGCCGAACGTCGTCGGCATCCCCGTGGTCGGCGCCAGCTACCAGCAGGGTGTCGCGCTGGCTGCTGCCGGCTCCACCGCGAAGATCTTCGTGCCGGCCCCGGAACAGCGGCCGCAGAAGAACGTCATCGCTGAGCTTCCCGGCGTCAACGACAACAACGTCGTGATGGCCGGCGCGCACCTCGACTCGGTGCAGGCGGGCCCGGGGATCAACGACAACGGCTCGGGCTCGGCGTCGCTGCTCGAGGTTGCGCAGAACATGTCCAAGAACAAGCCGCAGAACACGGTGCGCCTCGCCTGGTGGGGCGCCGAGGAGGCCGGGCTCATCGGGTCCACCGAGTACGTCAAGGGCCTGAGCCAGGCCGAGAAGGACCGCATCGCGCTCTACCTCAACTTCGACATGGTCGCGTCGCCGAACTACATCTTCATGGTCTACGACGGCGACGAGTCCGGCTTCGACGCGCCCGTGGTCGTCCCCGACGGGTCGGTGGCGATCGAGGACCTCTTCGAGAGCTACTTCACCAAGGTCGGCCGCCCGTACGACGACGCCGAGTTCAGCGGCCGCAGCGACTACCAGGCCTTCATCAACAACCACTTCCCGGCCGGTGGCCTCTTCACCGGCGCCGAGGTGCTCAAGAACGCCGAGCAGCAGGCCATCTGGGGCGGCCAGGCCGGTGTCGCGTTCGACCACTGCTACCACCAGGCGTGCGACACGATCGCCAACGTCAACCTGGAGGCGCTCGACGTCAACATCGACGCCATCGCCCTGGCCGTGCTCGCGTACTCGTACTCGACGCAGGCCGTGAACGGGGTCACGGGCACACCGGTGCCCGGCGGGCTGAAGCTGCCGGCGCCGGCCGGGCCGCAGGAGTCGTGGAGCTCGGGCGGCGGCGGTCTCGCCCACGACCACGGCCACGCGGTCACCAGCTGACCAGCACCACCGCCACCACCAAGGCGGGGGCCCGGCGTCGTGCGCGCCGGGCCCCGCCGGCATGACCGGGCGGGGCGTCGAGGGTCGGGCCCCCGTGAGAGGCTTGCCGACATGTCTGTCCCGGCTGTGCCCACCCGGTGTCGCGTCGTCGTGGTGGGCGGCGGCATCGCCGGCCTCTCGGCCGCGCTGAGCGTGCTCGAAGCGCTGCCGTCGGCGGAGGTGACCGTGCTCGAGGGCAGCGACCGCCTCGGCGGCAAGCTGCGCCGCGAGCCGGTGGGCGGGCCCCTGGTCGACGTCGGCGCCGAGTCGGTGCTGGCGCTGCGGCCCGAGGCCGTCGAGCTGGTCACCCGGATCGGCGCGGATGCGGAGCTGGTCACCCCCGCGACCACCGCCGCCTCGGTGTGGAGCCGGGAAGCGCTGCGACCGCTGCCCCGGGCCACCCTGATGGGGGTGCCGAGCGACCCGGAGTCGGCGCGCGGCATCCTCACCGACGACGAGGTGGCGCGGCTGGCCGACGAGCAGCCGTGGCCCGGTGGCGCGCCGGCCGAGGACGTCTCGGTCGGTGACTACGTCGCGACCCGGCTCGGGCCCGCCGTCGTCGACCGGCTCGTCGAGCCGCTGCTGGGCGGGGTCTACGCCGGCCACGCGCGCCGGCTGTCGATGCAGGCGACGATGCCGGTGCTGTGGGCCCGCGCGACCCGTGGCGAGAGCCTGGTGGCCGCACCGGCGGCTCCCGCGGCATCCCAGCCCGGAAGCGGGGCACCCCAGGCGCCTCGGCCGCCGTTCATCGGCCTGTCCGGGGGGGTCGGGCGGCTGCCCGAGCTCGTCGCCGACGACGTCGCCCGGCGTGGCGCCACGCTGCGCACCGGCGCGGTCGTCCGCGAGCTGCAGCGCACGCCCACCGGCTGGCGGGTGGTGCTCGGCTCCGCCGCCGCGCCGGAGGTCGTCGAGGCCGATGCGGTGCTCGTCTGCCTGCCTCCGGCGCCGACGGCCCGGCTGCTGGCGCCCCACGCGGGCGTCGCCGCCGAGACGCTCGGCGGCATCGAGACGGCATCGAGCGCGGTCGTCACCCTCGCCGTGCGCCGGGCGGGCACCGAGGAGCTCACCGGCTCCGGCTTCCTGGTGCCGCCGGTCGAGGGCCGCACCATCAAGGCGAGCACCTTCAGCTTCCGCAAGTGGGCCTGGACCGACGCGCTGTCCGACGAGCTCGTGCACCTGCGCGCGTCGTTCGGGCGGGCCCGCGAGGAGGCCGACCTGCAGCGCGACGACGCCGACCTGGTGGCGGTGGCCGTCGCCGAGCTCGGGGAGGCCCTCGGCCGCCCGCTGCCCCCGGTGCTCGATGCACACGTGCAGCGCTGGGGCGGCGGCCTGCCGCAGTACGCCGTCGGCCACGTCGACCGGGTCGCGGCCATCCGCGCCGACGTCGATCGCCTGCCCGGCGTCGAGGTGGCCGGCGCGGTCTACGACGGCGTCGGCATCCCCGCCGTCATCGCCTCGGCCACCCGCGCCGCCGCCGCGACGGTCCAGCACCTCAGCACCACCGCACCCCGCACAGGAGACTCCCCCGCATGAGCGAGCCCACCCGCACCGCCCCCGCCAAGCCCGGCGCCGCGAAGATCCGCGAGGTGAACGACACCATCCGCTACGCGATGTGGTCCGTGTTCGCCGTCGCCGAGCCGCTCGCCGGTGAGGACCGCGACGCCCTGGCCACCGAGGTCGAGGAGCTGTTCACCGACCTCGCCGAGCGCGACGTGGTGGTGCGCGGCACCTACGACGTCGCGGGGCTGCGCGCGGACGCCGACGTGATGGTGTGGTGGCACGCCGAGACCATCGAGGCGCTGCAGGAGGCCTACCACGCGCTGCTGCGCACCGACTACGGCCAGCACCTCGACCCGGTGTGGTCGGTGGCGGCGCTGCACCGGCCGGCGGAGTTCAACAAGAGCCACATCCCGGCGTTCATGAGCGACGAGGAGCCGCGCGGCTACGTGTGCGTCTACCCGTTCGTGCGGTCGTACGACTGGTACCTCATCGACGACCAGGAGCGCCGCGACATGCTGGTCGAGCACGGGAAGATGGCCCGCGAGTACCCCGACGTTCGGGCGAACACCATCGCCTCGTTCGCCCTCAACGACTACGAGTGGATCCTGGCGTTCGAGGCCGACGAGCTGCACCGCATCGTCGACCTCATGCGTGAGCTGCGCGCGTCGCGGGCGCGGATGCACGTGCGCGAGGAGGTGCCGTTCTACACCGGCCCGCGCGTGCCCGTGCGCACCCTGGTGCAGCGACAGCGCTGAGCGGACGTGTCGGGGGCGTCGGCTGGGTAGGTTCGTCGGGTGTTCACGCGGCCCGCCGACCTCGCGGACGACGAGGTGCGCGAGGCACTGGGTCGCGGCTGGGGTCTCGACGTCACGGCCGTCGAGCACGCCCCGGTCGGCTTCGGCAGCCACCACTGGTGGGTCAGCGTGGCCGGCGGCGGCCGGTGGTTCGCCACGGCCGACGACCTCCGGACCCGGCGGGCCGGCACCGACGAGCCGGTGACCGGGCCGCTCACCCGGCTGACCGGCGCCCTCGCCACCGCGACGGCGCTGCACGAGAGCGGTCTCGACTGGGTCGTGGCGCCGCGGCGCACGGACGACGGGGAGGTCGTGCTGCGGGTCGGCGACGACTACGCGCTGTCGGTGTACCCGCACGTGGCGGGGCGCGCCTTCGGCTGGGGCCCGTACGAGGACCCCGCACACCGCGACGCGGTGCTCGACCGCCTGGTCGAGCTGCACACCACGAGCGGATGCCGGGAGCTCGCCGCCCGCGACGACCTCGGCCACGCGCTCGTCACCGGTCTGCGGTCGCTGCTCGACGACCCGGGGGCAGCGTGGGACGCCGGTCCCTTCTCGCAGGAGGCGTGGCGGCTGGTGGTCGACCGCCGTGGCCGGCTGAGCGCGCTGCTGGAGCACCACCAGCGCCTCGTGGCCCGCGCCGACCCCGCCGAGTTCGTCATCACCCACGGTGAGCCGCACCGCGGCAACACGATCGTCACCCACACCGGGGTGGTGCTCGTCGACTGGGACACCTGCCTGCTCGCCCCACCCGAGCGCGACGTGTGGCTGGTGGCGGGGGAGGACCTCGGCATCCTCGACACGTACCGGCAGCGCACCGGCCGTAGGCTCGACGCGAGGCTCGTCGAGGCCCACCGGGTGCGGTGGGACCTCGCCGACGTCGCCTCGTTCGCCGCCGAGCTGCGCTCTCCGCACACCGACGACGACGACAGCCGCACCGCTTGTGCCGGCCTGCGGGCCGTGCTCGAAGGAGGACCACCGTGACCGGCATCCCGACCGACCCCCCCGACCGGCACCGGGCCGTCGCCGGCCGGTTCACCGAGCTCGTCACCGGCACGGACGACTGGGACGTCCCCACCCCCGTGCCGGCCTGGGTCGCGCGCGACGTCGTGCGGCACCTCGTCGGGTGGTTCCCCGGCTTCCTCGCCGGGGGCAGCGGCATCCGGCTGCCCGGGGGACCGGCCGTCGACGACGACCCGGTGGGCGCCTGGCGCTCGCACGCGGATGCCGTGCAGGCCGTGCTCGACGACCCGGCGACTGCGAGCCGGTCCTTCACCAACCCCCACACCGGCGACCTGCCGCTGGACCAGGCGGTGGACCGGTTCTACACGACCGACGTCTTCATGCACACCTGGGACCTCGCGCGGGCGACCGGCCAGGACGCCACGCTCGACCCGGACCTGTGCGCCCAGCTGTTCGAGGGCCTGGCGCCCCTCGACGACCTCCTGCGGTCGTCGGGGCAGTACGGCCCGCGAGTGCCGGTGGCCGACGACGCCTCGGCTCAGGACCGGATGCTCGGCTTCATCGGCCGCGACCCGGCCTGGCGGCACTGACCCGGGTGGTCCGGCGACCGGGGAGTCAGGCGTTCGGGGCGCCGCCGGCCGGGTGCAGGGTCAGGCTGATCGAGTTGATGCAGTAGCGCTGGTCGGTGGGCGTGTCGTAGCCCTCGCCCTCGAAGACGTGACCCAGGTGGCTGCCGCAGGTGGCGCAGCGCACCTCGGTGCGCGGGCGGCCCGGCAGCGAGCGGTCCTCGAGCAGCTCGACCGACTCGCCGGCCAGCGGCGAGAAGAACGACGGCCACCCGCAGTGGCTGTCGAACTTGGTCTCGGACGTGAACAGCTCGGCACCGCAGGCACGACAGGCGTAGGTGCCGACGGTCTTGGCGTCGGTGTACTCGCCCGTGTAGGGGCGCTCGGTGCCCGCCTGGCGGAGCACGGCGTACTCCTGCGGCGACAGGGAGGCCTTCCACTCCTCCTCGGTGCGGTCGACGGCGTAGGAACGGTCGGTCGGCTTCATCGTCATGTCCTGCCCAACAGCGGCAGGTGCTCGAGAGTTCCCGACCTCGACAGCGCGATAGAACTCCGAAAGAAGGGCTCCCCCTCTGCGTCGGATGCCGGCCGTCGGCCCACGTCGTTAGGCTCGCCGCATGGCGGACGCACAGGTGCTGGAGGTCGAGGGGCCCGACGGCCCGCGTGAGGTGCGCCTGAGCAGCCCCGACCGGGTCATGTGGCCCGACGCCGGCATCACCAAGGGCGACCTCGCCGCTTACGTCGTCGCAGTGGGCGACCCGTTGCTGCACCACATCGGCGACCGGCCGGTCACGCTGCAGCGCTTCCCCGACGGCATCGAGGGCGAGGAGTTCTACCAGAAGAACCCGCCCAAGGGGATGCCCGGCTGGGTGCGCACGGTGTCGTGCCGCTACCCCAGCGGGCGCCGGCACGCCCAGCTCGTGCTCGACGAGGTGGCGACCGCCGTGTGGGCGGTGCAGATGAACACGGTGACGTTCCACCCGTGGCCGGTGCGCACGGCCGACAACGACAACCCCGACGAGCTGCGCATCGACCTCGACCCCCAGCCCGGCCGCACCTTCTCCGACGCCGTCGAGGCGGCGCTCGCGCTGCGCGAGGTGATGGCCGGCATCGGGCTCACCGCGTTCGCCAAGACCAGCGGCAACCGGGGTGTGCACGTCTATGCGCGGGTCGCTCCGACGCACGAGTTCCTCGACGTGCGGCACGGGGTCATCGGCATCGCCCGCGAGCTCGAGCGCCGGCTGCCCGACCTGGTCACCACCTCGTGGTGGAAGGAGGAGCGCGGCGAGCGCATCTTCGTCGACTTCAACCAGGCCTGCCGCGACCGCACCATCGCCTCGGCCTACAGCCCGCGGCCGCTTCCCGGGGCACCGGTGTCGATGCCGGTCACCTGGGCCGAGCTGACCACCGTGGCCCCGGGCGACTTCACCGTGCTCACCGTGCCCGACGTGCTCGAGGACCGCGGCGACGCCTGGGCCGCCATCGACGACTCCGTGGGTGACGTCGCCGGCGCGCTGGCACTGTGGCAGCGCGACGTCGACGAGCGCGGGCTCGGTGAGCTCAACTTCCCGCCTGACTACCCCAAGATGCCGGGGGAGCCCCCGCGCGTGCAGCCCAGCAAGCGACGCACCGACAAGGCCGATGCCGAGTACATGGCACCCAAGGCCGAGCGTGACGCCGCCGAGCGCGAGCGCTGGGGGATGCCGGTCGTGCCCCCGGTGCCGCCGATGCTCGCCAAGGCGGTCAAGGGGATCGCCGCGCTGGAGGGCCAGGACGTCAGCTTCGAGCCCAAGTGGGACGGCTTCCGCTCGATCATCTTCCGCTCGGGCGACCTCGTCGAGATCGGCAGCCGCAACGAGAAGCCGATGACCCGCTACTTCCCCGAGGTGGTCGAGGCGGCGCTGGCCAACCTCCCGGAGAAGTGTGTGGTGGACGGCGAGATCATCGTCGTGCGCCCCGGGGAGGACCGTCTCGACTTCGAGCTGCTCAGCCAGCGCATCCACCCGGCCGCCAGTCGCGTGAAGAAGCTGTCGGTCGAGACCCCGGCGCAGTTCGTGGCCTTCGACCTGCTCGCCCTGGGCGACGACGACCTCACCGGGCGGCCGTTCCGCGAGCGGCGGGCCCTGCTCGAGGAGGCGCTGGCCGGCGCGAAGGCGCCGATCCACCTGACGGCGGCGACCACCGACCGGGCTGTCGCGGCGGAGTGGTTCACCGAGTTCGAGGGGGCCGGGCTCGACGGGCTGGTGGCCAAGCAGCTCGAGGGCACCTACGAGCCCGACAAGCGCACGATGGCCAAGATCAAGCACGAGCGCACCGCCGACTGCGTGGTCGCCGGCTACCGCACCCACAAGAGCGGTGACGACCTGATCGGGTCGTTGCTGCTCGGCATCCACGACGCAGACGGCCAGCTGCTGTCGGTCGGCGTCATCGGAGCCTTCCCGATGGCGCGCCGCAAGGAGCTGTTCGACGAGCTGCAGCCGCTGGTGACCGACTTCGACGACCACCCGTGGGCGTGGGCCCGCCAGGAGGAGGGCACCCGCACCCCGCAGAACGCCGCCGGCAGCCGGTGGGCGGCCGGCAAGGACCTCTCGTTCACCCCGCTGCGCCCCGAGCGGGTCGTCGAGGTGCGCTACGACCACATGGAGGGCATCCGCTTCCGACACACCGCGCAGTTCGCCCGGTGGCGTCCCGACAAGGACCCCGCCGACTGCACCTTCGACCAGCTCGACGAGCCGGTCTCGTACGACCTGTCCGAGGTGCTCAGCGGCGGCGCCGGGTGACGGAGTGGCCGGCCGGCGGCCGCGCGCGGCGTGCCGTGGTCGCGGGCGCGGCGGTGGGTGCCACCACCGCGGTCGCCTCGGGAGCGGGCTCGGTGGCTGCGGCCGCCTGGTTCGCCCGGCGGGTGCTCACCCCCGACCGGCACCGCCCGGACGACGTCGTGGTGCACGCCGCAGGGTCGTCGAGCGTGCTGCTGGGCAGCACCCCCGAGACGGTGGTGCCCGGGAGGTACGGGCTCTGGACCGACGGCGGCTTCGGCCACGCGCGGGTGGGTGACGTCCTGGCGGTCGACCCGGCATCCGGCACGGTCGAGCGCGAGCTGCTCGGTGTCGACCGCGGCTCCCTGGCTCCCGGCAGCGCGCGGTGGAACCCGTACTACCACGGTGCACCGCCGGACCGGAGCCTGGACCTGCCCACCGAGCACGTCACGTATGCCGGTGAGCTGGGCCCGATGCCGGCGTGGGTGGTGCCCCCTCCCGACGGGCCGGGGGAGCGTTGGGCGGTGCTGGTGCACGGCCGCGGGGCGCGGCGTGAGGAGACGATCCGCGCGATGCCGCCGCTGCTGGCGCAGGGCTGGACCTGCCTGGTGCCGAGCTACCGCAACGACGAGGGAGTTCCCGCCGGGCCCGACGGCCGCTACGCCCTCGGGTTGTCCGAGTGGCGCGACGTGGAGGCGGCCGTGCGCCACGCCGTCGACCGGGGCGCCACCGAGGTGCTGCTGATGGGCTGGTCGATGGGCGGGGCGATCGTGCTGCAGCTGCTCGACCGCTCACCCTGGTCGACGCTGGTCTCGCGGGTGGTGCTCGACGCCCCCGTCATCGACTGGGGTGACGTGCTCGCCCACCACGCGCGGGCGCACCGGGTGCCTCCGCACGTCGGGTCGCTGGCGCGGGCGATGATGCGGCGCAGGTGGGGACACCGGCTGGTGGGCGTGCACGAGAGCGTCGACCTGGCCCTCACCGACTGGGTCCACCGCGGTGCGGAGCTGCACCACCGGGTGCTGCTCATCCACAGCGCCAACGACGACTTCGTGCCCTGGGGTCCCTCGCGCGAGCTGGCCCGGGCCCGGCCGGACCTGGTGACCTTCGCGGAGTGGCACGGGGCCCGACACTGCGCGGAGTGGAACACCGAGCCGAAGCGGTGGGAGCGCCTGGTCGGCGACTTCGCCGCAGGCTGACGCTTATACCGCGTCACGGACACCGAGTCCATGGCTCGACCGGGCCATTTCTCGCGCACGACGCCCGGTATAGCGTGCGCGACGGGGGACTGTTTCGTCGCCCCAGGTGAGCCCGGGAGGGGTCCGGGCCAGACCCGCCGGAGGCTCCGTGTCGCGTTCCACCGCTCCCGCCCGCTTCGCCGCCGTCTCGCTCTCAGTCGTCGCCCTGGCGGTGGGGACCGCCCCACTGGCGTCGGCCGCCCCACCGCCGGACCCATCGCGCCTGACCGTGGCAGCGGAGCAACCGACCCTCGTCTCGCAGTTCACCGTGGCCAAGTCGGTGACCGGGA
>JBJMHU010000048.1:0-2667 GCA_045807225.1 Ornithinibacter sp. | reverse complement strand
CGGCCCGCCTTGGAGTAGAAGTCGAAGGCGCCGTGCAGGTTGCCGTGGTCGGTCATCGCGACCGCGGGCATGCCGAGGTCGGCCACCCGCGAGAACAGTCCGTCGAGCAGCGAGGCACCGTCGAGCATGGAGTACTCGGTGTGCACGTGCAGGTGGACGAACGAGTCCGAGCCCTTCGGCGGCGTGCTGGTCGTCGGGGGCGTCGGGGCGGCGTTCGGGGAGGACATCGCCGACCATCCTAGGTCGGTGCGACGACACCGCCCGGCGTGTCGGGGCCGTGTCGCCGGCCGGGCCCGATGGTGCCGACCATCACTGCGCCGTTCCTGGGGACGGCCGCCGCAGCCGGTCGCTCCACGGCGTGTCGGGCGGGCGTGGGCAGGGGCAGTGGGGGACTGCCTCAGAGTCGCTCGAGGGCCTCGCGCAGGTCGCCCGGGTAGGGGCTCTCGAAGGTGACCCACTCCCCCGAGCCGGGGTGCTCGAAGCCCAGCCCGACGGCGTGCAGCCACTGCCGCTCCAGCCCGAGCCGCGCCGCGAGGGTGGGGTCGGCGCCGTAGGTGAGGTCGCCGACGCAGGGGTGGCGCACCGCGGCCATGTGCACCCGGATCTGGTGGGTGCGCCCGGTCTCGAGGGAGATCTCGAGCAGCGAGGCGTGCCGGAACGCCTCGAGCAGCTCGTAGTGGGTGACGGCGTGCTTGCCGGAGTCCATCACCGCGAACTTGTAGTCGTGCCCCGGATGACGCGCGATGGGAGCGTCGATGGTGCCCACCAGCGGGTCGGGCAGGCCCTGCACGAGGGTGTGGTAGGTCTTGTCGACCCGGCGCTCCTTGAACGCCCGCTTGAGCACCGAGTAGCCGCGCTCACTGGCGCAGACCACCATCAGCCCGGAGGTGCCGACGTCCAGGCGCGAGACGATCCCCTGCCGCTCACTGGCCCCGCTGGTCGAGATGCGGTAGCCCGAGGCCTTCAGACCCGCGAGCACGTTCGGCCCGGTCCAGCCCACGCTCGGGTGCGCGGCCACCCCGACCGGCTTGTCGACCACGACGATGTCCTCGTCGGAGTACACCACCGTCATACCGGGCACCGGCTCGGCCACCACCTCGAGGGTCGGGCTCACGGGGGATGCCGGGAGCAGCACCTCGAGCATGTCGCCGGCGCTGACCCGGTGGCTCTTGCCGACGTTGGCGGCGTTCACGCTCACCCCGCCACCGGCCGCGAGGTCGGCAGCGCGGGTGCGCGAGAGGCCGAACAGCCGGGCGATGGCGGCATCCACCCGCTCTCCCTCGAGGCCGTCGGGCACCAGCACGGTGCGGGCGTCAGGCATCGGCGTGCTCGGGGTGGTGCACCGGGCCGGACAGGGAGGTGCCACGGAACGAGAGCACCATGATGATGCCGGCGCCCACGACGATGGCGATGTCGGCGACGTTGCCGATGAACAGGCCGAAGTAGTCGATGAAGTCGACGACGTGCCCACGGCCCGGCCCGGGGGCGCGGAAGAGCCGGTCGATGAGGTTGCCCACCGCGCCACCGAGGAGCAGCCCCAGGGCCACTGCCCAGGGCATGTTGCCGACCCTGCGGGCACCGATGACGACCCAGACCAGGATGCCGACCGAGACGGCGGTCAGGAGCCAAGTCGACCCGTTGCCGATCGAGAACGCCGCCCCGGGGTTGCGGATCAGGTTGAGCTGGATGGCGGACCCCACCACCTTGACGGCGTTTCCCGGGGTCAGCGCGGCCAGAGCCCACACCTTGGTGGCCTGGTCGAGCACCAGCACGGCAGCGGCGAGCCCGAGCAGCACGACGTACAGCCGTCGCCGGCCACCGGTGTGGACCGGGGCCGGCGTTGACGGGCTGGAGGGGGTGGGCGTCAGCGGCGCTCCTGCTTCTTCTTGCATGGCATGCATAGGGTCGCACGAGGAGCGGCCTGGAGCCTAAGTTTGCCGATCGGGTTGCCGCAGGACTCGCAGATTCCGTAGGTGCCGTTGTCGAGCCGCTCGAGGGCGTGCTCGTTCTGCTCGAGCATCTCGCGGGCGTTGTTGGCCAGCGAGATCTCCTGCTCGCGCTCATAGGTCTTGGCGCCCGCGTCGGCCTGGTCGTCGCCCGCGCCGTCGCCGGAGTCGCGCATCAGGTCGACCAGGTCGCTCTGGGCGTGCGCCAGCTCCGAGCGCAGCTGCTCGATGTCGTGCTCGAGATCGGAACGCACCGCCTTGAGCTCCTTGGCGGTCCACGGGGTCTCGTCCTCGCGGACGACGAGGACCGGTGTGCGGGCCGCAGCCTTCTTGGCGGGGGCCCGGGTCGCGGCGGGTGCGTTCGTCACGGGAGCTGCCTTCCGGGGAGTCGTGGTCGTGCGGGCGGACGGCGCCGTCTTCGTCGTGCGGGAGGTCGCCGCCGGGGCAGCCTTTGTAGCAGGCACAGCCTTCGTCGCGGACTTCTGCGCCGGGGAAGTTGTCGTGGTCGCCGCCTTCTTGGCGGGCGCCGCCTTCGCCGTCGCGGCCCTCGTCGACGGTGCAGCCCTGGTCGCGGTCGCCTTCCGCGCCGGCGGAGTCTTGGTCGCGGTCGCCTTTGTCGCCGGGGCAGCCTTGGTCGACGTCGCCGTGCCCGGTGCAGCCTTCTGTTCCGATGCCGTCTTCCTGGCCGGCGCGGCCTTGGTCGTCGCCGCGGTCGCCGTCG
>JBJMHU010000047.1:0-11988 GCA_045807225.1 Ornithinibacter sp. | reverse complement strand
AGGGTCATCGAACTGCCGCTGGTACATGAATGGGTAGTCGTCCGTGTCACCGATCCGTGCGCCAGCGCCGCCGGCGCGCTCGACGAGCTCGTCAACCGCCTCGCGGCTGCCGAGGTCGAACGAGACCGTGACCTTCGAGGGGGTGTCCGGTCCGCCGATCAGCTCCTCGGCGCCGCCGACGCTCGCGTACATCTCGCGGCTGCCCAGCATGAGGTACTGCTCGGGGGCGATGGCGAAGCACGACACGTTGTGGTCGGACATCTCCGGGTTGAGCGTCCAGCCGAGGGCGGTGTAGAAGGCGGTCGCGCGCTCGACGCTCTGGACGGGGCAGGTGATGAAGAGGCTCATGCGGCCATACTTGCAAAATGCAAGCGCGCCCGTCAAGAGCTCGGGCGGGTGGGTTCAATCTCGCCGCGGCGCAACGGATCCGACACCACGGGCGTCTTCCACGGCCGCCCGGGGCAGCCACCTGTCTCGCAGTCAGTGCCGGCTGACGGCGAGCACCCGGGCGGCCTCGTCACGCGCCCACGCGTCCGCAGCGAGCACCCCTTCCAGGCTGTGCGCGTCGCCCTCCTG
Organism: Ornithinibacter sp.; assembly: GCA_045807225.1. Taxonomy (GTDB): domain Bacteria; phylum Actinomycetota; class Actinomycetes; order Actinomycetales; family Dermatophilaceae; genus Fodinibacter. The sequence goes on along the minus strand of JBJMHU010000047.1, from coordinate 11,412 downwards.
CCCGGCGTGCGCCTCGACCACCCGCTCGATGGTGTCGACGATGTCGGTGAAGCGGATCGTGCCGTCGTGGAACGCGTCGACGCACACCTCGTTGGCGGCGTTGTAGACCGCCGGGTAGGTGCCGCCGGCCGCGCCGACCTGTCGGGCCAGCCGCACGGCCGGGAAGGCGTCGTCGTCGAGCGGGTGGAACTCCCAGCTCTGGGCCCGGGTCCAGTCGCACGGCACGTCGACGTCCTCCAGCCGCTCGGGCCACGAGAGCCCCAGCGCGATGGGCACGAGCATGCGCGGCGGCCCGAGCTGGGCGATGGTGGAGCCGTCGTGGAACTCGACCATCGAGTGGATCTGCTGCTGCGGGTGCACCACGACGTCGATCCGGTCGAAGGGGATGTCGAAGAGCAGGTGCGCCTCGATGACCTCGAGCCCCTTGTTGACCAGCGTCGCGGAGTTCGTGGTGATCACCCGGCCCATCGCGAAGTTGGGGTGGGCCAGCGCCTGCTCAGGCGTGACGTCGACCAGCTCGGCGCGGCTGCGTCCGCGGAAGGGCCCGCCGCTAGCGGTCACGACGAGCCGGCGCACCTCCTGGGCCCGCCCGCCGCGCAGGCTCTGGGCGATGGCGCTGTGCTCGGAGTCGACGGGCACGACCTGGTCGGGGCCGGCGGCGGCCTTGACCAGCGGCCCGCCGATGATCAGCGACTCCTTGTTCGCCAGCGCCAGCACCGAGCCGGCGGCCAGCGCTGCCAGGGTCGGGCGCAGGCCGATCGACCCGGTCACGCCGTTGAGCACGACGTCGGCACCGCAGCCGGCGGCGACCGTGGCGGCATCCGGCCCGACGACCACCTCGGTGGCGGATGCCGGCCGGCCGGCTTCCGCAGCGGCCGCCGCGAGCGCTGCACGCACCTCGTCGACGTCACCGCGCGCCGCCGCCACCAGGGGCACGTCGAACTGCACCGCCTGGCGGGCGAGCAGGCCGAGGTTGCCACCCGCCGACAGCGCCGCGATGGTGAAGCGGCCGGGGTGCGCGGCCACCACCTCCAGGGCCTGCGTGCCGATCGAGCCGGTGGAGCCGAGCAGGGCGACGGAGCGTGTGGTCACCGGCCCATTGTCATCGGTCGACGACCGTGACGTGGAAGCCGGGGTGTGCCGCGGCGACCTGGCCGAGCAGGCCGCTCAGGTCGGCGAAGGTGAACGGGTCGTCACGGGCCAGCTCGGCGACCCCGTCCAGGACGAGCTCGTGCTCCCCGTCGGCGTTGCGGGCGAGGTGGCCCAGGCAGTCGGCGAGGGCGTCGAGGTTGCCGCCGAACCACGCCGGGAAGTCGAGCGCCTCCGCGAAGGCGGCCAGGGTGGCCTGCTTGGTCGGGCCGGCCACCACGAGGTGCACCTCACGGCCCTCGTCCCGGGCGTCGGCGACCAGCCCGTCGACGTCGGTGAGCGGGCCCAGGTGGCGGATCATCGGTCCTCCTCGACCTGCCGGAACGACGCGTAGTGGTCGGTGGTCCAGTACAGGTCGCCGTCGGCGCCGGTGATGATCCGGCGCGGGCCGCGGTCCGCCTCTCCCGGCGTCTCGACGGTGAACTCGCGGTAGTAGCCGCCCGGCTGGCGCGGCAGCAGCCGCTCCCGGTTGCCGAACACCCCGTCGTCCTCCTCGTAGGGGAACGGCCCGCCGGCCCGGATGAGGGCCAGCGTGGTGTCGGCCTCGTCGGGCAGGGCGCTCTCGGCCACCCGCGGCAGTCCTGACACCGGCGTGCTGCTGCCGCTGGATGCCGTGGCCACGCTCGCGCTCGAGCCGGTCGGTGCCGCAGCCGCGGACCCGTCACCGACGGTGGAGCCCGTGCCACGGGTCAGCGACAGGCCCAGCGCCACGAGGGCGACGACCAGTACGGCCACGGCGGCCAGCACCAGCGGCGACGCGCGGCGGGCGCGCGAGGAGGGCGACGGCATCCGCACATTGTCGCGCCTCAGGTGGTGAAGACGCGCTCCTCGATGAGCCGCTCGGTGACGAGCTGGGCCCGCGGGTGGAACCGGCCGTGCTCGAAGTCCTTCTGCAGCTCGAGCTCGACCTGGCCCTGGCCGCTGCGGTTCTTCTCGACCGTGATGACCGACCACTGCTCGTAGCGGCCGCGGCTGCCCAGGTCGTAGATGAGGTGCTCGCGCGAGACGACGCTCTCCTTGCTCGACAGGATGAGCACCAGGTCGGCCTCGTAGGCCAGTGCCGAGGAGCCCCGCAGGTCGCGGGTGCGCATCCGGTGGCCGGCCCCGAGGGCCTCGCGGTCGGCGGCCGCGATGCACACGATGGGGCACTCGAGCTCGAGCGAGAGGTCCTTCATCGTCTCGGTCACGATGGTCACCCGCGCGGTCTCGTCGCCGGCGAAGCCGGCCAGGGGCAGCTTCTGCAGGTAGTCGACGAGCACGATGGGCGGCTCCCCCGACTCCCGCGCGATCTCGCCGACCACGCGGGCGATCTCGTCGGGGGTCGTCTCCTTGCCGGACTCGTGCAGGTGCAGCCGCCCGGCGTACTGCTGAACGGCGGCCAGGGCGTCGCCGCCGTAGGGGATGCCGGCCAGCGCCTCCGCGAGGCCGCGGCGGTCGGGGTCGTCGGCCTCGAAGACCGAGCGCACGGTGTGCACGTCGGCCGCGAGGGCGGGGTACTGCCCGGCGGCCAGCGCCGCGTCCGCCGCCTCGAGCGCGAGGAGCCGCTGCACCAGGCTCTGCGCCGAGTGCTCGTACGAGAACACCGCGCCGTGGCGCCCCCCGGCGACCGCGTTGCGCACCATCTGCAGCGAGATCGTCGTCTTGCCGGACCCCTCGCCGCCGCCCAGCAGCACCAGCTCACCCGAGCGCAGCCCGCCGTCGAGGGTGGTGTCGAGCAGGTCGAAGCCGGTGGGCCAGACCTGTGCTCCGGGCCGAGCCCCGCGCCGCATCGACTGGTCGCTGCGCTCGAGCAGCGCCTCGACGGTCTGCGACTGCTGGCCGCGGTGCCGCCCGCCGGGCGGCTCCAGGTCCGGGCTCATGAACCCATCTCACCACTCCGCAGAGCACCGCGCCTCGGGTTCGCTGGAACCCGGGGCGCGGTGGTCACAGGGCGATGCCGACGTACTTGGTCTCGAGGTACTCGTCGATGCCCTCGAAGCCGCCCTCGCGGCCGAAGCCGGACTGCTTCACCCCGCCGAACGGGGCGGCCGGGTTCGACACGATGCCGGTGTTGACGCCGATCATCCCGAACTCCATGGCCTCGGCCACCCGGATCACCCGGGTCTGGTCGTTGGTGTAGACGTACCCGACCAGGCCGTACTCGGTGCCGTTGGCCTTGGCCACGGCATCCGCGTCGTCGGTGAAGGTCGACACGGGGGCGACGGGGCCGAAGATCTCCTCGCTCAGGCAGCGGCTGTCCTCGGGCACGTCGGTGAGCACGGTGGGCTGGTAGAAGTACCCCTCCCCCTCCACCGGGGCGCCGCCGGTGAGCACGTTCGCGCCCTTGGCCACGGCATCCCGGACCAGCTCGTCGACGCCGTCGCGGGCCTTGGCGGTGATGAGGGGGCCGACGTCGACCCCCTCGTCGGTGCCGCGCCCCACGACGAGCGCGCCCATGCGCCCGGCCAGCTTGGTCGAGAACTCCTGCGCCAGCGACTCGTGCACGAAGAACCGGTTGGCCGCGGTGCAGGCTTCCCCGATGTTGCGCATCTTGGCGAGCATCGCGCCGTCGACCGCCGCGTCGACGTCGGCGTCCTCGAAGACGAGGAAGGGTGCGTTTCCGCCGAGCTCCATCGACAGGCGGAGCAGCTGCTCGGCCGACTGCTCGACGAGCTTCTTGCCCACCGCGGTGGAGCCGGTGAAGGTGAGCTTGCGCAGGCGCTCGTCACGGATGACCGGCTCGCACACGGCCCCGGAGTGCGTCGTGGTGACGATGTTGAGCACGCCGTCGGGCAGCCCGGCCTCCTGCATCACCTGCGCGAGCAGCAGCATGGTGAGCGGCGTCTCGTGGGCGGGCTTGACCACCATGGTGCAGCCGGCGGCCACCGCAGGGCCGATCTTCCGGGTGCCCATGGCGAGCGGGAAGTTCCACGGGGTGATCATCAGCGTGGGGCCCACCGGCTGCTTCATGGTGAGCAGCCGCGAGGCGCCGTTGGGCGCCACCGAGTAGCGGCCGGAGATGCGCACGGCCTCCTCCGCGAACCAGCGGAAGAACTCGGCGCCGTAGGTGACCTCGCCCCTGGCCTCGGCGACGGTCTTGCCCATCTCCAGGCTCATCAGGGTCGCGAACTCGTCGGCCCGCTCCACCAGCATCTCGAAGGCCCGGCGCAGGATCTCGCTGCGGTCGCGCGGCGGGGTGGCGGCCCAGCCGGCCTGCGCCTCGTGCGCGGCGGCCAGCGCGGCGAGCCCGTCGTCGGGGCCGGCGTCGGCGCAGGTGGTGAGGGTGGCCCCGCTGCTCGGGTCGTGCACCTCGAAGCGGTCGCCGCTGCTCGCCTCGCGCCAGGCACCGCCGATGAGCAGCTGGGTGGGCACGGACTCGATGAGGGACTTCTGGGTGATGGCCATGGGGCGATCCTTTCGCACGGAGGTCGGTCAGCGGTCCTCGAGGCCCCAGGGAGAGCCGTAGCCCTGCGGTTTGGGGGCGGCGAGCAGCTCGAGGAACGGCACGGCGTCGAACGCCTCCGGCCCGAGCACGCCGAAGCCGCGCCACCGCCCGGCCGCGAGCAGCTCGAGCGCGACGACCGGGTTGACGGCCGTCTGCCACACCACGCACTGGGCGTCGTAGTCGCGCATCGTGTCGGCGTTGTCGCTCACGTGGTAGAGGTAGGTGCGGCGCGGCCGGCCGTCCTTGCCGGTGCCGGTGACCCACAGGCCTGCGCAGGTCTTGCCCTCCATGCGCGGGCCGATGGTGGCCGGGTCGGGCAGCACGGCGGCCACGACGTCACGCGGGCTCACCGGCACCCCCTTGACGCTCACCGGGTCGGTGCGGTCGAGGCCGAGGGTGTGCAGCGTGCGCAGGATCGAGATCATCTCCTCGCCCAGGCCGTACTTGAAGGTGACCTTGTCGGCGTCGACCCAGCGCGGCATGAGGAGCACCTCCTCGTGCTCCACGTGCACGCACTCGACCGGGCCGATCCCGTCGGGGAACTCGAAGACCTCCGGCTCCGCGAACGGCGGCAGGGTGAAGAAGCCGGCCTCGACGTCGTAGGAGCCGTCGGTCGCGACCGCGCGCGAGCGTTCCCAGACCACGGGTGGGTTGAGGCACTCCTCGATGATCGTCCACATCGAGAACCCTGGCGCGAAGACCTCGTTGCCGTCGTCGTCGCGGATGACGAGGTTGGCGCCGTCGCGCGTGCCCAGCTCGTCGATGTGGCTGAACAGGTGGTCGGCGGCGTAGCGGGCGAAGACGTCGGACAGCCCGGGCTCGACACCGATGCCGACCAGGGCCAGTCGGCCGTCGGCCTCCCACTGCGCGGCCTGGGCCAGCTGGTCGTCGCCGAGCTTGACGCCGACCTTGGCGTAGGGCTCGCTCGGGTGCCGGCTGGACAGGCTCATGGCCATGTCGAGGTAGTCGGCGCCGGCCGCCTTCGCCCCCTCGAAGACGGTCAGGACGAAGCGCGGGTCGACCGCGTTGAACACGTGCGTGGCACCCACCTCGCGGGCCAGCGCGGCGACGGCACCGGCATCCGAGGCATCGACCTCGACGGCCCGGAAGCGCGACTCGCCCTCGTGGCGCGAGGTGACCGCGTCGACGGTGCGCTGGGCGCGGGAGAGGTCGTAGTCGGCCACCACCCAGGAGTCGAAGAACGGGCGTTCGGCGGCGATGCGGGCAGCGGCGTCACCGACGCCACCCGCTCCCACCATGAGGACGTGCATTCGGGAGTTCCTGTTCGGGGCGATGAGGTGGTGTGGTCGGACGGGGGTGGTGCTACTTCTTGCGGGCGTTGCCCACGAGCTGGCCGATGATGACGAGCGAGACGGCGATGACGAACATCGAGAAGCCGATCACGTTGGCCTGGGCGGGGATTCCGCGCAGGTAGGAGACGTAGACGAACTTCGGGAAGGTCGTCTCGTTGCCGGAGACGAAGTTCGTGATGATGAAGTCGTCGAAGGACAGCGAGAACGCCAGCAGGCCGGCGCCGATGATGCCCGGCAGCACCAGCGGGAAGGTGATCTTCCAGAACGTGCCGCCCGGACCGGCGTAGAGGTCCTGGGCGGCCTCCTCGAGGCGTGGGTCGAGGCTCTGCAGGCGCGCCTTGACCGTGACCACGACGAAGCTGATGCAGAACATGATGTGCGCGATGACGATGGTCGTGAAGCCGAGCCCGAGGCCGACCCGACCGAAGCCCTGCACGAAGATGGTGAGCAGGCTGGCGCCCAGCACGATCTCGGGGGTGGCCATCGGCACGAAGACGAGCACGTTGCTGGTGCCGCTGCCGCGGAACCGGTGTCGCACCAGGGCGAAGGCCAGCAGCGTGCCGAGCGTCATCGACACCAGCGTGGCGATCAGGCCGATCTCGAGCGAGGTGACCAGGGACTGGCACACGCCCGGCGCGCCGCACGGGTCCTTCCAGTACTTCAGGGTCGGGCTGCCCACCGGGTTCCAGACGATGTTCGACTTCTTGTAGTTGTTGAACGAGAAGACGAACGTGTAGGCGACCGGGAGGAAGAGGTAGAGCAGGACCAGGATCGCCGTGATCATGGCGAACCGGTTACCCAGCCAGCGCCTCATATCAGCTCCTCCGTCCCGAAGCGTCGTACGTACATGAACACGAGCCCCAGGATCAGCGCCATCAGCGTGAAGGACAGCGCCGCCGCGGTCGGGAAGCCACCCAGCACGCGGAAGAACTGGCTCTCGATGACGTTGCCGATCATCTTGGTGTTGTCGGACCCGAGCAGCTCGGCGTTGACGTAGTCACCGGCCGCCGGGATGAAGGTCAGCAGGGTGCCGGCGAGCACGCCGGGCATGCTGATCGGCAGCGTGACCGTGCGGAAGGTGGTGAACCCGTTGGCATACAGGTCGCCGCCAGCCTCGATGACCCGCGGGTCGGCCCGCTCGAGGGAGGCGTAGATCGGCAGCACCATGAACGGCAGGAAGTTGTAGGTGAGCCCGGCCACGACCGCGACCCAGGTCTCGGTGATCCGTCCGCCCGGGAGCAGGTGGAGGTAGTTCAGGGTCGAGGCCACCGGGCCCTCGTCGGAGAGGATCTGCCGCCAGGCCACCGTGCGCAGGATGAACGAGGTGAAGAACGGCGCGATCACCGCGATGAGCATGACGTTGCGCCAGCGACCCGCCTTGAAGGCCATCGCGTAGGCCAGCGGGTAGGCCAGGCAGAACGCGAAGAAGGTGGCCAGGCCGGCGAAGGCGAACGAGCGGAAGAACTGCGGCGCGAAGTCGGTGAGCGCGGAGGCGTAGTTCCCGAGGTTGACGTCGCGGTAGTAGAAGCCGGGGTAGCCCGGGAACTGCGACTGCAGGCTCACCGTGAACAGCTGGACCAGCGGCACGATGAAGAAGACGAACAGCCACAGCGCTCCGGGCAGGAGGAGCAGGTAGGGGACCCACTTGCGGCCCTTGTGGTCGGCCTGCGGCTGCGGTGGCGCGGTGGCCTCCCCCGCGCCGGCGGACACGTGCGTGAGGGCGCTCACTCAGACCGCCTCGGCAGCCGCGCGGGCCTCGGCCTCGTCGACCGGCACGCCGAACGCGTGGTGCGGGTCCCAGGTGATCCACACGTCGTCACCGGGCCGGAGGTCGATCGGCTCGACGTCGAGGTTCTGCTCGTAGCAGCTCCACACGGCACCGCTGGGCAGCTGCACGAGATACTGGGTCGCCACACCGGTGAACGAGACGTCGAGGACGACTCCCTTGACGTCGTCACCGATGCCGTCGCCCCGGCTGCGCATGACGCGCACCTTCTCGGGCCGCACGCCGAAGGTGACCTCACCGTCGTGGACGGCGGTGCGCGCCAACGGGATCTTGACCTTCGAGCCCTGCACCTCGGCGACGAGGTGGCCACCGTCGCGGTCGAGGATGCGGCCGGTGCCGAGGTTGGACTGGCCCACGAAGTTGGCGACGAACGAGGTGCGCGGCAGGTCGTACAGGCTCGAGGGGGCGCCCATCTGCTCGATCCGGCCGTGGTTCATGACGGCCACGGTGTCGGCCATGGTCATGGCCTCCTCCTGGTCGTGCGTGACGTGGATGAAGGTCAGGCCCACCTCGGTCTGGATGCGCTTGAGCTCGACCTGCATCTGGCGGCGCAGCTTGAGGTCGAGGGCGCCGAGCGGCTCGTCGAGCAGCAGCACCTCGGGGCGGTTGACGATGGCCCGGGCCAGGGCCACGCGCTGCTGCTGACCACCGGAGAGCTGGGTCGGCTTGCGCGTGGCGAGGTGGTCCATCTGCACGAGCGACAGGGCGTCGCCGGCCAGCTTCGCCGAGTCGGACTGGCCCCGCCGCTTGGGCCCGAAGGCCACGTTGTCGCGGATCGTGAGGTGCGGGAAGAGCGCGTAGCTCTGGAACACCGTGTTGACCGGCCGCTCGTAGGGCCGGCTGCCGGTGAGGTCGGTGTCGCCGATGAGCACCCTTCCGCTGGTGGGCTGCTCGAGACCCGCCACCATCCGCAGGGTCGTCGTCTTGCCGCAGCCCGACGGCCCGAGCAGGGCGAAGAAGGACCCTCGGGGAACGACCAGGCTCAGGTCGTCGACGGCCTTGAACTCGCCGAACGCCTTGGTGACGTCCTCGAGGCGCAGGTCGCCACGGGCCTCGCGGAAACCGCCTTCACTGGAACCGGCCATCAGTTGCCCTGCACCTTCTGCCACCTGGCGCTGTACTTGGCGTCCTCGGCGGGCGTGAGCGCCCGGAAGCCCTGGATGTTGTTGTCCTTGATGTACTCGGGGCTGGGGAAGATGAACGGGCTCGCCGCGAGCTCGGGGTCGCTCTTCGCCAGCTCCTCCTGGGCGCCGACCACGGGACAGACGTAGTTGACGTAGGCAGCCACCTGGGCCGCGATCTCCGGCTGGTAGTAGAAGTCGATCAACGTCTGGGCGTTCTGGCGGTGCGGCGAGGTGATCGGGATCATCATGTTGTCGCTCCACAGCGTGCCGCCGGACTCGGGGATCACGAACTGCCAGTTGTCGTTCCCCGTCTCGGCCCGCAGCACGAACAGGTCACCGCTCCACACGATGCCGGCGATCGCGTTGCCCGACTTGAGGTCCTCGAGGTAGGAGTTGCCCTTGATCCGGCGGATGTACCCCTCCGACATCCGCTTCTCGATCTCGACGACGGCCTTCTCGAACTCGGCGTCGCCCCACTCGGGCCCGGAGATGTCGACGCCCTGGCTCTGCATGACGACGCCCACGGTGTCGCGGAACTCGCTGAGGATGACGATGCGGCCCTTGAGCTCGTCGGTCCACAGGTCGTCGATGGTCTTGGGCTCCTTGGTGACCTTGGACTTGTCGTAGCCGATGCCGGCGAAGCCGGACTGCCAGGTCAGCGAGTTCTGCCGGCCCGGGTCGAAGCTGACGTCCTTGAGGCTGTCGAGCAGGTTGCTCGCGTTCGGCATCCGGATCAGGTCGAGGGGCTGGCACAGCCGCTCGCGGATCACCCGGTTGGCCATCCAGTCGGTGAACACGAAGATGTCGCGACCGATGTCCTGGCCGGCCCGCAGCTGCGGGGCGACCTTGTTGAAGTAGGCGTCGTTGTCCTCGATGTCCTCGCTGTAGGTGGCATCGATGCCCGTCGCCTTGATGAACTGCTCCAGCGTCGGGTACTTCTTGGTCTCCTCGTCGTAGTCGAGGTAGGCCGTCCAGTTCGCCCAGCGGACGATCTTCTGGGTGGCGGACACGTCGGTGGGCAGCTCCAGCGCCGCCACACCGCCGGAGGGTGGCGGCGGCGGTGCGCACGCCGCGAGGGCGGCGGCGGCGCCACCGATCGCGGCGGTGCCGAGGAGGGAGCGTCGGGTGAGGTTGCTGGACCTCGCAGCGCGGATCAGCTCGCGCGTCATGGGATCGGCCGGGGGTCGCCGTCTCAGTGCCATTGGGGTCGTTCCTCAGCTCTCGATGTTCGCCATGACGTGCTTGACGCGGGTGTAGTCCTCGAAGCCGTACATGGACAGGTCCTTGCCGTAGCCCGACTTCTTGTAGCCGCCGTGGGGCATCTCGGCCACCAGCGGGATGTGCGTGTTGATCCAGACGCAGCCGAAGTCGAGCGCCCGCGACATCCGCATCGCGCGCCCGAAGTCCTTGGTCCACACCGAGGAGGCGAGGCCGTAGTCGACGCCGTTGGCCCAGGCGAGCGCCTCGGCCTCGTCGGTGAAGCGCTGCACCGTGATGACCGGGCCGAAGATCTCGTTCTGGATGGCCTCGTCGTCCTGCTTGAGGCCGGAGAGCACGGTCGGCTCGAGGTAGAAGCCGTCGCCGAGGTCGGTGCGCCGGTTGCCGCCGGCCGAGACCGTGGCGTGCGAGGGGAGCCGGTCGATGAAGCCCGACACGTGGGCGAGCTGACGGGCGTTGTTGACCGGGCCGAACAGGGCGTCCTCGTCGGTCGGCAGCCCGACCGGCGCCGAGCCGTTGGCGTACTCGGCGAGCGCCGCGACGAAGTCGTCGTGGATGTGGGGTGCGGCGAGCACGCGCGTCGCCGCGGTGCAGTCCTGGCCGGCGTTGAAGTAGCCGGCGACCGCGATGCCCTCGACCGCTGCCTCGATGTCGGCGTCGTCGAAGACCACGACCGGGGCCTTGCCGCCGAGCTCGAGGTGCACGCGCTTGACGCTGGGTGCGGCGCTGGCCGCGACCTCGGCGCCGGCGCGCACCGAGCCGGTGATGGCGACCAGGCCCGGCGTGCGGTGCTCGACGAGCATCCGGCCGGTGTCGCGGTCGCCGGTGATCACGTTGAGCGCACCCGCGGGGAGGAACTCGGAGGCGATCTCGGCGAGCCGCAGGGTGGTCTCGGGGGTGGTGTCGCTCGGCTTGAGCACCACGGTGTTGCCCGCGGCCAGCGCCGGCGCAATCTTCCACACGGCCATGAGCAGCGGGTAGTTCCACGGGGTGACCTGGCCGACGACGCCGATCGGCTCGCGCCGGATCCAGGAGGTGTGGCCCCGCATGTACTCCCCCGCCGCCTTGCCCTCGAGCACGCGGGCCGCGCCGGCGAAGAACCGCAGCTGGTCCACCATCGGCGGGATCTCCTCGCTCGCGGTGAGCGCCTGGATCTTGCCGGTGTTCTCGGACTCGAGCGCGATGAGCTCGTCGGCGTTGGCCTCGATCGCGTCGGCGATCTTCAGCAGGGCCTGCTGGCGCTCGCTCGGGGTGGTCTGGCCCCACTCCGCGAAGGCCGCCTCGGCCGCGCCGTAGGCGGCGTCGACGTCGGCCTGGTTGCCGACCGGGGCGGTGGCGACGACGGATCCGGTGGCCGGGTTGACGATGTCGGTGGTGGAGTCGGTGCGCCCGTCGACG
>JBJMHU010000046.1:0-5407 GCA_045807225.1 Ornithinibacter sp. | reverse complement strand
CCGAAGAGCTCGCTCATGTTCAGCGGCGGCCGGTACACCGGCAACGCCTCGCCCATGCCGAGGATCCAGTCGTGGTCGAGGTAGAACTGCTGTCGCCCGGTGAGGGTGTGGAAGGGCTTGAGCCGCTCGATGTTGATCGTGAAGGGGGCGTAGCGGCGGCCACCCGACTCCGACCCCGACCACTCGGGCGAGGTGATGACGGGCACCGGGGCGACCTGGGTGTCGGCGAAGGTGATCTGCTTGCCCTCGTGCTCGGCCGAGAGGTCGTGCAGCTGGGTGCCGGTGCGCTTCTCGACGTTGCGGAAGCCGTGGGTGGCGAGGTGTCCGTTCGTCGTGCCGGACAGGTGCAGGATCGCGTCGGCGACGTGGATGTCGGTCTCGAGCCTCGGCTGGCCCGCCCCGGCGCCGTCGTGTGCCACCCCGTTGCGGTGGCGGAGGATCTCGACCTCGCGCGTCACGTCGTAGGGCACGCCCTTGGTCAGCATGCCGACCGACTCCAGCAACGGGCCGATCGAGGTCATCTTGTCGTAGGTCGCGGCGAAGTCGCGCTCGACGACGGCCAGCACCGGCAGGGTCGTCCCGGGCACCGGCTCGCACTCGCCCTTGCGCCAGTCCTTGACCACGCCGTGCACCGTGGCCATCGCCTCGGGGGTGTCGTGCCACAGCGGCTTGGCCACGACGTCGCGGCGGGTGCCGAGGTGGTCGACGGCCAGCTCGGAGAACCTCTTGGCCACCGCCTTCCACGCATCCCAGTCGGTCTTGGACTGCCACGGCGGCGAGATGGCGGGGTTGAACGAGTGCACGAACGGGTGCATGTCGGTGGTGTTGATGTCGTGCTTCTCGTACCAGGTGGCCGCGGGCAGCACGACGTCGGAGAAGAGCGTCGAGCTGGTCATCCTGAAGTCGATGGTCATCAGCAGGTCGAGCTTGCCCTCGGGCACCTCGTCGGGCCACTCGATGCCGTGTGGGCGCTTGTCGGGTGGGGCCTGGTGGGCGGTGACGGCGTTGTCGGTGCCGAGCAGGTGCTTGAGGAAGTACTCGTTGCCCTTGGCGCTGGAGCCGAGCAGGTTGGCCCGCCACAGGCTGAGGATGCGCGGGTGGTTCTCCTCGGCCTCGGGGTCCTCGACGGCGAACTTCAGTGCGCCGGAGGTGAGCTGGTCGACGACGTAGTCGGCCGGGGTCGAGCCGGCTGCCTCCGCCTGGTCGACCAGGTCGAGGCTGCTGCGGTTGAAGGTGGGGTAGCTGGGGGTCCAGCCGAGCCGCACCGACTGGGCCAGCAGGTCCATGACCCCCTTGCCGGCGAACACACCGGTGCCGGCGTCGACGTCGTCTGCGGTGAAGGTGTCGTACCGGTACTGGCTGGTGTTGACGTACCAGTAGGCGGTCTGGTTCATGTGCCGTGGGGGGCGCTGCCAGTCGAGGGCGAAGGCCATGTGCTGGAAGCCCATGATCGGGCGCACCTTCTCCTGCCCCACGTAGTGGGCCCAGCCCCCTCCGTTGCGCCCCTGGCAGCCGGTGATGGTGGTGAGCACGAGCATCGCCCGGTAGATCTGGTCGGAGTGGAACCAGTGGTTGGTGCCGGCCCCCATCAGGATCATGCCGCGGCCGGTGGTGTCGATCGCGTTCTGCGCCCACTCGCGGGCCAGCCGCACCACCTGTTCGGCCGGCACCGAGGTGATCTCCTCCTGCCAGGCCGGCGTGGCGGGCGTGGAGGGGTCGTCGTAACCGGCCGGCCACTCCCCCGGCATCCCGGGGCGGCTGACGCCGTACTGCGCCAGCATCAGGTCGAGCACCGTCGTCACCCACCGCCCGCCGATGCGGCGCACCGGCACCCCACGCGAGACGTGGGCGACCTTGCCGTCGTGGGAGTCGAAGCGCGGCAACGTGACTCGGGCCGTCTCGGCCGTCGTGCCGTGCAGGGTGAGCACCGGGTCGATGTCGCCGAGGTCGAGGTTCCACTGACCCACGCCCTCGTCGCCGTAGCGGAAGCCCAGGGAGCCGCGCGGGATCGCCACCTCACCGGTACGTGCGTCGAGGACCGCGGGCTTCCACATCGCGTTCTCGCTGGTCGCCTCGGGGATGTCGAGGTCACCGGCCACGAGGTACTTGCCCGGCCGGAAGGCGAGCCCGTCGGTGCCACCGGCCGAGCCGGCATCCGCGGTGTCGGGCTCGAGCGCCACGAGGAACGGAAGGTCGGTGTACTTCTGGTTGTAGTCGGTGAAGAAGGGCACCTGCTGGTCGACGAAGAACTCCTTGAGGATGACGTGCCCCATCGCCATCGCCAGCGCGCCGTCGGTGCCGGGGGCGGAAGCGACCCACTCGTCGGCGAACTTGACGTTCTCGGCGTAGTCGGGCGAGACGGCGACCACCTTCTGGCCGCGGTAGCGGGCCTCGGTCATCCAGTGCGCGTCGGGCGTGCGCGTCATCGGCACGTTCGAGCCCCACATGATGAGGTACCCGGCATCCCACCAGTCGCCGGACTCGGGCACGTCGGTCTGGTCGCCGAACATCTGCGGCGAGGCGTTGGGCAGGTCGGCGTACCAGTCGTAGAACGAGAGCATCGGCGCGCCGATGAGCTCGAGGAACCGCGCGCCCGAGGCGTAGGAGACCGGTGACATCGCGGGGATGGGCGAGAAGCCGGCGATGCGGTCGGGGCCCCAGCGCTTGACCGTGTAGACGTGGGCCGCCGCGATGATCTCGACGACCTCCTCCCACGACGAGCGCACCAGACCACCCTTGCCGCGGGCCGACTTGTAGCGCCTCGCCTTGTCGGGGTCCTGCACGACCGAGGCCCAGGCGACGACGGGGTCGCCCCCGACGGCGCGCTTGGCCTCGCGGTACATCTCGAGCAGCACCCCACGCACGTAGGGGTAGCGAACCCGGGTCGGCGAGTACGTGTACCAGCTGAAGGCCGCCCCACGGGGGCAGCCGCGGGGCTCGTACTCCGGGCGGTCGGCGCCGGTGGAGGGGTAGTCGGTCTGCTGCGACTCCCAGGTGATGATGCCGTCCTTGACGTAGACCTTCCACGAGCAGGAGCCCGTGCAGTTCACGCCGTGGGTCGAGCGCACGACCTTGTCGTGGCTCCAGCGGTCGCGGTAGAACTCGTCGGCCCCGCGGCCGCCGATCTGGAACAGCGCGCGGGCGTCGTCGGACACCTCCGCCTTGGTGAAGAACCGGCGGCTGCGGACCAGCCGCTCGCTGAGCGGGTCGTCGAGGCCCCGTGACGGGCGACCGGCGTCGGTCATGTCGCGGCCGCCGCCGGGCGACCGGTGACGGTCAGCGTGAACACGAGTGCGGCCAAGGCGACCGCGGACAGCAGGATCAGCCCGAGCGCGTAGGAGCCGGAGCTGCCGTAGATCGAGCCCATCAGCAGCGGCGGCACGAAGCCGCCGAGCCCACCGGCCGCACCGACGACACCGGTGACCGCGCCGACCATGTTGGCCGGGCTGCGCTGCGCGACGAGGGCGAAGACGGCGCCGGCACCGGCGCCGAGCGCCGCTGCCATGGCGAGGAACGCGATCGTGCCGACCGGGCGCAGCGACGGGGTCGCGGCCTGCACGGCGGCGCCGACGACCACCGTGCCGAGGGAGCCGGCCAGCACCAGGACGGGGTCGAAGCGGTCGGACAGCCAGCCGCCGATCGGTCGCAGCAGCACCGCGACGAGCACGAACCCGGCCATCCGGTTGGAGGCGTCGGCCTGGGTGAGCTCGTACGCGCTCTTGAGGTAGGTCGGCAGGTAGACCGAGAAGGCGACGTAGCCGCCGAACGTCACGGCGTAGAGCGCGGAGGCCTGCCAGGTGATCGACTGCTGCAGGGTCGCGGCCAGGCGCGACACCAGGCTCTCGGTCGGGTGCGGCCGGTCGGGTGCGTCCCGCAGCAGCAGCATCGCGACCACGCCGTAGGCGGCGAGCACGACCGACACGACGACGAACGGGGTGGCGAAGCCGTGGGCGCTGAGCTTGACGGTGGTGAGCGCGCTGATCGCCGTACCGCCCATGCCGGCGCCGAAGATGCCGATCGCGGTGCCGCGTCGGCCGGGGGCGAACCATCCGCTCACCACGGGCACGCCGACCGCGAACGCGGTGCCGCCGATGCCCAGGAAGAACCCGCCGACGAGCAGCCCGGCCAGGGACGTGTGCCCGGACAGCCCGAGATAGAGCACCGGGACGATCGTCGCGAAGGAGACCGCCGGGAACATGACCCGGCCGCCGAGCCGGTCGGTGAGCGCCCCGACCGGGATCCGGCCGAGCGCCCCGACGATGACCGGCACGGCGACGACCAGCGCCTGCTGGAACGAGGACAGGCCGAGGGTCTCCTTGAGCCCGGGTGCCAGCGGGGACAGCAGGGCCCAGGCCCAGAAGTTCACGGCGAAGCCGACGGCGGACAGCCCCAGCATCAGGCCCGGTGAGCCCGCCGACCGCGCGGTCGTCGGGCCCGTCGGGGCGGTGGGGGAGTGGGTGGTCATCGGGACTTCTCCTCGGGTTGCGACGGTTCGGACGAGCGTGGTCGGGCGGGAACGGCTGGCAGGTCGATGCTGACGACGGGGCGTCCGGCGCTCGGCGGGCCGATGTGCACGAGGCACGGGCCCGACCCGTCGAGGACCGGGACGACGCGGACGGGGCGGGGCTGCCCGATCTCGTCGAGCAGCCCGGGGACCAGGCCGAGGTGCACCGAGCAGACGGTCTCGGGCTGGTCCACCGCGAGGTCGAGGAACGGGCACTGGTGCAGCTCGAGGGTCTGCCCGTCGACGTCCGCGCGTGGCTCGGCGCGTCGAGGTGAGAATCCGCTGCCCCGGAACAGGGTCTCCACCAGCTCGACCGGCTCCCCGCGGAAGTCGCGGGGCGCGATCGCGGTGGCCCAGTCGCGCCCGGCCTCGCGGGCCGCGCCCGTCGTCGCCGAGCGGCTGACGGCCCGGGCCAGCAGGGCCGCGAGCAGCCGGTACGCCGACGCCGGGTCGGCCTCGGCGCGCGAAGTCGCCGCGTAGAGGATCGCGGGCCGGCCGGGACCGGCATGGTCGGGGTCACCAGCGGACTGCACGTGGCCGGCCTCGATCAGCCGCTGCAGGTGGAAGCGCACGGCGTTGGCGGACAGGCCGGTCGACGCGCGGACCGCGCCGACCCCGAGGGGCCGCGCGGAGCTCCGCAGCGCCTCCAGCACCCGCTCGCGGCCGTCGCCGCGTGAGGTCGGCGCGCTGGTCGGGCTCACCGGCCCAAGTTCTCACCACGCAATGGTGCAATCCAGGGTCGAAGGTCCCGAGCGCGCGGCGCCGCCGGGCCCTGCCCGCTCGGCGGAGGGATCGAGCACGATGGGGACCGTGAGCAGCAGCGCCGTCCCCGACGGCTCCCCGACCCCGCCCGCCACCGCCGCGCCGCCCGCGCTGGGCCCGCCGACCCGGTGGGTGACCGAG
>JBJMHU010000045.1:0-8070 GCA_045807225.1 Ornithinibacter sp. | reverse complement strand
CGGCGAGCAGCGGCTGCCGACCAGCGCGCTGCTGCCGATGGGGGGCGCGGTGAGCAACGTCGCCGGCGCCAACTGGGCCCTGATCGGCGACGCCGCCGCCTGCGTCAACCCGCTCAACGGCGAGGGCATCGACTACGGCCTCGAGACCGGCCGGTTCGTCGTCGACCACCTCGACACCGACCTCGCCTCCACGTGGCCCGCCCTGCTCACCGACCACTACGGCGAGGCCTTCTCCATCGCGCGCCGGCTGGCCGGCATCTTCACCGTGCCGAAGACCTTGGCGGCGCTGGGCCCGGTCGGCATGCGCAGCGACTGGCTGATGACACTGGCGCTGCGCTGGATGGGCAACCTCGTCACCGACGAGGACCGCGACCGCTCGGCCCGCGTCTGGCGCTGGGCCGGCCGTCAGTCCGTCCGCGTCGACGCGCGCCCACCCTTCAGCTGACAGCCCCGAGTTGGGTGCTCAGGTGGCTGCCCCGGCAACCACTTCGGCACCCAACTCGAGAAGCACACGGGTTGGGTGCCCAGGTGGCTGCCCTGCCAACCACTTCAGCACCCAACTCGAGTTTCAGGCAGGCGGCGGACCTGACGCCGTGAGGGCGTCGCGCATCGGCACGAACTTCGCCGACGACTCGGCCACCTCGGCCTCGGGGTCCGACCCCGCGACGATGCCGCACCCGGCGAACAGCCGGATCCGCGAGGGGTCCTCGAGCGACACCGCCCCGCACCGCAGCGCGATGCCCCACTCGCCGTCACCGGTGGCGTCGATCCACCCCACCGGTCCCGCGTAGCGCTCGCGGTCCATGTGCTCGAGCTCGCCGATCACGGCATCCGCCACCGGTGTGGGGGTGCCGCACACCGCCGCTGACGGGTGCAGCGACGCCGCCAGGGTCAGCGACGACGCCGAGTCGACGAGCACCCCGGCGACATCGGTGGCGAGGTGCATGACGTTGGACAGGTGCAGCACGAACGGCACCTCGGGCACGTTCATCGACGAGCAGTGGGGGGCCAGCGCGTCGGCCACCGAGCGCACGGCGTACTCGTGCTCCTCGAGGTCCTTCGACGAGCGCGCCAGGGAGGCCGCGAGCGCGAGGTCGTGCTCGTCGTCACCGGTGCGCCGGATGGTGCCCGCCAGCACCCGCGAGGTCACCAGCCCCTTCTCGCGCCGAACCAGCAGCTCGGGCGTCGCCCCCACGAGCCCGTCGACGGCGAACACCCACGTGGTGCGGTACTGCTCGGCCAGCCGGTGCAGCAGCCACCGCACGTCGAGCGGCTCGCCCGTCGTCACCTCGAGGTCACGCGCCAGCACCACCTTGTCGAGCCGCCCGCCGGTGATCCGCGCGACCGCCTCGGCCACGGCACCGGCCCACTCGGCCGGCGACAGCGCCCCGTCGGCGAAGGCGACGTCGACCGGCGCCGCCGGCAGCGGTTGCAGCCCGATCGTCGGCGTCCCGGGCACGGCGGCCACGGCCGGCGCCGGCTCCACGCCCACGGTGGTCAGCCACGCCACCCCGTCGCGCATGCCCACCACCACCTCGGGCACGACGAGGGTCGCCCCGGACGCCGAGTCCGCGGCGTACGACACCGACCCGAACGCGACCGGCCCGGTGCCCGGACGGTCGACCTCGTCGCGCACCACGGCGGTGCCGACCAGGCTCGACCACCACGCCTCGAGCCGGGCCATCCGGGTGGGGCCGGATGCCGTCTGGCTGGCGGCGCGCCCCCATCCGACGATGCCCTCGCCACGGCGCACCCAGGAGCACACGTCACGGGCGTCGACGGCGGGGATCAACGACAGCAGCGCCGCGCCGAGCTCGGGGTCGAGGGGCACGGTGCGCGAGACGAGGGGGGCGGCCGGAGCGCCGATCGGGTCGAGCGCCGGGTTCCCCACGGGCAGCGAGGTCATCGCGCAGCAGGATACGACCCGCGGCGGGCAGGGCCGACATCGATGGGAGGATGTCGCGCATGAGCCGCGCCTCCCTCGACAAGGACCCCCGCGACGTCGCCGCGATGTTCGACGACGTCGCGAGCAAGTACGACGTCACCAACGACGTCCTCTCGCTCGGTCAGGACCGGCTCTGGCGGCGCGCGGTCGTGCAGGCGTGCGAGGCGGTGCCCGGGCAGGTCGTGCTCGACATCGCGGCCGGCACCGGCACCAGCAGCGAGCCGTTCGCCGACTCGGGCGTCGACGTCGTGCCCGCCGACTTCTCGCTCGGCATGCTGCGCGTGGGCCACCGCCGCCGCTCCGACCTCGGCTTCACCGCGGCCGACGCGATGAGACTGCCCTTCGCCGACGACTCCTTCGACGTCGTCACGATGAGCTTCGGGCTGCGCAACGTCTCGGACCCGGATGCCGCACTGCGCGAGTTCCTCCGGGTCACCAGGCCGGGCGGCCGGTTCGTGCTCTGCGAGTTCAGCCAGCCCACCAACAAGGCGTTCCGCACCGTCTACAGCAACTACCTGATGCGCTCGCTCCCGGTCGTCGCGCGCAAGGTCAGCAGCAACCCCGAGTCCTACGTCTACCTGGCCGAGTCGATCCAGGCCTGGCCGGCCCAGCGGGCCATGGCGCAGCGCATCGCGGGCGCCGGCTGGGAGGGCGTTCAGTGGCGCAACCTGTCCGGTGGCGTCGTGGCCCTGCACCGCGCGACCAAGCCGGAGGCCCTCCCGGTTGAAGGTTAGGCGCGCCTAAGTGCAGGTCGTCGCGGAGCCGTCCTAGACTCCCCCCGTTCGTGAAGACATTCACAAGCACTCCGCCGGGGCCGACCCGCCAGCCGACCTCGCCGGGTGAGGCGTCCGTCACTCCCCCTAGGATGAGCGGGACGCCGTCTGTCCTCCCGGCCAGCTGTGCCCGCCCGACGCACACGAGCACCGAAAGGGGAGTTGTCCTGCGATGAGCAACCCCTATGTCCCGCTGCTGATCCTGCTTGCCTTCGGCTTCGGTTTCGCGGCCCTGTCGGTGGGCACCAGCCTCGTGGTCGGCCCCAAGCGCTACAACCGCGCGAAGATGGAGGCGTACGAGTGCGGCATCCAGCCCACGCCTCGCGCGGAGGGCGGCGGCCGGGTGCCGGTCAAGTACTTCCTCACCGCGATGCTGTTCATCATCTTCGACATCGAGTCGGTGTTCCTGTACCCGTTCGCGGTCGCCTTCGACTCGCTCGGCCTGTTCGCCCTGGTCGAGATGGTGCTGTTCATCGTCACCGTCTTCGTGGCCTACGCCTACGTGTGGAAGCGCGGGGGCCTGGAGTGGGACTGACGAGCACCACCGCACGCCGCACACCCGCCACGATCGCGAAGGAGGCCTGATGGGACTCGAGGAGAAGCTGCCCGCAGGGTTCGTCCTGACGACGCTCGAGAACGTCGTCGGCTACATGCGCAAGGCGTCGATCTGGCCCGCCACCTTCGGTCTCGCGTGCTGCGCGATCGAGATGATGGCCGTCGGCACCCCCGACTACGACATCGCCCGCTTCGGGATGGAGCGGTTCTCGGCCACGCCGCGCCAGGCCGACCTGATGATCGTCGCCGGCCGCGTGTCGCAGAAGATGGCCCCCGTGGTGCGCCAGGTCTACGACCAGATGCCCAACCCCAAGTGGGTCATCTCGATGGGCGTGTGCGCCAGCTCGGGCGGCATGTTCAACAACTACGCCATCGTGCAGGGGGTCGACCACATCATCCCGGTCGACATCTACCTGCCGGGCTGCCCGCCGCGGCCCGAGATGCTGCTCAACGCGATCATCGAGCTGCACCACCAGATCCAGACCAGCAAGCTCGGCGTCAACCGCGTCGCGGCGGCGCGGGCCGCCGAGGAGGCCGCGATGGCCGCCGTGCCGACCTCGCTGATGGCTCCCACCCACGACCACCTCGCCCACCTCGCGGCGCCCGCCGGGAAGAACCTCCTGGCATGAGCGAGAAGACCGAGAGCACCAAGCCCGAGAACACCACGACGGACGACGGCAAGGGCCTCGACGACGCCGACGTCCAGCCGATCCCCGACAAGGCGACCGACACCCCGCAGACGCGCACCGTCGACGACCCCGAGGCCCTGCGTCCGGCGCACTCCGCCAACATCGCCTCCTGGCGCGAGCTCGACGACGACGACCGTGAACCCGTCGTCGTGGGCGAGCGACGCGGCATGTTCGGCCCCACCCGTGGGCAGGACACCTCCGGCTACGGCGGCCTGGTCACCCCCACCCTGCTGCCGGGCGCCAGCCCGCGCCCGTACGGCTCCTGGTTCGACGACGTCGCCGACCGGCTCGGCACGGCCCTCACCGAGGGTGGTTCCGTCGCCTACCACGACGCCGTCGAGAAGGTCGTCGTCGACCGCGGCGAGCTCACCCTCTTCGTGAGCCGCGAGCACCTGCCGGCGGTCGCCCGCGCGATGCGCGACGTGCCCGAGCTGCGCTTCGAGATGTGCTCGGGCGTCTCGGGGGTGCACTTCCCGGGCGAGGCGGGCCGCGAGCTGCACGCGGTCTACCACCTGCTCTCCATCACCCACGGCAGTCGGCGGCTGCGACTCGAGGTCTCCGCCCCCGACGCCGACCCGCACATCCCGTCGATCGTCTCGGTCTACCCGGGCGTCGACTGGCACGAGCGCGAGACCTGGGACATGTTCGGCATCGTCTTCGACGGCCACCCGTCGCTCACCCGCATCCTGATGCCGGACGACTGGCCCGGGCACCCGCAGCGCAAGGACTACCCGCTCGGCGGCATCCCCGTCGAGTACAAGGGCGGCACCGTCCCGCCGCCGGACCAGCGGAGGGCGTACAGCTGATGACGACCCACGACCAGGACACCAGCATCTTCGAGTCGGCGCGCCGCGAGCCCGACGCCGACGACATCGCCGACGCCTACGGCGCCTCGGTGCACGAGGGCGACGTCGAGGGCGCCACCGTGTTCAACGTCTCCGGCGGCGACTGGAACGACCTCGTCGACGAGGCCACGGCGCTGCACGAGGAGCGCATCGTCGTCAACATGGGCCCGCAGCACCCGTCCACGCACGGCGTGCTCCGCCTCATCCTCGAGCTCGACGGCGAGACGGTCACCGAGGCCCGCGCGGGCATCGGCTACCTGCACACCGGCATCGAGAAGAACATGGAGTTCCGCACCTGGGTGCAGGGCGTCACGTTCTGCACCCGCATGGACTACCTCACGCCGATGATGAACGAGGCGGCCTACTGCCTCTCGGTCGAGCGGCTCCTCGGCATCGAGGACCGGATCCCCGAGCGCGCCAGCATCATCCGGGTGCTCATGATGGAGCTGACCCGCATCAACTCCCACCTCGTGTGCCTGGGCACCGGCGGCATGGAGCTCGGCGCCACCACCGTGATGACCGTCGGCTTCCGCGAGCGCGAGCGCATCCTGCGCATCTTCGAGGCCGTCACCGGGCTGCGCATGAACAACGCCTACATCCGCCCGGGCGGGGTGTCGCAGGACGTGCCGCACGGTGCGGTCGACATGGTGCGCGAGGTGGTCACCGAGCTGCGCCGCGGCCTGCACGAGCTCGAGCTGCTGCTCAACGAGAACCCCCTGCTCAAGGGCCGCACCGTCGGCGTCGGGTTCATGGACCTCACCGGCTGCATCGCGCTGGGCATGACGGGCCCGGTGCTGCGCGCCACCGGCCTGCCGCACGACCTGCGCAAGTCGGCGCCCTACTGCGGCTACGAGACCTACGAGTTCGAGGTCGTCACCCGCACCGGCTGCGACGCGTACGACCGGCTGCGCATCCGCATCGACGAGATGTACGAGTCGCTCAAGATCGTCGAGCAGACCCTCGACCGGCTGCAGCGCACCGAGGGCCAGCCGGTCATGGTGGAGGACAAGAAGATCGCCTGGCCGGCCCAGCTGGCCATCGGCGGCGACGGCCAGGGCAACAGCCTCGACCACATCCGCGAGATCATGGGCACCTCGATGGAGGCGCTCATCCACCACTTCAAGCTGGTCACCGAGGGCTTCCGCGTGCCGCCGGGGCAGGCCTACGTGCCGATCGAGTCGGCCAAGGGCGAGCTCGGCTGCCACCTGGTCTCCGACGGCGGCACCCGGCCCTACCGCGCCCACTTCCGCGACCCGAGCTTCAACAACCTGCAGGCCGTGGCCTCGATGTGCGAGGGCGGCCAGGTCGCCGACGTCATCGTCGCCGTCGCCTCGATCGACCCCGTCATGGGAGGTGTCGACCGCTGATGTCGCACGACTTCGGCCTCCAGACCGCGTCCGGTCACCTCAACGTCCCCGAGGCGTCGAAGGAGCCCTACCCCGCCGACGTCGAGGCGACCTTCCGCGCCGACGCCGCCGAGGTGATCGCGCGCTACCCGCAGAAGCGCTCGGCCCTGCTGCCGCTGCTGCACCTCGTGCAGTCCGTCGACGGCTACGTCACCGGGCGCGGCATCGACCTGTGCGCCGAGCTGCTCGACCTCACCACCGCCGAGGTCTCCGGCGTCGCCACCTTCTACACCCAGTACAAGCGCCACCCCAACGGCACCTACACGGTCGGCGTCTGCACCAACACCCTGTGCGCGGTCATGGGCGGCGACGAGATCTGGGATGCCGTGTCCGAGTACCTCGGCATCGGCCACGACGAGACGACCGCCGACGGCCAGGTGACGCTCGAGCGCATCGAGTGCAACGCGGCCTGCGACTTCGCACCGGTCGTCATGACCAACTGGGAGTTCTTCGACAACCAGACCCCGGCATCCACCATCGAGCTCGTCGACGCGCTGCGCGCCGGCCGACCGGTCGCCCCCACCCGCGGCCCGAACCGCGTGGGCACCTTCAAGGAGGTCAGCCGGGTGCTGGCCGGCTTCCACGACGGTCTCGCCGACCAGGGCGTGGGCGCCGGCCCGGCCACCCTGGTCGGGCTGAAGATCGCCCACGAGCAGGGCTGGAAGGCCCCCGAGGGGGCCTCCGCCTCGTCCGGGAGCAACGACAGCGCCGGGCGCACGGCGGGCCGCACCGAGGTCACACCCGACGGCGACGAGGCCAAGGCCGACCACAGCACCACGAAGAGCACCGGCACCCCTGCGCCCGACGTGGCGAAGCAGCCGGGCGCCCCGGTGGCCTCCACCGGCGACGCCGTCAGCGGGGTGGCGCGCGAGGTGCCCTCGCCCAAGGACGAGATCGACCCCGAGCCGCCGCAGGAGGCCGAGCCCGACGCCGTCGGCCGCGAGGCCAACGTGTCGGCGCAGACCGCGTCGGTGCCCCCGAGCGACGACACCACGGACAAGACCACCAAGAAGAAGGGCTCGTGATGGCGACCACGCTCACGCCCATCCTCAGCGCCTTCTGGGACGACCCGAAGTCGTGGACCCTCGATACCTACACGAGGCACGGCGGCTACCGGGCCCTCGACAAGGCGCTCGGCATGGAGCCGGCGGCGATCATCGCCGCCGTCAAGGACTCCAGCCTGCGCGGCCGCGGCGGCGCCGGCTTCCCCACCGGCATGAAGTGGTCGTTCATGGCCCCGCCCGACGGCGGCCCGCGCTACCTCGTCGTCAACGCCGACGAGTCGGAGCCGGGCACCTGCAAGGACGTCCCGCTGATGATGGCCAACCCGCACGTGCTCATCGAGGGCGTGGCGATCAGCTCGTTCGCCATCGGCTGTGAGCACGCCTTCATCTACCTGCGTGGCGAGGTCGTGCACGTCTACCGCCGCCTGCTGCGCGCGGTCGAGGAGGCCTACGCCGCCGGACACCTCGGTGACGACGTGCACGGCACGGGCGCCAACCTGCACGTCACCGTGCACGCCGGCGCCGGCGCCTACATCTGCGGTGAGGAGACCGCGCTCCTCGACAGCCTCGAGGGCCGCCGCGGCCAGCCCCGCAGCAAGCCGCCGTTCCCCGGTGTCGCGGGCCTGTACGCCCGGCCCACCTCCGTCAACAACGTCGAGTCGATCGCCTCGGTGCCCGGCATCATCCTCGAGGGGGTCGACTGGTTCACCGGCATGGGCACCGAGAAGTCCACCGGGTTCGGCATCTTCAGCCTCTCCGGGCACGTGAAGAACCCGGGCCAGTTCGAGGCCCCGCTCGGCATCACGATGCGCGAGCTGCTCGAAATGGCCGGCGGCATGCGCGACCCCGACAA
>JBJMHU010000044.1:0-6708 GCA_045807225.1 Ornithinibacter sp. | reverse complement strand
CAGTCGCACAGCCGCGAGGTGCGCGGCCTCCAGTCACCGGTCTGCGCGTTGCGCACCACGGCATCCCAGATGGCCTTGACGTTGCGCTCGATGGCCAGCAGGTCACGCTCGTCGGGCGCGTAGCGCACCACCTCGCCGTTGCCGAGGTAGACGAGCTGCAGCTGGCGCGGGATCTCGCCGCGGGTGCGCCACAGCACCAGCGCGTAGAACTTCATCTGGAACAGCGCCTTGGCCTCGAACAGCTCGCTGGGGGAGCGGCCGGTCTTGTAGTCGACCACCCGCATCGCGCCGTCGGGGGCGACGTCGAGCCGGTCGACGTAGCCGCGCAGGGTGAGGCCCTCGACCTCCGTCTCGACGTAGAGCTCACGAGCGGCCGGCTCGAGCCGAGTGGGGTCCTCGAGCTCGAACCACTGCTCGACGAGGGTCTGCGCCGCGGCGAACCAGCTCTCGGTGGTGAGCAGCTCGTCGTCGTCGATCATCGTCTTGAGCTCGGGCCGCTCCTCGACCAGCGCCGACCAGCGCGGCTCGAGCAGCGCGACCGCCGCCTCCGGCGTGCGCTGCTCGGCCGGGAGGTCGAAGAGGTGCTCGAGCACGGCGTGCACCAGGGTGCCTCGCGCCGCGGCGGGGGACGGCGGGCCCTCGAGCTTGTCGATCGTGCGGAACCGGAACAGCAGCGGGCACTGCTTGAAGTCCGCGGCGCGGCTGGGGGACAGGGCGGGGGTCATGCGGCAAAGGTATGCCGGGTCACCGACATCCCCCGCCGCGCCCCGCAGCCTCAGTCCTCGGGCTGGTACCCCAGGTTCGGGCCCAGCCAGCGCTCGGCGGTGCGCAGGTCCCAGCCCTTGCGCTCGGCGTACGACTCGACCTGGTCGCGGCCGAGCCGGCCCACCACGAAGTACTGGCTGTCGGGGTGCGCGAAGTACCAGCCGGAGACCGAGGCGCCGGGCCACATCGCCATCGACTCGGTGAGCCGGATGCCGGTGCGCTCCTCGCCGCCGAGGAGCGCCATCAGCGTCTCCTTCTCGGTGTGCTCCGGGCAGGCCGGGTAGCCGGGAGCGGGGCGGATGCCGCGGTACTGCTCGCGGATCAGCTCGTCCATGTCGAGGTGCTCGTCGGGGGCGTAGCCCCACAGCTCGCGGCGCACCTTCTCGTGCAGGCGCTCGGCGAACGCCTCGGCCAGCCGGTCGGCGAGGGCCTCGAGCATGATCGCCGAGTAGTCGTCGAGGTCGTCCTTGAAGGCCTGCAGGTGCTCCTCGAGCCCCAGCCCCGCCGTGACCGAGAAGGCGCCGACGTGGTCGGCGATGCCGGTCTCCTTGGGGGCCACGAAGTCGGACAGGCACTTGCTGGTGACCCCCTCGCGGTGCTGCCCCTGCTGGCGCAGCCCGTGCAGGGTGGTGAGCACCGTGGTGCGGGCCTCGTCGGCGTAGACCTCGATGTCGTCGCCGACGCCGTTGGCCGGGAAGATCCCGACGACGCCGCGGGCGGTGAGCCAGTGCTCGCGCTCGATCCGGTCGAGCATCGCGTTGGCGTCATCGAACAGCGCGCGGGCCTGCTCCGCGGTCGCGGCGTTGTTGAGCACGTCGGGGTAGCGGCCCTTGATCTCCCAGGCGAGGAAGAACGGCGTCCAGTCGATGTAGCGGCGCAGCTCGGCCACGGGGAAGTCGTCCCAGGCCCGGGTGAACTGGGTCGCGGCGCGGTGCCAGTGCGCGTCGGGCGGACCCGACCAGCGGTCACGGCTCTGCTGCTCCAGCAGGTGCGGCCGCTTGGGCCGGTAGGACGCCCAGTCGAGCACCGGCCGGTTGGCGACCGCCTCCGCGTAGCTGGCGAGCGGCCGCTCGCCCGTCTTGGCGGCGTGCCGCACCCGGATGGCGTCGTAGTCCTTGGCGACACCGTCGAGGAAGGCGCCGCGCTGCCCGTCGGAGAGCAGCTGGCTGACCACCGGCACCGACCGGGACGCGTCCTTCACCCACACGACCGGCCCGTGGTACTGCCCGTCGACCTTCACCGCGGTGTGCGCCCGCGACGTCGTCGCCCCACCGAGCAGCAGCGGGATGTCGAAGCCCTGGCGCTCCATCTCGCCGGCCACCCGAACCATCTCGTCGAGGCTCGGCGTGATCAGGCCGGACAGCCCGATGATGTCGGCGCCGACCTCCTTGGCGGTGTCGAGGATCTTCTGGGTGGGCACCATCACGCCGAGGTCGATGACGTCGTAGTTGTTGCACTGCAGCACCACGCCGACGATGTTCTTCCCGATGTCGTGCACGTCGCCCTTGACCGTGGCGGTGACGACCAGGCCCTTGCTGCGCTTCTTGGCCACCTCGTCCTTCTCGGCCTCGATGAACGGGATCAGGTGCGCCACGGCCTTCTTCATCACCCGAGCCGACTTCACGACCTGCGGCAGGAACATCTTGCCGTCGCCGAACAGGTCGCCGACGACGTTCATGCCGTCCATGAGCGGGCCCTCGATGACCTCGAGCGGGCGCCCACCGGCCGCCGCGATCTCCAGCCGCAGCTCCTCGGTGTCCTCCACCACGAAGGCGTCGATGCCCTTGACCAGCGCGTGCGTGATGCGCTCGCCCACGGGCAGCGAGCGCCACTGCTCGGCCGCCACGTCGGCCACCTCACCGGTGCCGCGGTACTCCTCGGCGATCGTGAGCAGGCGGTCGGCGGCGTCGGCCCGCCGGTTGAGCACCACGTCCTCGATGGCGTCGCGCAGCTTCTCGTCGACCGTGTCGTAGGGCTGCAGCGCACCGGCGTTGACGATGCCCATGTCCATGCCCGCCTTGATGGCGTGGTAGAGGAACACCGCATGGATCGCCTCGCGCACCGCGTTGTTGCCCCGGAAGCTGAACGAGACGTTCGAGACCCCGCCGGAGACGAGCGCGTGCGGCAGGTTCTGCTTGATCCAGCGGGTCGCCTCGATGAAGTCGCTGCCGTAGGCCGCGTGCTCCTCGATGCCGGTGGCCACCGCGAAGATGTTCGGGTCGATGATGACGTCCTCGGCCGGGAAGCCGACGGAGTCGACCAGTAGTGAGTAGGCCCGCCCACAGATCTCGCGGCGGCGCTCGAGGTTGTCGGCCTGACCGTCCTCGTCGAACGCCATGACCACCACCGCGGCGCCGTACTTGCGGGCCAGCCGGGCGTGGTCGAGGAAGGCCGCCTCGCCCTCCTTCATCGAGATCGAGTTGATGATCGGCTTCCCCTGGGTGACCTTCAGCCCGGCCTCGATGACCTCCCACTTGCTCGAGTCGATCATCAGCGGCACCCGGCAGATGTCCGGCTCCGAGGCGACCAGCTTGAGGAAGCGGTCCATCGCCGCGACACCGTCGATCATCCCCTCGTCCATGTTGACGTCGATGACCTGCGCCCCGGCCTCCACCTGCTGACGGGCGACGCTCAGCGCGGTGCCGTAGTCGTCCTCCTTGATGAGGCGCCGGAAGCGGGCCGACCCGGTGATGTTGGTGCGCTCGCCGACGTTGACGAACAGGCTGTCGTCGTCGACGACGCAGGGCTCGAGGCCGGACAGCCGCAGGGCCGGTGGGAGGACCGGCGGGGTGCGCGGAGCGCCCCGGGTCGACGCCTCGCCGATCGCGGCGATGTGGTCGGGCGTGGTGCCGCAGCAGCCACCGACGATGTTGACCAGCCCGGCCTCGGCGAACTCGCCGATGACGCGGGCCATCGCCTCGGGCGTCTCGTCGTACTCGACGAAGGCATTGGGCAGGCCGGCGTTGGGGTGGGCCGAGACGAAGCAGTCGGCGATGCGCGACAGCTCGGCGACGTAGGGCCGCAGCTCACCGGCGCCCAGGGCGCAGTTCAGCCCGACGGCCAGCGGCCGGGCGTGCCGCACCGAGTACCAGAACGCCTCGGTGACCTGGCCCGACAAGGTGCGGCCAGAGGCGTCGGTGATGGTGCCCGAGATCATCACCGGCCAGCGCCGGTCGTGCTCCTCGAACAGCGTCTCGAGGGCGTAGATCGCCGCCTTGGCGTTCAGGGTGTCGAAGATCGTCTCGACGAGCAGCACGTCGGCGCCGCCGTCGACGAGGCCACGAGCCTGCTCCAGGTAGGCCTCGACGAGCTCGTCGTAGGTGACGTTGCGGGCGCCGGGGTCGTTGACGTCCGGGGAGATGGATGCCGTGCGGTTCGTCGGGCCCAGGGCGCCCACCACCCAGCGCGGCCGGTCGGGCGTGCGCTCGGTCATCGCGTCGGCCTCGGCCCGGGCGAGGGCGGCCGCGGCGACGTTCATCTCGTAGGCGAGGTCCTCCATCGCGTAGTCCGCCTGCGAGATGCGCTGGGCGTTGAACGTGTTCGTCTCGAGCAGCTCCGCACCGGCTTCGAGGTACTTGCGGTGGACCTCGCGGATCAGCTCCGGCTGGGTCAGCGACAGCAGGTCGTTGTTGCCCTGCAGGTCGCTGCCGTGGTCGGCGAACCGCGCACCGCGGTAGTCGGCCTCGGACAGGCCGTGACCCTGGATCATCGTCGCCATGGCCCCGTCGAGCACGAGGACACGCTCGCGCAGGGAGGCGGTGAGGTCGGCGGTGGCGTCTGGGCGGTGCTGCTGGGTCACGGGGGGTCGCTTCGGGGGTCGGCAGCAGGTCGAGGGATCAGTATGCCGGGTCACTCCCGTAGGGTCCGTCCCATGTCCGACGAGCTCCCCCCCGCCGGGGCGCTGCGGCTCGCCCGGGTCGCGGGCGTGCCGGTCTACCTCGACCGCACCTGGCTGATCCTCGGCGCGTTCGTCGCGTGGACCGGGTGGCAGAACGCCAGCGACCTGGGCACTGGTGGCGCCATCGCCTCCGCCGTGGTCATGGTGGTCGGCATCCTCGTCGCGGTGCTGGGGCACGAGGTGGCGCACGCCGTCGCCGCCCGGTTGCTCGGCTTCCGGGTGCACCGCATCGTCGCGACGCTCTGGGGCGGGCACACGGCCTACGACTCCACCGGGTCCACCCCGGGCAGGACCGCCGTCATCGCCGGCGCCGGTCCGTTCGCGAACCTGGCGCTCGCCGGCATGGGCAGCGTGCTGGCCGGCATCCTGCCGTGGCCGGCATCGCGCTTCGCCTGGCTGTTCATGTTCCTCAACCTCCTGCTCGCCGGGTTCAACCTGCTGCCCGGGCTCCCGCTCGACGGTGGCCAGCTCGTGCAGTCGCTGGTCTGGGGGGTCACCGGCAGACGCGACCTCGGGCTCGTCGTCGCCGGCTGGTGCGGCCGGCTGCTCGCCGTCGGGGTCGTGCTCTGGTACGTCGTCAGGCCGCTGTCGCAAGGCAGCTCGGACCTGTTCGGCATCGGGCTGGGGTTGGTCATGGCCTGGATCCTGTGGTCGGGGGCGACGGCGGCGCTGCGGCGTGCCCCTCTCGAACGGCTGCTGCGCCGGGTGCGCCCCGAGGACGTGCTCGACCCGGTCGCCGTCGTGCCGTCCGGCACGCCGGTCGGCGAGCTGGTCGGCATCGGCCGCCGGGTCGTGGCGCTCGACGAGCGCGGCCGGCCCGCCCTGCTGCTGCCCCTGCCCTCGCAGGCGGCACCCCACATCGCGGCCCTGCCGCCGACCACCCCGCTGTCGTCGGTTCTCGTGAGGCTGCCCGATGACTGCGTCGTCGAGCTGGCGCCCGGCGACGACGCGGAGCCGGTGCTGCGCGCGATGGCGAGCACCGGGTCGTCCGTGGTGGTGGTCACCTCGGCCGGCACCGTGCGCGGGCTGGTCACGTCCGAGCGGCTCAACGCCGTGGCGGAGCGCGTGCTCGGCCACAACTAGACTGCCGCCCCATGACACCCCCCACGGGCGCCGAGCTGCGGCGCGGCCCCTTCTGCGCGGGCGAGCGCATCCAGCTCACCGACCCCAAGGGCCGGATGCACACCATCGCGCTGAGCCCCGGGAAGCAGTTCCACACCCACCGGGGGCACCTCGACCACGACACGCTCATCGGGATGCCGGACGGCTCCACCGTCACCAACACCGCCGGTGTCGAGTACCTCGCGCTGCGGCCGCTGCTCTCCGACTACGTGATGTCGATGCCGCGCGGGGCCGCCGTCGTCTACCCCAAGGACGCCGGCCAGATCGTGATGATGGCCGACATGTTCCCCGGGGCCGTGGTCGTCGAGGCCGGGGTGGGCTCCGGGGCGCTGTCGATGTCGCTGCTGCGGGCGGTGGGGGAGACCGGGCGGGTGCACTCCTTCGAGCGGCGCGAGGACTTCGCCGAGATCGCCAAGGCCAACGCCCGTGACTACTTCGGCACCGACCACCCGGCGTGGACCGTCACGGTGGGCGACCTCGTCGAGGTGCTGCCGGGCACCGTCGAGAACGGCACGGTCGACCGGGTGGTGCTCGACATGCTGGCGCCCTGGGAGTGCCTCGAGGTCGTCGCCGACGCGCTCGCACCCGGCGGAGTGCTGATCTGCTACGTCGCCACGGCCACCCAGCTGTCGAAGGTCGCGGAGGCGATGCGCGACAGCGACCACTTCACCGAGCCGCAGGCCTGGGAGTCCCTGGTGCGCGGCTGGCACCTCGAGGGGCTGGCGGTCCGTCCCCAGCACCGCATGCACGGCCACACCGGGTTCCTCATCACCGCCCGGCGGCTCGCGCCGGGCGTCACGCCCCCGCTGCGCAAGCGCCGCCCCGGCCGTGGTTACGTCACCGATGAGGATGCCGTGGAGCAGGACTGGACCCCCGAGGCCATCGGCGAGCGGGTGCCCTCGGCAAAGCGCGTTCGACGGACC
>JBJMHU010000043.1:0-28047 GCA_045807225.1 Ornithinibacter sp. | reverse complement strand
AGTACGGCCGCGAGCCCATCTCGCTGCACACGCCGCTCGGTGAAGACGGTGACAGTGAGTTCGGCGATCTCATCGAGGACTCCGAGGCCATTGTTCCGGCGGACGCGGTCAGCTTCACGCTGCTGCAGGAGCAACTGCACTCGGTACTCGACACGCTGAGCGAACGGGAGGCCGGCGTGGTCTCCATGCGCTTCGGCCTCACCGACGGACAGCCGAAGACCCTGGATGAGATCGGCAAGGTCTACGGCGTGACCCGCGAGCGGATCCGCCAGATCGAGTCCAAGACGATGAGCAAGCTGCGGCACCCCAGCCGCAGCCAGGCCCTGCGCGACTACCTCGACTGACGAGACCTTCACGCCCAGCGACACCGGATGCCGCGCTCCTCACCCAGGAGCGCGGCATCCGCCGTCGTGCGCCCGGAGGCGGATGCCCCGGTGGTCACTGGGCACGACCCAGCACCCCGGCGCCACCACCACCTGGCGGTCAGCGGTGCGGGACCTCCGTCGCCGTCGCCGTCGCGGCATCCGTCAGCAGGGCCGGCTTGCCCGGCTGGTAGAGCCAGGCGTCGAAGAACGCCGTGAGCTCCTGACCGCTCACCTGCTCGGCGAGCGTGACGAACTGCGCGGTGTCGACGTTGCCGTAGCGGTGCCCGGCGTACCACTGGCGCAGGATGGCGAGGAACGCATCGTCGCCCACCCGCTCGCGCAACGCCTCCAAGGTCATCGAACCGCGGTTGTAGACCGTCCCGTCGAACATCAGCGCGGGGCTCCCGGGGTCGCCCGGCGGCGGGTTCCAGAAGGAGGTCTGCTGGGCCGGGGTGCTGGAGAGCTGCTTGAGCTGCTGCGCCGCCGACTTGCCGCCCTGGCGCTCGGTCCAGATCCACTCGGACCAGGTCGCGAAGCCCTCGTGCAGCCAGATGTCGGGCCACTGTCGGGCCGTGACGGCGTCACCGAACCACATGTGCGACAGCTCGTGCAGGAGGGTGGCCTCATCGGGTGCGTCGTCGAAGACGGGCTTGGTCTGCGTCTCCAGCGAGTAGCCCAGCGTCGGCGCGTCGTCGACGATCGCGCCGACGGTCTCGAAGGGGTAGGGGCCGTAGAGGTCCTCGAGGAAGGCGACCATCTGCGGCAGCTTGCGCAGCACCGCGGAGGCGGAGGCCGCCTGCTTCGGGTCGACTGCGACGTAGGTGGGGATGCCACTTGGGGTCGTGCCCCTGGTCACGTCGAACCGTCCCAGCGTGATGGTGGCCAGGTAGGGGGCCATCGGGAAGCGCTCGCGCCAGGTGAACGTCGTCCGGCCGCCCACGGATGTGGGCTCGCCGACGAGAGAGCCGTTGCCGACGGCCGTCAGCCCCTGGGGCACCCGCATCCGCACGGTGTAGGTCGCCTTGTCCTGCGGGGTGTCGTTGACGGGGTACCAGGCCGGTGAGCCCTGCGGCTCGCCCACGACCACCGCCCCGTCGCTGGTCGGCACCCAGCCCTCGGCGGAGCCGTCGGGGTCGATGACGGTCTGCGGACGGCCGGCGTACGGCACCACGACGGTGAACTGGGAGCCGCGCCGGAGCAGGCGTGCCGGCGTGATGACCAGCTCCTGGCCGTCGCGGGCCACGGTCGCCCTGGCGCCGTCGACCGTGACGGTGCCCAGCTCGAAGCCGCGCAGGTCGAGGTCGAACCGGCTCAGGTCCGAGGTGGCCCTGACCGTCAGCGTCGCGGTGCCCGTGAGGCGGGTCACGGCGGGGTCGTACGCGAGGTCCAGGTCGTAGTCGACCACGTCGATGCCGCCGTTGCCGGCGAGGGGGAAGAACGGGTCACCCACCCCGGCGGAGCCGATGGTGTCGTCCGCGGCGCTTGCCGGGAGGGACACCGCCATGAGGGTCGCGGCCGCGATGACCGCAGTACCGAGTCGTCGCTTCATGCGTAGGTCCTCCTGCCCGAGTCACCTGACACCCTGGCTGGAGACAGTGTGGCACGCGCCGGCACGGCACGACGCGCACCGCGGGCCGGGGAACGTGCGGCATCCCGAACCCGCACGAGGTCGCGTGCCGCGCCCCACCGCGAGGACGGCGGGCCGGCCGGTCGCGGCCCGGCTGGTCAGTCGTCCGGGGAGTCGGCCGGCCGCGCGGAACGCCAGAACAACAGGGAGCGGCCCAGGCCCCGCCACATCTGCTTGCCCTCCTCGGGCAGCAGCAGGGCGCGGGCCCGGTCGCCGCGCCGACGACGCGACAGCGCACCGCGCCAGACCGTGCGGGCGTCGTCGCTGACGTCGACGAGGTCGGCGCCGGCCCGGGCGTAGCGGGCCCGCTCGAGGGTGGTGACCACTCGTCCGAGGGCGTCGTTCTCGTCGGGCGTGAGGTAGGCGTCGTGCCCGATCTGGCGGGAGGCCTGCCGCGGGGTGGCGCCGTCGGGCGGCACGAACCCGATGTCCTGCAGGCGCAGCAGCAGCGACTGCCACTCCGCCTCGACGCGCTCGGCGTCGTCACGGGCGGCGGCCCGGGCGCGGCGCCGGGAGAGCCACGCCCCGAACGGCACGATCGCGGCGAGCAGGAGCGCGAGGAGCACCACGAGGATCGTCGTGATGTTCCGCTCCACGAAGCGCACGGCCCCGCCACCGGTGGTGCCCCCGGTCGTGTCGGTCTGGTCGGCGGTGACGTCGCGTGAGGGCCCGGCGGACGGGGTGGGTGAGGCCGTCGACCCCGAGGTGGTCGGGCTGGCGCTCGCCGAGGACCCGCTGCCGATGGGCGTCGTGCTGTACTCCGGCGCCACGCCGCTGCGGGTGCCGGGGGTGGGCTCGAACCGCACCCACCCAAGTCGCGGGAAGTAGAGCTCGGGCCAGGCGTGCGCGTCGGAGATGCGCACCACCCGGTCGTCACCGTCGATCGAGCCGGGCAGGAACCCGACCGCCATCCGGGCCGGGATGCCGGCCGCCCGAGAGAGCATCACCATGGCCGAGGCGAACTGCACGCAGTAACCGCGCTTGGTCTCCAGGAAGCGGGCGAGCGGCTCGTCGGACAGGTTGCCGTCGGCGGCCTGGTCGGCCAGCTCGAGGGAGTAGGTGAACTGCGCGCCGCGCAGGTAGGCCTGCACCTTGCGCGCCACCTCCAGCGCCGTGTCGCCGTCGTCGGTGATGTCGTCGAGCACCGCCCGCACCTCGCTCTCGGCCCGCGGGTCGACCTCGAGGTCGTTGCCGTCGACCGGGGCGTTGCCGAGGTCGGCCGCGAACTGGCTGTCCTCCGGGTCGAGCTCGACGAACTCGGTCGAGTACGACGTGGCCGGTGCGCTCAGCTGCACCAGTCCGGGCACCGTCAGGTTCCATGTTCCGGCGGGGAACGGGCTGCCGAAGGCGCCGGGGGGCAGCGCCACCTGGGGAACGCCGATCGCGTTCTCGCTCACCGAGAGCCGCTCGACCCGGCGCGGCACCTCGGGCCCGGCGATCGGCCCCGGGATCTGCCCGTTGACCGGCACGAAGGTGAAGTCGGCGCTCGACTGCCACCGCCCGCGGCGGTAGGTGTCGAGGATGCCGACGCGCAGCGGCTCGAGCCGGTCGGACGTGCTGCGGTAGCGCAGCACCGGGTCGGTCGACCGGTTGCCCAGGTCGCGGGCGATGTCGATGCTCGAGGCCAGCCGGACGTTCGTGCCGGACCCGCCGCGGCCCTCGGCGCTGCGGCCCAGGCCGTCGGCCAGGAAGGTCGTGGGGAAGTGCGGGACCAGCGCCGGAAGCACCACCGCCACGCCGAGCGCTCCGACCCCGACCACCCGGCCGAGCGTCGCGAAGGCCGTGGTCGGGTCGGCGAGCGGGCCGGAGGACGAGTGCGGGGATGCCGTGCCCCAGGCCCGCAGCGACGCCACCCCCTGTCGGCCGACGAGCGCCAGCCAGGCCAGGGCCGCCGGCACCGCGTACCAGGCACCCAGCCCGTCTCCGGAGTTCGTGGCGGACGCGAGGAACGCGGACAGCAGCGGGATGCCCGCCAGCGCCGGGCTGCGGTAGGTGACGCCGATCGCGTCGACGGCGACGGCGGTCAGGCCGATGAGCAGGCTGATGGCCAGGATGGTGCCGCGGTTCGAGGGGGCCGGTGCGGTGTAGTTGGTGACCGTCGCCTGCGCCTCCGACAGCAGCACCCCGAGGGCGCGCCCGGTCTCCGGCACCGGCAACAGGCCCCCGAAGAGGTGTCCGCGGCCGTGCAGCAGTGAGGTGCCGAGCACGAGGACGAGCAGCTGACCGACGACCACCAGCGGGCGGACCGTGGTGGTGCGCCGCAGGCCCATGCCGACGAGGGCGACGAGCACGACCAGCAGCACGCTGGGGCGGAACCACGTGGACGGCGTGAACAGCGTGGTCAGCGGCAGGGTGATGGCGAGCGTGGCGAGCGCGGCGAGGAGGGCCTCGACGGGCCGGACCCGGTTCACCGGGCCCCCACGACCTGGCCGCCGACGACGGCGGCCCACGCGACGGCCGGAGTGGTGCGGGTGTCGACGGGGGTCGTCATCCACCCCGAGGCCTGCAGGGTCGCCAGGGTGGCGTCGGTGCGCCCGGCGGCGGGCGCCTCCTTCCGGGCTCGCCCGGCGAAGGCCTCGGGGTCGACGACCATCGCGGCACCGGCCGAGCCCGGCTGGCGCAGGGCGGCCAGCGTGCGGGCGTCGTCGTCGCCGACCGGGCCGCCCACGTAGACGACCAGCCCCCCCTGAGAGGTGAGGGCGTTCGCGGCGTGCAGCACGGTGCGCAGGCCGTCCTCGGGCCCCAGCGACACGCGGGCCAGGGTCTCGAGCGCCTCGGGGAGGGTCTCGTCGTGGTGAACGCCGTTGTCGGCCCGGCCATCGGGCGTGAGCAGGTGCACCGCGTACCCGGCATCCACCACGTGGGCGGTGACGGACGCGGCGGTGGTGACGCACCACTCCAGCGAGCTGCTGCGCCCGGACCCGCCGTGCCCGAGCGCGCGGGTGTCGAGCACCACGACCGCGCGGCGCTTGGCCGGCCGGTCCTCCTGACGCACCATCAGCTCGCCGGTGCGGGCCGTCGCGGGCCAGTGGATGCGGCGCAGGTCGTCGCCGTCGCGGTACTCGCGCACGGTCTGGTCGTCCTCGCCGTGCAGGGCGACCATGTGCGGGATGGAGCCCTCCGAGCCGATGCCGCTGCCGAGCGACCGGCCGTGGGGGAGCGGCACCACCTTGGGCAGCACGACGACCTCCGCGTCACCGCTCACGGCCGCGGTGCGCAGGGTGAGCCCGAACGGGTCGCGCACCCGCACGCCGAGCGGGCCGATGCGGTGGACGCCGCGAGTGTGCGACCGCACGGTGTACTGCACCTCCTGCACGTCACCGGAGCGCAGCGAGGGCAGCACGAAGCGGGGCCGGTCGCCCAGCGCGTAGTCGATCGACTCCTCGGCCATGACGACCGGCGAGGGCGACGGCTCGACATTGCGGATGCGCACCGTGACCACCGCCCGCTCGTCGATCGCCACGCGGGACGGGGTGGCGGTGCGCACGACGTCGAGGTGCAGGCCGTGGCGACGCACGAGCACCAGGGCGATCACGGTCAAGGCGAGCAGCAGGATGCCGACCCGGGTCACGTCGTGCTGCCCGAGCAGGATGCCGGAAGCCACCAGCACGACGCCGGAGCCGGCGAAGGCGGCACCGCGGGTGGTGAGGGAGCGTCGAAGGTGTCGCACGGTGCTCAGCGGGTCGGGGCCGGGACCCGGACCCGCTGCAGCAGGTCGCCCACGACGTCGGCAGTGGTTCGCCGCGCCATCTGCGTCTCCCCGGTGGGGATCAGCCGGTGCGCGAGCACGGGCACGGCCACCTGCTGCACGTCGTCGGGCAGCACGTGGTCGCGCCCTGCCAGCGCCGCGTGCGCCCGCGAGGCCCGCAGCAGGTGCAGGGTGGCGCGCGGTGAGGCGCCGAGCCGCAGGGCGGTGCTCGAGCGGGTGGCGTGGGTGAGGTCGACGATGTACTGCCGCACCGACGGCGAGGCGTGCACCTCGCGCACCGCCTGCACCATCGACGAGACGGTGGCGGCGTCGGTGACCGGCTGCAGGCCCTCGAGGGGCGAGACCCCGCCGTGCAGGTCGAGCATCGACAGCTCGGAGCGGGCCGAGGGGTACCCCATCGAGATGCGGGCCATGAACCGGTCGCGCTGGGCCTCCGGCAGCGGGTAGGTGCCCTCCATCTCGATCGGGTTCTGGGTGGCCATCACCATGAACGGTCGCGGCAGCGTGTAGGTGGTGCCGTCGACGGTGACCTGGGCCTCCTCCATCGACTCCAGCAGGGCGCTCTGCGTCTTGGGGGAGGCGCGGTTGATCTCGTCGCCGACTACGACGTTGGCGAAGATGGCCCCGGGTCGGAACTCGAAGTCGCGCACGTCCTGGTTGAACACCGAGACACCGGTGATGTCGCTGGGCAGCAGGTCCGGGGTGAACTGCACCCGGCGCACGGTGCAGTCGATGGAGCGGGCCAGCGTCTTGGCGAGCAACGTCTTGCCGACGCCGGGCACGTCCTCGACGAGCAGGTGGCCCTCGGCCAGCAGCACCGTGATCGCAGTGCGCACCACCGCCTGCTTGCCCTCGATGACCGAGTTCATGGCGGCGGCCAGGGAGGCCGAGACCTGCAGCACCTGGTCGAGGGACGCGCCCCGCGACGTCGCGTCCGCCTCGGTGTCGGTCGGCGTCCGGCGGGGATTCTCCAGGTCGCTCACGGCCATGCCTTTCCTCGTGGGTACCCACCCAACGACCGGTCAGGCCGCAGGGTGCCCTCGATCTTGCCTCACGGATGGCGGGTTGCGAAGGTTCACCGAACTCGGGATGCCGCCGTGAGACGCCGTGTCGAACCCGGCCACCGCGGCACCGGCAGACCGGCGGCGCGATCGGGCGTGCTCCGGTCGCCACCACACCTTGCCCCACCGTCCTCCACCCGGGCACCGCCCTTCCTCCACCTGGATGCCCCACCGTCCTCCACCCATGAGGCCACGCGAGCCCCCATCCGGGTCCGTGGGTGGCGCCGGACGTCCGGGAAAGCGTGTCAGCCCGCCCCCGGTAACAGAAGGGACCCTGGAATGCCGGGGTATTGACCCTGATCGCCCCACTTCGCACCACCACGCTGAACTGCGAAGATATCGAGATCAAGACCTTCGAATCGCGCTTGAGCCGCTGAGAGAACATGAAAGTGGAGTAAAGTGGGGGAAACCGGTGCAGCCGGCTGGGTGTGAAGGGTCGAGGAGGTGGCGCCCATGGACGAGTTCCTGGGCACGTTCACGCCCCGGCTCGACGACAAGGGGCGGCTGTTCCTCCCGGCGCGCTTTCGCGCCGCGCTGGCCGGTGGCCTGGTCGTCACGACCGGTCAGGAGGGCTGCCTCTACATCTTTCCCACCGCCGAGTTCCACCGGATCTCGTCACTGATGCAGTCCGCGCCCGGCTCCTCCCGCGTGGTGCGCGACTTCGTGCGCGTCTTCCGAGCCAGCGCACACCCGGACACCCCCGACAAGCAGGGCAGGGTCACCGTTCCGGCCGCGCTGCGCTCGTACGCCCACCTCGACAAGGAGTGCACCGTCATCGGCAACGGCAACAAGCTCGAGGTCTGGGACACCGCCGCCTGGGACGACTACCTCGCCGAGGTCATGCCCGCGTACTCCTCCTACTCCGTGGACTCGCAGGAGGTGGTTCCGGGCCTCTGACGCTCTTCGTCCCTGACCCCACGCTCCCCGACGACCCCCCACCGACGACCCGACTGCCGGCCTCCAGCCGACCCGACTCCCGACGCGACTTCCCCCGCGCCGGGCCCGGATCGGATGGGGACCAGCCGCCGGGTCGGCGCACGACCGCCACACCCCGCCCGACCCCAGCCGCGACCGAAGGACCACGATGAGCAGCCGAGGAGACGCCGCCGCACGGCACGTCCCCGTCCTGCGCGACCGCATCGTCGAGCTCCTCGAACCGGCGCTGCAGTCACCCGGAGCGGTGTGCGTCGACGCCACCTTGGGCATGGGGGGCCACGCCGAGGCGCTCCTCGACCGCTGCCCGGCTGCCCGGGTGATCGGCCTGGACCGCGACGAGCAGGCGCTGGCCCTGTCCGGAGAGCGGCTGACCCGCTTCGGCGAGCGCTTCGTCGGCGTGCACGCCGTCTACGACGACATCGCGACGGTGCTCGCGGAGCGCGCCGAGGGCACCGCGCTCGGCATCCTGTTCGACCTCGGCGTCTCCTCGCTGCAGCTCGACGAGCCGGAGCGCGGCTTCGCCTACCGGCACGACGCCCCACTCGACATGCGGATGGACCAGTCGACCGGCATCACCGCGGCCGACGTGCTCAACACCTACAGCCACGGAGACCTCGCCCGCATCCTGAGGACGTACGGCGAGGAGCGCTTCGCCGGGCGGATCGCCTCGGCGATCGTCCGCGAGCGTGAGAAGGAGCCGTTCAGCGGCTCGGCACGCCTGGTCGAGCTGCTGCGCGACGCGGTCCCTGCGGCCTCGCAGCGCAGCGGTGGGCACCCAGCCAAGCGCACCTTCCAGGCGCTGCGCATCGAGGTCAATGCCGAGCTCGAGGTGTGGCAGGCGGCGGTCAGGACCGCCATCGAGGTGCTGGCGCCCGGCGGCCGGATCGCCGTGCTGTCCTACCACTCCCTCGAGGACCGGATCACCAAGCAGGCGTTCGCCGCTGGTGCGCGCAGCCGCACCCCGCACGGGATGCCGGTCGAGCTGCCCGAGCACGCCGCCTACCTGCGCCTGCTGACCCGTGGCGCCGAGGTGCCCGACGAGCAGGAGCAGCACACCAACCCCCGATCCGCCTCGGCCCGCCTCCGCGCCGCCGAACGTCTCATCCCGAACGGAGCTCCCGCATGAGCCAGCTCGCACCGGCCCGGCCGTCACCGCGCACCAGTCCCCGGCGTGCGGCGACGACTGCGCACCAGCTCAAGGTCGTGGCCCCGCCTCAGGGGCAGGGCAACGGCCTGTTCCTGGCGCTGTGCGTCGCGCTGCTGCTCGGTGGCTTCGTCGCGGTGCTGGTGCTCAACACCGCGATGGCGAAGGGCTCGTACACGATGCGCGACCTCCAGCGGCGGTCCGACGCCCTGGCCGACCACCAGGACGCGCTGCGGCACGCCCTCGACGGGGTCTCCGGGCCGGGGCCCCTCGCGCAGCGAGCCCGTGATCTCGGCATGGTGCCGGCGGCCACTCCCGCGTTCCTGAGGCTGTCCGACGGCAAGGTGCTCGGCGTGGCGCAGAAGGCCAAGGCGGACAGCACCTTTAGCGTGGTGACCGAGACCCAGGCCCCGACGAGGAGCACTCCCGTGGCGACACCGCCCGCCCCCACCGCCACCCAGCCGGCGGGCACCGCGAGCGCCACGGCGACGCCCGAGGCCGGGACGGCCACGCCCACCACCGGCACGGTCGGGACGGGCACCCCGGCGAAGACCACGGCCCCGACGACCAAGACGACCAAGACCACGGCCCCGACGACCAAGACCAAGACGACCAAGCCAGACACGACCAAGACCAAGACCAAGACCACGAAGACCACGACGCCCACGACGGGCCCCGGAACGGCGAAGCCGCCGGTCGCCGACCCGGCCCCCGCCAACTGACCGACCCTCCCCGCACCCGACCCCGACGGAGAAACGCCGTGACCCAGCGCAGGACGCCACCTCCCTCGGGACGCGCGCGGCCGGGGTCGATCCCGCGCCGCTCGGGGAGCGCACCGCGGGCGGCCTCCGGGTCCTCAGCGAAGGCCCCGGGCGGCACCGCGTCGACGTCGCGCACGGCATCCGCCGGCAGCTCCTCGGCCCGCGCCACCGGCCGGCCGGCCGGCCCGCGTCCCACCGCCCGCCGGGCCACCGGCGACCGACCGAGCGGTGCAGGCGCCACGGGTGCACGCCCCACCGGCACCCGTCCCGGCGCCGACGGTCGTCGTCCGCCCGCGCCGGCCCGTGGCCGAGGCCGCGCTGGTGGCGGGTCCGGTCGCCGCAAGGTCACGCAGGCGGCCAGCTCGCCCGCGGGCAACCCGCGTCGCCGGATGCGGTTCCTCACTGTGGCGAGCCTGTTCGTGCTGAGCATCTTCGGCGCGCAGCTGATCCGCATCCAGGGCTTCGACGCGACGGCGGTGGCCAAGCAGGCCCAGCTCAAGCGGCAGGCGGCACAGATCATCCCCGCCATGCGTGGCCAGGTGCTGTCATCGGACGGCACCGTGCTCGCCTCGAGCGTCGTGCGCGAGACCGTGGTCGCCGACCAGCAGGCAGTGTGCACCTACGGCACGCGCAAGGACACGTGCGACCCGGCGACCTCCGCGGCCGCCGTGCAGTCAGCGGCGACGAAGCTCGCCCCTCTGCTCAACACCACGGTCTCCGAGCTCGTGGCCGAGCTCACCGGCAGCAGCCGCTACCGCATCCTCAGCCGCGAGGTCACACCGT
Source organism: Ornithinibacter sp. (assembly GCA_045807225.1). Classification (GTDB taxonomy): domain Bacteria; phylum Actinomycetota; class Actinomycetes; order Actinomycetales; family Dermatophilaceae; genus Fodinibacter. Next base: position 17,661 of record JBJMHU010000043.1, on the reverse strand, counting down.
TGACCTGGAACACCATCGCCGAGCTGCGCATCCCCGGTATCGACCGCGACCGCCGCGAGACCCGTTCGCAGCGCACCTACCCGCAGGGCACGACCACCGCCGCGCTCGTCGGCTACATGACCGGCGCCGGCAAGCCGGGCGGCGGCGTCGAGTTCATGATGCAGAAGCACCTCGTCGGTACTCCTGGAAAGCAGACCTTCGAGCAGGGGCTCGACGGCACCGCCATCCCGGTGGGGCAGCGGTCGCGGGTGTCGGCGGTCGACGGCAACGACGTGACTCTCACGATCAACTCCAACCTCCAGTGGTACGCGCAGAACGCTCTGGCACAGCGGGTCAAGGAGACCAAGGCGACGTCCGGCACCGTGGTGATCCAGGACGTCAGGAACGGCAACCTGCTGGCCGTGGCCTCGTACCCGTCCTTCGACCCCAACACCGACATCGGCAAGAAGGGCACCACGCTGAGCAACCTCGCGTTCTCGGACGTGTTCGAGCCGGGCTCGACGTCGAAGATCATGACGATGGCCGCGGCACTCGAGGAGGGCACCGTCACCCCGTCGACCCCGGTCGTCATCCCCAACCGCCTGCCGCGCTACGACGCGAACTTCAAGGACAGCCACGAGCACCCCACCGAGTACCGCACCGTGGCCGGGACGCTCGCCGAGTCCAGCAACATCGGCACGATCCTCGTCAGTGAGACGCTGCAGCCCAAGACGCTGGAGTCCTACTTCCACAGGTTCGGGCTGGGCGCCAAGTCCGGGACGGGCTACCCGGGCGAGTCCCGTGGCCTCCTCCCGCCGTCGGAGACCTGGAGCGGCACCAAGAAGTCGACCGTCGCGTTCGGCCAGGGCATCTCGGTCACCGCCATCCAGGCCGCCTCGGTCTTCCAGACGATCGCGAACGACGGGGTGCGCGTCGCCCCGCGCCTCGTCGACAGCGTCACCGAGGCCGACGGCACCATCACCGCGGCACCGAGGTCCACGTCGACCCGGGTCGTGTCACACCGGACCGCCGGTGACGTGTCCCGGATGCTGGAGGGTGTCGTCAGCCCCGACGGCACCGCCGAGGAGGCGCAGATCGAGGGCTACCGGGTGGCCGGCAAGACCGGAACCGCGGACTACTACGACTCCAAGGTGGGGCGTTACAGCGGGCGCACAGCCAGCTTCATCGGCTACGCGCCGGCCGACGACCCGCAGATCGTGGTGGCCGTCATCATCCAGAAGCCGACCTACCCGTTCTTCGGCGGCTACGTCTCGGGGCCGGTGTTCAAGGACGTCACCACCTACGCTCTCCAGGAGCTCAAGATCCCGCCGACGGGCGCCAAGCCGCCGAAAGTCACGCTGCACCTCGACCCCGACGAGGCGCTGTCCGACCCCACCGTCCTGCGCAACGGACACAAGCGCAGCGCCCGGTAGGGTGCTCCGACGTGGCCGTTCCCCGACCGACCCAGCTCCGCAGCAGCCCGATCCGTGAGCTCGCCGCCCTGGTGGGCGCCGAAGACCCGGCCTCCGGGGTGTCCGTGACGGGGGTGACCCTCGACTCCCGCGCCGTCCTCCCCGGTGACCTGTACGCCGCGCTGCCCGGCGCCCGCGCCCACGGCGCCGACTTCACCGGCCAGGCCGCCGATGCCGGTGCCGCGGCCGTGCTCACCGACCGTGCCGGGGCCGACCTGATCTCCGCCGCAGGCATCGCGCTGCCGGCGGTGGTGGTCGAGCAGCCCCGCTCCGTGCTGGGCGCTGTGTGCGCCCGGGTGCTCGGCACCGAGCACCTCGCGCTGCGACTGGTCGGCATCACCGGCACCAACGGCAAGACGACCACGGCCTACCTGGTGCACTCCGCGCTGACCGCGCTGGGCCGGCACCCGGGCCTGATTGGCACCGTCGAGACCCGGATCGGCGAGGAGCGGCTCGACAGCGTGCGCACCACCCCCGAGGCCCCCGAGCTGCACGCCGTGCTGGCGGTGATGGAGGAGCGCGGGCTCGACAGCTGCGTCATGGAGGTGTCCAGCCACGCCCTGGCGCAGCACCGGGTCGACGGCGTGGTCTACGACGTGGCGCTGTTCACCAACCTCTCCCAGGACCACCTCGACTTCCACGCCGACATGGACGACTACTTCGCCGCCAAGGCCTCGCTGTTCACGCCCGAACGGGCTCGCCAGGCGCTGGTGTGCATCGACGACGACTGGGGTCGCCGGCTGGTCGAGCGCTCCGGCATCCCGGTCAGCACCATCGGCACGGCAGCCGACGCGGACTGGCGGATCCGGGTCGACACCGACGACCCGGCCGCCTTCCACCTGGTCGGACCCGGGGTCGACCTCCACCTGAGGTCGAGCCTTCCGGGGGACTTCAACGTCACCAACACCGCGATGGCGACGGCAGCGCTGGTGCTGCTCGGGGAGGATGCCGGTGCCGTGGGTGGCGCAGTACTCACCGACCCGCACGTGCCGGGCCGGATGGAGGCGGTGGCAGCACCGGACGGGGTCGACGCGCCGCGCGCCGTGGTCGACTACGCCCACACGCCGGAGGCGATCCGGGCCGCCCTGCGGGCCCTGCGCCCCTCCACCCCCGGGAGCCTGGTGGTCGTCACCGGCGCCGGCGGTGACCGCGACCGGGACAAGCGCCACCTGATGGGTGCGGCGGCCGCCGAGGTGGCCGACCTGGTCGTCGTCACCGACGACAACCCCCGCTCGGAGGACCCGGCCGCCATCCGCGCCGCCGTGCTCGAGGGCGTCGAGGCCACCCGGGGCACGGGCCGGGACCTGGCCGTGCTCGAGGTGGGCGACCGGCGCGCCGCCATCACGGCGGCGGTCGAGGCGGTCTGGGCGCAGGGAGCGGCCGCGACGGTCGCCGTCGTCGGCAAGGGCCACGAGAGCGGGCAGGACGTCGGCGGTGTGGTGCACCCCTTCGACGACCGCGCCGAGGTGGCGCAGGCGCTCCGCCGGGCGGCGGGGGAGGGTGTCGCGTGATCGCGCTGTCGCTCCTCGAGGTCGCGCAGGTCACCGGTGGCTCGGTCGTGGTGCCACCCGGCGTGGATGCCGGCTCGGTGGTCGTCGACGGCCCGGTCGCCACCGACTCGCGCGAGTGCGGCCCCGGCGGCCTCTACGTCGCGCGGGTGGGGGAGCACGCCGACGGGCACGACTTCGTGGCCGGCGCCGTCGACCGCGGCGCCGTCGCGGCGCTGGTGACCCGACCGGTCGAGGGCGTCGCGTGCGTGGTCGTGGACGACACCCAGGAGGCCTTCGCGGCCCTGGCCCGTGAGGTGTTGCGCCGCCTGCCGGGCCTGGCCGTCGTGGGCATCACCGGCTCCTCGGGCAAGACGAGCACCAAGGACCTGCTCGGCACGGTGCTGGCCACGGCCGGGCCGACGGTGGCGCCGGTGGGCTCCTACAACTCCGAGGTCGGGGTGCCGCTCACCGTCTGCCGGGTCACCTCCGACACGCGCTACCTCGTCGTCGAGATGGGGGCCCGGGGCATCGGGCACGTCGCCTACCTCGCCCGGATGGCGCCTCCGCGGGTCGGGGTGGTGCTCAACGTGGGCACGGCGCACGTCGGGGAGTTCGGCTCCCGCGAAGCCATCGCGACGGCCAAGTCGGAGCTGGTCGCGGCCCTGCCGCCCGACGGGCTGGCGGTGCTCAACGCCGACGACCCGGCGGTGCGGGCGATGGCGTCGGTGACCGCCGCCCGCGTCGCGCTCGTCGGCGAGGCCGACGACGCCCAGATCCGGGCCGGCGACGTCGTGCTCGACACCGGTGGCCGCCCCTCGTTCACCGTGCACACCCCGCACGGCAGCCGCGGCGTGCGGCTCGGGCTCGTCGGGCGCCACCACGTCGGCAACGCGCTGGCCGTGCTGGCGACAGCCATCGAGCTCGGCATGTCGCTGGAGTCGGTCTGTGCCGCACTGGAGTCCGCCCGACCCGTCAGCCGGTGGCGGATGGAGGTCGTCGAGCGCGCCGACGGCGTCACGCTCGTCAACGACGCCTACAACGCCAACCCCGACTCCATGCGTGCCGCCCTCACCGCATTGGAGCGGATGGGCGAGGGCCGGCGCACCTGGGCCGTGCTCGGCACCATGCTGGAGCTCGGCGACGAGTCCGACGCGCTGCACGCCGAGGTCGGGGTCGAGGTGGTCGCACGCGGGGTCGACGAGCTCGTCGTCGTCGGCTCGGCCGCTGCGGCACTGGCCGACGGAGCGCGCGCCGCGAGCCCGGCATCCGGCACCACCGGCACCCGCGTGCGCGAGGTTCCGGACGCCGAGAGCGCCGCGGTGCTGCTCGACACAGAGCTCGCCCCGGGTGACGTCGTGCTGTTCAAGTCGAGCCGTGACGCCGGGCTACGGTTGCTCGGTGACCGACTGGCCGGGCCGAGGGAGGAGCTGACGTGAAGGCTGTGCTCATCGCGGCCGTCGTGTCGCTCGTCATCGCGCTCTTCGGCACCCCGATGTTCATCCGCTACCTCGTGCGCAAGGGCTACGGCCAGTTCATCCGCGACGACGGCCCGACCTCCCACCACACCAAGCGCGGCACCCCCACCATGGGTGGCGCGGTCATCGTCGGCAGCTCGCTGGCCGCCTACGCGGTCGCGCACCTGGCCACCGGGCAGGGACCCACGGTCAGCGGCATGCTCGTGCTCTTCCTGATGACCGGACTGGGGCTGATCGGCTTCCTCGACGACTTCATCAAGATCAGCAAGCAGCGCAGCCTGGGGCTGCGCACCGGCGAGAAGCTCGCCGGGCAGACGCTGGTGGCCGTCATCTTCGCGATCCTCGCGCTGCAGTTCCCCAACCGGTCGTTCCGCACGCCGGCCTCCAGCGCCGTGTCGTTCGTGCGTGACACACCCATGGACCTCGCCTTCATGGGGGCGCTGGGGGGCGTCATCCTCTTCGTCATCTGGGCGAACATCATCGTCGCGGGCACGTCCAACGGCGTGAACCTCACCGACGGGCTCGACGGCCTGGCCACCGGTGCCTCGGTGATGGTCTTCGCGGCCTACGTGCTCATCAGCATCTGGCAGTTCAACCAGAACTGCCAGTGGAACCCGGGCACCAAGTGCTACGAGGTGCGTGACCCGCACGACCTCGCGATCGTCGCGGCGTGCGGCATGGGCGCCTGCTTCGGCTTCCTGTGGTGGAACGCCTCTCCGGCCAAGATCTTCATGGGCGACACCGGCTCGCTCGCGCTCGGTGGGGCGCTGGCCGGGTTGGCCATCCTCACCCGCACCGAGCTGCTCGTCGTCATCCTGGGGGGGCTGTTCGTCACCATCACGCTCTCGGTGATCATCCAGGTCGCGGGCTACAAGAGCACCGGAAAACGGGTGTTCCGGATGGCACCCCTGCAGCACCACTTCGAGCTGCTCGGCTGGCAAGAGGTGACGATCGTCATCCGGTTCTGGATCATCGCCGGGCTCTTCGTGGCCCTGGGCCTGGGGCTGTTCTACGCCGAGTGGGTCGTGGGCGCCGGATGAGCGGCGGCACCACCGACCGGGTCGCGGGCCTCACCCACCGCGACGCCGACTGGGCGGGCCTGCGGGTGCTCGTCACCGGCCTCGGCGTGAGCGGGTTCGCCGCCGCCGACGCCCTGCTCGAGCGCGGCGCCCAGGTCACCGTGGTCGACGCCACCCACCCGGCTCCCGGCTCGGTGATGTCGGAGCGGGCGCGGATCCTCGACATCCTCGGTGCCCGGCTCCACCACGGTCCGGATGCCGTTGCCACCCCTCCCGACGACATCGTCGTCGACCTCGTCGTCACCTCACCCGGGTGGCGACCCGACCAGCCGTTGCTGGCCGCAGCGGCCGCGGCCGGCATCCCGGTGTGGGGCGAGGTGGAGCTCGCCTGGCGGCTGCGGCCGCGCGAGGGCGCCGCGCCGTGGCTCACGGTGACCGGCACCAACGGCAAGACGACCACGGTGCAGATGCTCGCCTCGATCCTGCGGGCGGCCGGCCTGCGGGCCTGCAGCGCCGGCAACGTCGGCACCCCGGTGCTGGAGGCGGTCATGGACCCCGAGCCCTACGACGTGATCGCCGTCGAGCTGTCGAGCTTCCAGCTGCACTGGTCGCACTCCGTCGCGCCGCAGGCGTCGGCCTGCCTCAACGTAGCGCCCGACCACGTCGACTGGCACGGCTCGCTCGACGAGTACGCCGCCGCCAAGGGCAAGGTCTACGCCAACACCGAGATCGCCTGCGTCTACAACGTGCAGGACGACCGCACCCGCCGGCTCGTCGAGGAGGCCGAGGTGCAGGAGGGGTGCCGGGCCATCGGCTTCACGCTCGGCATACCGGGCCCCTCAGAGCTCGGTGTGGTCGACGACGTCCTCGCCGACCGTGCCTTCGTCGAGCAGCGCCGCACCTCGGCAGCCGAGCTCGGCACTCTCGACGACCTGCGCGGCGACGCGCCGACCCCGGCTCCGCACCTCGTCGCCAACGCCCTCGCGGCCGCCGCCCTGGCCCGGGCGCACGGCGTCCCGGCCGGGGCCGTGCGCGCCGGACTGCGTGCCTTCGTGCCCGAGCCGCACCGCATCGCCGAGGTCGGGACGGTCGGCGGCATCCGCTGGGTCGACGACTCCAAGGCCACCAACCCGCACGCCGCCCGGGCCAGCCTGGCCGCCTACGAGCACGTCGTCTGGGTGGCGGGCGGGCTGCTCAAGGGAGCCGATGTCGACGACCTGGTGGCGGGGGCCGTCGCCCGGCTGCGCGGCGTGGTGCTGATCGGCCGCGACCGGGCCGCGATCGCGCACGCACTGGCCCGACACGCGCCGGATGTCCCCGTCGTCGACGTGGAGCGCACCGACACTGGTGCCATGGACCTGGTGGTGAGTGAGGCCCGCGCGCTCGCGCACAAGGGCGACGTCGTGCTGCTCGCTCCAGCGGCGGCATCCATGGACATGTTCACCGACTACGGCGCGCGCGGTGACGCCTTCGTCGCCGCGGTCTCCCGGCTCGCCGCGGGGGAGTAGCCGGTGAGCAGCGCGACCGCACCGGCCCGCGCGAGCAGCCGCAGCACCACCCGGCTGGGTGGGTGGCTCGCCCGCTTCGACTCGCCCGTCACCACCTACTACCTGTTGGTGTGCGTGACCGTGGCCCTGGTCGTCTTCGGGCTGATCATGGTGCTCTCGGCGTCGTCGATCGTGTCGATCGACAAGACCAAGTCGGCCTACACCATCTTCCTCAGCCAGGCTGTGTTCGCCGTGATCGGCACGGTTGCGCTCGTCGTCGCGTCCCGGCTGTCCGTGGTGGCCTGGAAGCGCCTGGCGCTGCCCATCCTGGCCGTCGCGTTCGCGCTCCAGCTGCTCGTGCTCTCGCCGCTGGGCACCAACGTCGGCGGCAACCAGAACTGGATCCGCATCGCGGGCGTCACGATCCAGCCCTCCGAGATCATCAAGGTGGGGCTGGTGCTCACCGGCGCGCTCATCCTCGCGGCCAAGCGCAAGCACCTGCACTCGCTCAGCCATGTGCTCGTGCCCTACCTCGTCCCCCTCGCGGCCGCCAGCATCGGCGTCGTGGTGCTCGGCCACGACCTCGGCACGGTGCTCATCCTGGGGGCGATCGTCGCCGGCGTGCTCTTCGCCGCCGGCATCCCGCTGCGCTGGTTCGCATTCGCCGGAATCCCGTTCGCCGCGGCTGCTTTCGCGTTCGTGCTCACCAGCCAGAACCGCCTCTCCCGCTTCGACGTCTGGCTCGGCCGCGACACCAACGAGTTCGGTGCCGCCCGCCAGCCGATCCACGGTCGGTATGCCCTCGCCGACGGCGGCTGGTTCGGGCTCGGCCTGGGTGCCAGCCGCGAGAAGTGGGGCCTGCTCTCCGAGCCGCACAACGACTTCATCTTCGCGATCATCGGCGAGGAGCTCGGGCTGCCGGGCAGCATCGCCATCCTGTTGCTGTTCGCCGGGCTGGCGCTGGCCTGCTACCGCCTGGTCACGCGCACCAGCGACCACTTCGTGCGCATCGCCACCGCCGGCATCATGACCTGGCTCCTCGTCCAGGCGCTCATCAACATCGGCGCCGTCATCGGGCTGCTCCCGGTCATCGGGGTGCCGCTGCCGCTGGTGTCCTCCGGCGGGTCCTCGCTCATCACGAGCATGTTCGCCCTCGGCATCCTGCTGTCCTTCGCGCGCTCCGAACCCGGTTGCGCCGAGGCCCTGTCCGCGCGCCCGTCCGCGCTGCGCCGCTCCCTGGCGATCATCCCCGGTGTGGCCGGCCCCCGCCGGAACCGCTCATGACGGGTGGGGGTCTGCGGTCGGTGCTCCTCGCGGGCGGGGGCACGGCCGGGCACGTCTCGCCGCTGCTCGCGCTGGCCGACTGCCTGCGCCGGCGTGACCCGCAGGTGTCGGTCACCGCACTGGGCACCGCCGCCGGGCTCGAGGCGAGGCTCGTTCCCGAGCGGGGCTACCCGCTGCTCGAGGTGCCCAAGGTGCCGTTCCCGCGCCGCCCCTCCGGTGACCTGCTCCGCCTTCCGGCGAACCTGCGGCGTGCGGTGCGGGCGGCCGAGGACGCCATCGACGCGACGGGGGCCGAGGTGGTGGTCGGCTTCGGCGGCTACGTGGCGACCCCCGCCTACCTCGCCGCCCGCCGACGCGGCACCCCCGTCGTGGTGCACGAGCAGAACGCCCGGCCGGGGCTGGCCAACCGGGTGGGGGCGCGGTTCGCCGCCGGCGTCGGGGTCACCTTCCCCGGCACCAAGCTGCCGCACGCGACGGTCACCGGGATGCCGCTGCGGCACGAGATCGCGACGCTCGACCGTGCCGCACACCGGGCCGAGGCGCGGGAACGGTTCGGGCTCAGCGAGGCCCCCACGGTGCTGGTCACCGGCGGCTCGCTCGGCGCCCAGCGGCTCAACGACGCGTTCGCCGGCGCGGTCGCGCACCTGTCGGCTGCCGGCGTGCAGGTGCTGCACGTTGCGGGCACGGGCAAGGCGTTCGTCCCGGATGCCGTGTCGGGCGCCCCCTACGTGGTGCTCGAGTACTGCGACCGGATGGACCTCGCCTACGCGGCAGCCGACCTGGTGGTCGCCCGCTCCGGCGCGAACACGGTGTGCGAGCTCACCGCCGTCGGGCTGCCCGCGGTCTACGTGCCGCTCCCGGTCGGCAACGGCGAGCAGCGGCTCAACGCCGCGACCGTGGTCGCGGCCGGTGGCGGTGTGCTCGTCGACGACGCCGCTGTCACCCCGGCGTGGGTCGGTGACGTCGTGCGTCCTATGGCCCTCGACGAGACCCGGCTGGCCGCCATGGCCGCAGCGGCGGCGTCGGTGGGGGAGCGCGGCGGTGACGAGCTGCTCGCCGACCTCGTCGCGGCCGCGGCGGAAGGCGGCCGGCCGTGAGCCGGCCCACCCCGCGCTACGACTTCACCGCCCCGGTGCCGCCGCTGGAGCTGCTCGGACGGGTCCACCTCATCGCCATCGGGGGAGCGGGGATGTCGGCAGTCGCGCGGCTGATGCTGGCGCGCGGCCTGCCGGTCAGCGGTTCGGATGCCGCCGACGGCCCGATGCTCACGTCGTTGCGCGACAGCGGTGCCCGCGTTGCCGTCGGCCACGACGCTGCGCACGTGGCGGACGTCGACACGGTGGTCGTCTCATCGGCCGTCCGCGACGACAACGTCGAGCTCGTCGCCGCCCGAGCCGCCGGCCTGCGGGTGCTGCACCGCTCCCAGGCCCTGGCCTCGCTCATGGGCTCCTCGCGGCGGGTCGCGGTCGCCGGGGCCAACGGCAAGACCACGACCACCTCGATGCTCGTCGTCGCACTGGCTGCTGCGGGCGCCGACCCCTCCTTCGCCTCGGGCGGGGAGATCGCCCAGCTCGGCACGAACGCGGCACTCGGGTCGGGACCCGCCTTCGTCGTCGAGGCCGACGAGAGCGACGGGTCGTTCCTCACCTACCGCCCCGACGTCGCCGTCGTCACGAACGTGCAGCCCGACCACCTCGACTTCTACGGCACCGTCGAGGCGGTCGAGGCGGCCTACGCGGCCTTCGTCGAGTCCGTCACCGACGGCGGGCTCGTCGTCGCCTGTCACGACGACGCCGGCTCGCGGCGGCTCGCCGACACGGCGCGCGGTGCCGGGCGCGCGGTACTCACCTACGGCCACGACTCCGGGGCCGACCTGCGGGTCGGTGAGGTGAGGTCGCACGACCTCGGCACCCGGTCGGCCTTCACGCACGACGGCGTCGAGCACGCCCTCGAGCTCGCGGTGCCGGGTGACCACAACGTGATGGACGCGTGCGCCGCCTACCTCGCCGCCGTCGTGGGGTGCGGGGCCGACCCGCAAGCGGTGCTGGCCGGGCTCGCCGGGTTCGGCGGGGCCCGTCGCCGCTTCGAGGTGCGCGGCGAGGTGGGCGGCGTCACCGTCGTCGACGACTACGCGCACAACCCGGCCAAGGTGGCCGCGGTGGTCGGCACGGCATCCGACATCGTGCACCGCGCCGGGCGAGGGGCGCTGCGGGTGGTGTTCCAGCCGCACCTGTACTCCCGCACGCGCGACTTCGCCGCCGAGTTCGCCGCCGCCCTGGCGCCGGCCGACCAGGTCGTCATCCTCGACGTCTACGGCGCGCGCGAGGAGCCGATCGACGGCGTGAGCAGCGCCCTCGTCGGTGGCCCCCTGACTGCGTTGCCCGGCACGCGCAGCGTGCTGGTGGGCCCCACCCGTGAGCAGGCGGTCACGGCCCTGGTCGATGCTGCCGCACCCGGCGACCTCGTGCTCACCGTGGGAGCCGGCGACGTCACCGCCCTGGCGCCGCTGATCCTGCAGGCCCTGCGCACGCGCACCGAGAGGGTGACCCGATGAGCCTTGGCACCACCCGCCGCCACGTCGAGGACTCCGGGGTTGCGTCCTCGGCCAACCGCTTCCGCGAGCGGGCGCTGTCCAACCGGCGCCGTCCGTGGCGCCGCGCCCTGGTCGTCGTGGTGTCCCTCGCGGCCGTCGCGTCGCTCGTCTGGGTGGTCGGCTGGAGCACCTGGCTGGGGGTCGACGACGTCGAGGTCACCGGGGTCAGCGGACCCGAGGCGCAGGCCGTGGCCCGGTTGGTGAAGGTGCCGGTCGGGACCCCCCTGGCCAGGGTCGACACCGACGCCGTCGGCGCCCGGGTGCGCGAGCGGGTGACGGTCGCCGAGGTGTCGGTGCGACGCGGCTGGCCCGGGACGCTCACGGTCGAGGTCGTGCCCCGCAGCGCCGCCCTCGTGGTGCGAAACCCTCAGGGTCGACTTGAGGTCGTGGATGCCGAGGGCGTCACGTTCGGCACCGTGCGGGCGGTGCCCAAGGGGGTGCCGGTCGTCACCGCGACCGACGCCCGGGGCACCAGCAAGGAGGCCCTGCTGTCCTCGCTCGCGCTGCTCGACGCGTTGCCGGCCCACCTGGCGAAGGGGGTCTCGGGGATCAAGGTCAGCAGCGCCAACCTGATCACCTTCACGCTGGGCAAGCGCTCGGTGGTGTGGGGCAGCGGTGAGGAGTCGCACCGCAAGGTGGCCATCCTCACCGCCCTGCTCAAGACCCGGGCGAAGGTCATCGACGTCAGTGCGCCGGGCACCCCGGTGACCCGCTGAGCCTGCGCCGGCGACGGGCGCCGGTGACCTGTGACTTTTGGGACGTATGGGGCCAATGAGGTCGATGAGCACTCGCATGCGAGGATTTCCGGAAGGGATGCCGCGACACGCCCACGGCGTCTTTGCCTGACCTCCCGGGCCGACCTAGCGTCGTGCCATCGCACCAGGAGCAAACCGTCACTGTCAACCTCATGTTGAGGGTTTCGGCGCAGCTGCACAGCACCATCTCGCCCGACTTCGTTCGCCGGATCCACGTCGGACGGACCTGTTACCCAGTGGAAGGCCGCATCGTGGCAGCACCCCAGAACTACCTCGCCGTCATCAAGGTCGTCGGCATCGGCGGCGGCGGTGTCAACGCCATCAACCGGATGATCGAGGTCGGCCTCAAGGGCGTCGAGTTCATCGCGGTCAACACCGACGCGCAGGCGTTGCTGATGAGCGACGCCGACGTCAAGCTCGACGTCGGCCGCGAGCTCACCCGCGGCCTCGGCGCCGGCGCCGACCCGGAGGTCGGCAAGCGCGCGGCGGAGGACCACGCGGAGGAGATCGAGGAGGTCCTCAAGGGGGCCGACATGGTCTTCGTCACCGCGGGCGAGGGTGGTGGCACCGGCACCGGTGGCGCCCCTGTCGTCGCCCGCATCGCGAAGGGCCTGGGCGCCCTGACCATCGGTGTGGTGACCCGGCCCTTCACCTTCGAGGGCCGTCGGCGCGCCAACCAGGCCGAGACCGGCATCGCGCAGCTGCGCGAGGAGGTCGACACCCTCATCGTCATCCCCAACGACCGGCTGCTGTCGATCAGCGACCGCGGCGTGTCGATGCTCGACGCCTTCCGCAGCGCCGACCAGGTGCTGCTCTCGGGTGTTCAGGGCATCACCGACCTGATCACCACGCCGGGCCTGATCAACCTCGACTTCGCCGACGTCAAGTCCGTGATGTCCGGGGCCGGGTCCGCGTTGATGGGCATCGGTTCCGCCCGTGGCGAGGACCGCGCGGTGCAGGCGGCCGAGCTCGCCATCTCCAGCCCGCTCCTCGAGGCCAGCATCGACGGCGCCCACGGGGTGCTCCTCTCCATCCAGGGCGGCAGCGACCTGGGCCTGTTCGAGATCAACGAGGCGGCCCGGCTGGTGCAGGAGGCCGCCCACCCCGAGGCCAACATCATCTTCGGCGCGGTCATCGACGACGCGCTCGGTGACGAGGTGCGGGTCACCGTCATCGCGGCCGGGTTCGACGGCGGGGCACCGCTGCACCGGGTCGACAACCGCGCCTTGGGCACCGTGCAGGGACGGTCGGCGCCGGCCGCCGCATCGGCACCGTCGGCAACGGCGGCTCGCCCGCCCGCGTCCCCGGCTCCCGCCCAGCAGCCGGCCTGGGTCTCCGAGGCCGACGGCGCCGCCGTGGTCACCGAGCACGCGGAGCCGCACCTCGAGCCGGCGCGCGCCTCCCACCCCGCGCCGCCGCGCACGGTCACCTTCGACGAGAACGACGACCTCGACGTCCCGGACTTCCTCAAGTAGTCCTCGACGCACCCAGCAGGGGCGGGGCGGGCCGGTCCACCGGCCCGCCCCGCAGTCGTCGTCAGGCCCGTTCCCGAGGGAGCCCTTGGCGGAGCGGGCCCAGCTTGTTCTGGGCGGCTACGGAGGCGGAGCCCGGGGAGGAGCCGTCTACGGTTAGCAGGTGTTCGCCTGGCATGAGGACCGATCCGGTGTCGTCCGGGCCGTCACGGACCGCTCCGGCGGGGTGAGCACCGGGCGGTATGCCGGAATGAACCTGGGTGCGCACGTCGACGACGCGGCGGATGCCGTGGCCGCCAACCGCCGCCTCCTCAGCGAGCAGCTCGGGCGCCCGGTCGTCTACATGGACCAGTGCCACGGCGCCGAGGTGGCCGTCGTCGACGGGGTGCCCGACGTGCCGCCGAGCTGTGACGGCCTCGTCACCCGGTCCACCGAGGTCGCGCTGGCGGTGCTCGTCGCCGACTGCGTGCCGGTGCTCCTGGCGGGCGTAGGTGGGGTGGTGGCGGCGGTGCACTCCGGCCGCCCCGGGCTCCTGGCCGGTGTCGTACCGCGCACCCTCGCGGTGATGCGCGACCTGGGGGCCGGTGAGGTCGATGCCGTCGTCGGACCGTCGGTCTGTGGCCGGTGCTACGAGGTGCCAGGGGAGATGCGCGACCTCGCGGCGGACGTGCAGCCGGTCAGCGCGACGGTGTCGTGGACCGGCACTCCCGCGATCGACGTGGCAGCCGGTGTCGTGGCCCAGCTGCGCGACGCCGGCGTGGCGGTGCGCTGGGTGCCCGGCTGCTCGCGGGAGCGCGAGGACCTGTACTCCTACCGTCGCGACGGGCGGACCGGCCGGTTCGCCGGGGTCGTGGCCCAGGGGCCCGGATGACGGGGGCGGCCGGCGAGCCGCACACGGCCCGTCGGGACGAGCTGGCGGCGGGTCTGGCGCAGGTGCGCGCCAGGATCTCGCGGGCGCTGGAGGCGGCGGGGCGCACCGACGAGCCGGCCCTGGTGGTCGTCACCAAGTTCTTCCCGGCCGCCGACGTCGACCTCCTCGCCGGGCTCGGCGTCACCGAGATCGGGGAGAACCGAGACCAGGAGGCCGCGGTGAAGTGTGCCGAGCTGGCCTTCCGGGACCGGTTGACGGTGCACTTCATCGGCCAGCTGCAGAGCAACAAGGCCGCCTCGGTCGCGCGGTACGCCGACGTGGTGCAGTCACTCGACCGCGCGAAGGTGGTGCGTGCCCTGGACCGCGGTGCGCAGCAGGCGGGCCGCAGGCTCGAGGTCACCGTGCAGGTCAACCTCGACCAGGCCCAGGGCCGCGGGGGTGTCGCGCCGGGGGAGGCGCGCGAGCTCGCCGAGCTGGTGGCGGGCTGCGCGTCGCTCACCCTGCGTGGCGTGATGGCCGTGGCACCGCTCGGAGGTGACGCCCGCGCGGCGTTCGCGCGGCTGCGGGAGGTGGCCGACGGCATCCGGTCCGACCATCCCGGCGCCACCTGGGTGTCGGCGGGCATGAGCGGCGACCTCGAGCCCGCGGTGGCCGAGGGCGCGACACACCTGCGTGTCGGGTCGGCAATCCTCGGATCTCGGCAGCCACACCGGTAACTTCGGTTGCGACGCACGGCGCCGATTCGGCGGGGCCGACGACTTCAGGAGCACTCATGGCTGGCGCGCTGCGCAAGACGATGGTCTACCTGGGCCTCGCCGAGGACCAGGGTCGCTACGACGACGAGTACTACGAGGGCTACGACGAGCAGGTCGACGTCGAGGAGCAGCCCGAGCACCGCAGCGCCGAGGTCACGCACCTGCAGACCCGGATGCCGGTCGCGCAGGTCGTCCGCTCCCCGGAGGCGGTCGGCATCTCCCGGATCACGACCATCCACCCCCGCACGTACAACGAGGCCAAGACCATCGGCGAGAACTTCCGTGACGGCATCCCCGTCATCATGAACCTCACCGACATGAGCGACGCCGACGCCAAGCGCCTGGTCGACTTCGCGGCCGGTCTGGTGTTCGGCCTGCGCGGCTCCATCGAGCGGGTCACGAGCAAGGTCTTCCTGCTCTCGCCCGAGACCGTCGAGGTCAACGCCGAGGACGGCCCGGTCGTCGCCGGGCGCAGCGTCTTCAACCAGAGCTGAGCACGCGCATTCGGCTCACGGGGCCGCGTGGGTCACACTTCCTGCCATGACAGCCGTGCGTGAGGTCCTGTATTTCGTCGTCTTCCTGTACTTCCTCGTGCTCATCGGCCGCGTCGTCTTCGACTGGATCCGGATCTTCGCCCGCGAGTGGCGGCCCCGTGGGGCGGCGCTCGTCGTGGCCGAGCCCATCTACACCCTCACCGAGCCCCCGCTGCGGGCCCTGCGCAAGGTCGTTCCCGCGCTGCGCCTGGGTGGGATGAGCATCGACCTGTCGTTCATGGTGCTGTTCTTCGTCGTCTGGCTGCTGCTCCTGCTCCTGTCCTGAGCGGCGCTGTGCCACAGCGGTTGTGGGCGTCTCGCCGCAGTGGGACGCCGATCACCTCGCCCACCCCATGCGGCACCTGTCACCCCTGCCTCGCGATCGCGTAGGCTGAACGACGGACACCCTGCGGGCCGCACTCTGGTGCGCGCGGCAGAGTGACCGTGACCCGTCGGCCACTTCCAGGAGTTGAACATGGCTCTCACGCCCGAGGACGTCCTGAACAAGACGTTCACCCAGACCCAGTTCCGTCGTGGATACGACGAGCGGGAGGTCGACGACTTCCTCGACGACATCGTCGCCGAGATGCGCCGGATGACCAAGGAGTCAGACGACCTGCGCGGTGACCTCAACAGCTGCCGCGAGGGCAAGGGCATGGCCCCGGTGGCCGCCCAGGCCGAGCCCGACACCTCGGCCCGCGACCTCGACGAGCTGCGCTCGAAGAACGCCACGCTCGCCGCTCGCGTCTCCGAGCTCGAGGGCACCCGCAGCGAGCTGACCGCTCGCCTGGGCGAGTTCGAGGGCAAGCACGGCGACATCGAGGGCCGCAACGCCGAGCTCCAGGGAAAGGTGGGCCAGCTCGAGCACCGCAACGCCGAGCTCGAGGCCCTGACCCAGGAGGCGCAGGCCAAGACGCAGGAGGCGGAGGCCCGCGTCATCGAGCTGCAGGACCGCAACGCCCAGCTCGAGAAGTCGCTCGCCGAGAGCGAGCAGCGCGCCGGAGAGCTCGAGGCCCGTGCGCACGAGACCGAGGGCCAGCTCGGGTCGCTGCACTCCGAGCGGGAGCAGGATGCCGCCCGCCGCCAGGAGGAGGACGCCGCCCGCGCCGCCGCCCAGGACGAAGCGGGAGCCAGCACCAACGAGCAGATCGCCATGCTCCAGGCGCGTCTGGCCGAGACCGAGCGCGACGCGCAGGAGCGCATCGCCGCCGCCGAGCGGCGCGCCGAGGAGGCCCAGCGTGAGGCGGCCCAGCGCCCCCAGGGCGACACCGACGGCGGCAACCCCGGTGCTGCGGCCCTCGCCGGTGCCGGTGGTGGCGCCAGCGCGGCCGGGGTCATCGCCCTCGCCCAGCGCCTGCACGACGAGCACGTCGCCGCCGGCGAGTCGCGCCGCGACGAGCTCGTCGCCGAGGGCGAGCGCCGCCACGAGGAGCTGGTCGGCACTGCGCAGGCCACGCACGACGAGCTGATCAGCACCGGGCAGGCCACGCACGACGAGCTGATCAGCACCGCGCAGGCCAAGCACGACGAGCTGATCAGCACCGGGCAGGCCACGCACGACGAGCTGATCGAGACCGGTACGTCGCAGCGCGACGAGATGATCTCGACGGCGACCGGCCAGCGCGACGAGATGCTGTCGACCGCGACCGCCCAGCGGGACGAGATGCTGACCGAGGCGCGGGAGCGTTCCACGGGCATGGTGGCCGAGGCCCAGCAGAAGAAGGCCGGCATCCTGGAGGAGCTCGGCCGCGAGCGCGGCCTGCTCGAGCGCAAGATCGAGGAGCTGCGCGGTTTCGAGCGCGACTACCGCTCGCGTCTGCACACCTACATCCAGGGGCAGCTCGCCGACCTCCAGAACACCGGTGTCGACGCCGACGGCACCGACGATCAGCAGGAGGAGGCGGCCGCCGAGCCGCAGCCCGAGCGCCAGGGCTGACCCCCTTCGTACGACCAGGGGCCCGGCACCTGCCGGGCCCTTCGTCGTGCCGCGGGAACGACCCCGTCGCGGGCTGCGTTCGTCACACAGTGCGTTTCGTCGTTGAGGCGCCGGGGTGCAGGCCGTATCCTCGCCCCACCGGTCGGCCGATGGGGTCCACCACACACCCTGGAAGCGGGTTCACATGGTTGCCAACCTGGCGTTGTCCGTGGCCAAGCAGGCTGCGGCGACGGCACGCAAAGCCGTCGGCTCCCGGGGCTCGGCGGCCAAGGCCGCGACGCCCGACGGCTCAACGACCAAGGTGACCAAGGCTGCGCCGGCCAGGAAGGCGGCGACGAGGACGGCATCCGCCCAGAAGGCTGCGCCGGCGAAGAAGGCGCCGGCGACCAAGGCCGCGCCGGCGAAGAAGGCGACGGCGACCAAGGCCGCGCCGGCGAAGAAGGCGACGGCGACCAAGGCCGCGCCGGCGACAAAGGCGACGGCAACCAGGGCTGCGCCCGCCAAGAAGGCGGCGACCAAGGCAGCATCCGTACAGAAGGC
>JBJMHU010000042.1:0-20414 GCA_045807225.1 Ornithinibacter sp. | reverse complement strand
GGTCGAGCTGTACGCCGACACCGCCGCCGGGCACGAGACCACCTACAAGTTCCTGTTCATGGCCAAGGGTGGTGGCAGCGCCAACAAGTCCTACCTGTTCCAGGAGACCAAGGCGATCCTCAACCCCGACGCCATGATGCGCTTCCTCGACGAGAAGCTGCGCGGGCTCGGCACCGCGGCCTGCCCGCCCTACCATCTCGCCATCGTCATCGGCGGCACGAGTGCCGAGTTCGCCCTCAAGACAGCCAAGTACGCGAGCGCGAAGTACCTCGACCAGCTGCCGAAGGCCGGCGACCCGGCGACCGGTCACGGCTTCCGCGACACCGAGCTCGAGGAGAAGGTGCTCGAGCTCACCCGCCAGTTCGGCATCGGCGCGCAGTTCGGTGGCAAGTACTTCTGCCACGACGTGCGCGTGGTGCGCCTGCCGCGGCACGGCGCCTCGCTTCCGGTCGCCATCGCGGTGTCGTGCTCCGCCGACCGCCAGGTGCTCGGCAAGATCACGCCGGACGGCGTGTTCATCGAGCAGCTCGAGACCGACCCCGCGCGGTTCCTGCCCGACCAGACCCACACCGGGCTGGCCGACGAGCAGCCGGATGCCGTCGGCGCGTCCTCGACCGGTCAGGGCGCCGTGGTCTCCATCGACCTCAACCGCCCGATGGGGCAGATCCTCGAGGAGCTCGCGAAGCACCCGGTCAAGACCCGCCTGTCGCTGACCGGCCCGCTCGTGGTGGCCCGCGACATCGCGCACGCGAAGATCAAGGAGCGGCTCGACGCCGGCGAGGAGATGCCGGCCTACCTGCGCGACCACCCCGTCTACTACGCCGGCCCCGCCAAGACGCCTGCGGGGATGCCGTCCGGCTCCTTCGGCCCCACCACCGCCGGGCGGATGGACTCCTACGTCGACCAGTTCCAGGCCGCGGGTGGCTCGATGGTCATGCTCGCCAAGGGCAACCGCAGCCAGCAGGTCACCGACGCCTGCATGGCGCACGGCGGGTTCTACCTCGGGTCCATCGGCGGCCCGGCGGCTCGGCTGGCGCAGGACTGCATCAGGAGCGTCGAGGTGCTCGAGTACCCCGAGCTCGGCATGGAGGCGATCTGGAAGATCGAGGTCGAGGACTTCCCCGCCTTCATCGTCGTCGACGACAAGGGGAACGACTTCTTCGCCTCGGTCACCAAGCCCGTGGCGTTCACCATCGAGAAGCGCACCGGTCTGGTCTGAGCCTCAGGCTCGTCCAGCAGTTCGGGTGGCACGCGGCGACTGCTGCGTGCCACCCGAACTGCTGCGTCTCGCAACGTCAGACCACGTAAGGCCGCGTTGGCGTCGGTCGGGTTCGTGCTGGTGGTCGAGCCGCTGCCCGAGCCGCCCGGGAGCGTCCCGGCACCGCCGGTGGCGCCCGAGCCGTCCGGCGCGCCACGGTGGCCCGGCCCACCGGGCCCACCCGTGGCGGCGGTGACCGTTGTCAGGTCGGCGCTGACGTCGAAGAACACCGGGGCGCCGGCCTTGGTGCCGATGGCGTCGTAGGAGCCGTCGGGGTCCTTGCGCACCGCGGTGATGGTGACCGCGGAGTCCTTGGCCTTGACCGCAGCGATGACCTTGTCCGCCTCGCTGCCGGTGACCGGCGTGTCCTGGGACGCCCCGGCGGGGGGCCCGTCCTGTGGCGCCCCGGTGGCCGGTGCGGTCGCCGAGGACGATGACGAGGGTGTGGGGGTCGTGGAGTCGGCGGCAGCGAGGGCCGCGCCGGTGATGCCGACGACGCCGGCGGCGGCCAGGGCGGCGGCAGCCAGTCCGAGAGTGTTGCGACGCATGGTTGCTCCTGCGGGTCGGGGCGGATGACGCTCATCCGCTCAGGCCTCCACACTGCGAGCCGCGCCTGTCCCCCACCTGTGCCGGCGGCATCACCGGCCTGAGTCCGTCTCGGCCGAGGACGTCCTTCGCCGGACGCTCCTGCACGCCCGAGCGCGCTGGTAGCGTCCGCACCGTGATCGAGCGGCACCGTACGCAACCGGGGACGCGGCCCCGTACCCCCGAGCAGGCCTGGCGCGTGCTG
Organism: Ornithinibacter sp.; assembly: GCA_045807225.1. Lineage (GTDB taxonomy): Bacteria > Actinomycetota > Actinomycetes > Actinomycetales > Dermatophilaceae > Fodinibacter. The sequence goes on along the minus strand of JBJMHU010000042.1, from coordinate 18,366 downwards.
TCGGCCGGCAACGCGCGCTTCATGGCCGACGAGCGCGCCCACCCGCACCAGGACGTGCACTTCCGGCACCAGGTGGCTGCCAAGCAGAACCCGTTCGCCATCTTCTTCGGCTGTGCCGACTCGCGCGTGGCCGCCGAGATCATCTTCGACCAGGGCCTGGGCGACCTGTTCGTGGTGCGCACCGCCGGCCACGTCATCGACCCCAGCGTGCTCGGCTCGCTCGAGTTCGGCGTCGGGGTGCTCAACTGCCCGCTCATCGTCGTGCTCGGCCACGACTCGTGCGGAGCGGTCAAGGCCGCCGAGGTGGCCGTGCGCACGGGCGAGGTGCCGGGCGGCTTCCTGCGCGACATCGTCGAGCGGGTGACGCCCAGCGTGCTCGCGGCATCGCGCGGCGGGCACGCGCCGACCATCGAGGAGATCGAGCGCGAGCACGTCGAGCGCACCTGCGACCTCATCGCCGAACGGTCCACCCTCATCGCCGACCGCATCCGCTCGGGTGCGCTGGGCATCGTGGGCGCCGAGTACGACCTCGCCGACGGCGAGGCCGAGGTGGTGCGCACCGTGGGCGAGCTCGGCCTCGAGGTGTGATCCGGCTCGACGCCCTCCACCTGCACCCGGTGAAGAGCACCGCGGTGCGGGCGGTGCTGCACGCCGACGTCGAGCCGTGGGGCCTGGCCGGCGACCGGCGCTGGATGGTCGTCGACCCCACCGGCGAGTGCGTCACCGCCCGCGAGGAGCACCGGCTGTTGTCCGTGACCGCCGACACGACGGCCACGGACCCCGGCGTACCGCACGACCTCCGGCTGAGCGCCCCCGGGGTGGAGCCGCTCGACGTCGGCGTGCCCGACGGCCCCGCGCTGCCGGTCACCGTCCACGGGCGGGCGCTCGAGGGCGCCGCCGCACCGGCGCGGGCCGGCGCGTGGTTCGGCACGGTGCTCGGCCGCGACGACCTGCGCCTGGTGCACGTGCGCACGCCGCGTCCGCTCAACGCGGCGCACGCCCGGCCCGGCGAGGCCACGGCCTTCGCCGACGCCTACCCGGTCACCCTCGCGTCCGCGGCCTCGCTGCGCCGGCTGCACGACTGGGTGGCCGAGACGGCCCTCGAGCGGGGCGAGCAGCCGCAGGCGCCGCTGGCGGTGGAACGGTTCCGACCCAACCTGGTCGTCGACGGCGACCTCGAGCCGTTCGAGGAGGACGTCTGGCGAGGGGTGCAGGTCGGCGCGGTCGAGTTCCGGGTGGTCAAACCCGTCGACCGCTGCGTCATGACGACTCTCGATCCCATGACGCTGGAGCGGTCGCACGAACCGATCCGCACCCTGGCGACGCACCGGAAGTGGGACGGCGCGACGTGGTTCGCGGTGCAGCTGGTGCCCGAGTCCCGCGGCGTGGTCCGGGTGGGCGACGGGGTCGTGCCCGACCGGTAGCGTGACGCCCCATGCAGACCTTCGAGCGCACCTTCCCCGACGGCTTCCTCTGGGGCGCCGCCACCGCCAGCTTCCAGATCGAGGGGGCGCACGACGAGGACGGCCGCAGCCCGTCGATCTGGGACACGTTCTGCCGCACCCCCGGCAAGGTGGCCAACGGCGACACCGGTGACGTCGCGTGCGACCACTACCACCGGATGCCGCAGGACGTCGCCCTGATGAAGGAGCTCGGGCTCGACGCCTACCGCTTCTCGGTCGCGTGGCCCCGTGTCATCCCCGGCGGCACCGGTGCGGTCAACGCCAAGGGCCTCGACTTCTACTCACGGCTCGTCGACACGCTGTTGGAGAGCGGCATCCGGCCGGTGGTCACGCTCTACCACTGGGACCTGCCGCAGGTGCTCGACGACCAGGGCGGGTGGCTGAACCGCGACGCCGCTGGGTGGTTCACCGACTATGCCGCCGCCACCGTGGCGGCCCTCGGCGACCGGGTCACGAACTGGACCACGTTCAACGAGCCCTGGTGCTCCAGCATCCTCAGCTACGCCATCGGTGCCCACGCCCCGGGCCACCACGACCCGGTCGAGGGAATGGTCGCCGCCCACCACCTGATGCTCGCCCACGGCACCGCGGTGCCGGTCATCCGCGCGCACTCCCCCGGCGCCGAGGTGTCGATCACCCTCAACCCGTCGCAGGTCTGGGGCCCCGACGACGGCGACGAGCGAGACGCGGATGCCGTGCGCCGCGCCGACAACGCGCTCAACGGCATCTTCTTCGGCCCGATCTTCCACGCCGCCTACCCCGACGGCTTCCTCGACGACACCGCGCACCTCACCGACCACGCCTTCATCCACGACGGCGACCTGGCGACCATCTCGGCGCCGCTCGACAACCTCGGCGTCAACAACTACTTCCCGGCACGAGTCCGCGCGGCGCGCGAGGGCGAGGTCACCGCCAACCCGATGCCCGGCTGCGAGGGCGTGGTCGACGTCGACCCGCACCCGCCGCTCACCGACATGGGCTGGGAGCAGTCGCCCGAGGGCCACCGCCAGATCATCGAGCGCTCGGCCCGGGAGTCCGGGCTGCCGATCTACATCACCGAGAACGGCTCGGCCTGGCCCGACACCGTCTCCGACGACGGCCAGGTGCACGACCCCGACCGGGTGGCGTACCTCCACGGGCACCTCGGCGCGGTGGCCGACGCGATCGAGGGCGGCACCGACGTGCGGGGCTACTTCGCCTGGAGCCTGCTCGACAACTTCGAGTGGGCCTACGGCTACGACAAGCGCTTCGGCATCGTGCACGTCGACTACGACACCCAGGTGCGCACGGTCAAGGACTCCGGGCGCGAGTACGCCCGCATCCTCGCCGCCCACCACGCGCGCTGAGCCGTCGGCGGATGCCGTGACGCGCGGCCGGCGGGTCGTCGTCATCGGCGGCGGCATCCTGGGCCTCGCCGTGGCCGAGCGGGTGCTGCGTGACGACCCGTCGGCGTCGGTGACGGTGGTGGAGAAGGAGCACGACTGGGCGCGCCACCAGACCGGCCGCAACAGCGGCGTCGTGCACTCCGGCCTGTACTACCCGCCCGGCAGCCGCAAGGCGCTCTGGTGCCGAGCCGGGGCAGCCGCGCTGCTCGACCTCGCCCGAGCCGAGGGCGTGCCGCACCGGGTCACCGGCAAGCTGGTCGTGGCGACCACCGCGGCCGAGCTCGACCGGCTGGGGGCCCTGGAGCAGCGCGGCCTGGCCAACGGTCTGGCCGTCACCCGGCTCTTGCCGCAACAGGCGCGCGAGCACGAGCCGCACGTGGCAGCGGTGGCCGCGCTGCACGTGGCGGAGACCGGCATCATCGACTACCGCGCGGTCTGCGCCGTGCTCGTCCGCCGGCTGCGCGATGCCGGGGCGCGGCTGCTCCCCGGCACCGAGGTCGTCGGTGGGGCCGACGGCCCGCGCGAGGTCGCGCTCGAGACCACGCGGGGCGACCTGGTGGCCGAGGTGGTGGTGAGCTGCGCCGGGCTGCACGCCGACCGGGTGGCCCGGCTGCTCGGCCACTCCCCGTCGGTACGCATCGTGCCGTTCCGCGGCGAGTACCACGAGCTGACGCCCGCCGCCGCGCACCTCGTGCGCGGCCTGGTCTACCCCGTGCCCGACCCGGAGCTGCCGTTCCTGGGCGTGCACCTGACGCGGGGCATCGACGGCCAGGTGCACGCCGGGCCGAACGCCGTGCTGGCGCTGGCTCGCGAGGGCTACGACTGGGGCCGGGTCGACGCCCGCGACCTCGCCGACACGCTGCGGTTCGGCGGCTTCTGGCGGCTGGCGCGACGCCAGGCCCGCAGCGGCGCCGGCGAGATGCTGCGCTCCCTGTCGCACCGGCGCTTCGCCGACAGCGCGCGACGCCTGGTGCCTGAGCTCGCGGACGCCGACCTCGTGCCGGCGCCCGCCGGGGTGCGGGCCCAGGCCGTACGCCCCGACGGCACGCTCGTCGACGACTTCCTGCTCGAACGGCACGGCCGCGTCGTGCACCTGCTCAACGCGCCCTCACCGGCCGCCACGGCATCCCTGGAGATCGCGCGCCACGTGGTGGCCCGGCTCTGACCGAGTGGCAGGGGCTGTCGCAGTGGGGGGTTGGCAGTGACGCCCGGCGGTGGTGGGCGGTCAGGCGGGCCTGCCGATGACGGTGACGTCGATGTTCCCACGGGTGGCCTTGGAGTACGGGCAGGCCTGGTGCGCCGCCTCGGCCAGCGCCTGGGCGGTGTCGGCGTCGACGCCCGGGATGGTGGAGGTCAGCTCGACGGCCAGGCCGACTCCCCTGGCGTCACCCTCGCCCGTCGTGCCCAGGCTCACCGCGGCCACCGTCACGGCGCCGGCGCCGTCGAACCCCTGCGACGTCGCGATCCGGCCGAGGGCGTTGTTGAAGCACGAGGCGTAGCCCGCCGCGAAGAGCGTCTCGGGGTTGGCCTTGGGGTTCGACACGCTGCCCGGCTTGCCGAGCTCGACGTCGACCACCCCGTCCTCGCTGCGGACCCGGCCCCCACGGCCGCCCTGGGCACGTGCCGCGGTGGTGTACAGGACGTCGTTCAGGGACTCGTGCGGCACGGGACTCTCCTCGGGAGGCTGGTGCGGATCCCGTCGCGCCGCTCGGCCCGACGGCGGGTCGGTGGACATCCCCGACCCGTCGGGCCAACCAGCGCGGCGCCGCCCCCATTCCGCACCGTCGAACCCCCTGCCGCCTGCCCCGTCAGAGGGAGAGGCGCTCGCGCACCACGCCGGCGAGCCGGTCGGCGACCGCGTTGGCCTGCTCCTGGGTGGGCGCCTCGACCATCACGCGCACCAGCGGCTCGGTGCCCGACCGGCGCAGCAGCACCCGACCGGAGCCGTCGAGGCCGCTCTGCTCGTGGTGCACCGCCGACATCAGGTGCTCGTCACTGTCGACCCGGCTGGTGTCGACGCCCTTGACGTTGACCAGCACCTGGGGCAGGCGGGTCATCACGGTGCCGAGGTCGGCCAGGGTGCGACCGGTCTGCACCATCCGCGCGGCGAGCATCAGGCCGGTGAGCGTGCCGTCGCCGGTGGTGCCGTGGTCGAGGAAGATGACGTGCCCGGACTGCTCCCCGCCGAGCGAGTAGCCGCCCGCGCGCATCTCCTCGAGCACGTAGCGGTCACCGACCGCCGTCTGCAGCACGTGGATGCCCTCGCGCTCCATCGCCTGCAGCAGGCCGAGGTTGCTCATCACGGTCGCGACCAGCGTGTCGCGGGCGAGCACCCCCCGTTCCTTGAGCGCCAGGGCGAGGATGCCCATGATCTGGTCGCCGTCGACCTCGGTGCCGGTCGAGTCGACGGCCAGGCAGCGGTCGGCGTCACCGTCGTGCGCGATGCCGAGGTCGGCGCCGTGCGCCCGCACCGCGGTCTTCAGTGGGTCGAGGTGGGTGGAGCCGTAGCCGTCGTTGATGTTCAGCCCGTCGGGTGAGGTGCCGATCTCGAACACCTCGGCGCCGGCCAGGCGGAACACCTCGGGCGAGACCTGGCTCGCCGCGCCGTGGGCGCCGTCGATGACCACCCGCAGGCCGTCGAGGCGGTTGGGCAGCACCCGCAGCAGGTGGCTGAGGTAGCGCGTGTGGCCGTCGGGCATGTGCACCACGCGGCCGACGTCGGCGCCGGTGGGGCGCCGCCAGTCCTCGCCGATCGCGCCCTCGATACGGTCCTCGACGTCGTCGGGCAGCTTGTGCCCGCCCCGGGCGAAGAACTTGATGCCGTTGTCGGGCATCGCGTTGTGCGACGCCGAGAGCATGACGCCGAAGTCGGCGCCGGTGTCGGAGGTCAGGTAGGCGATCGCCGGGGTGGGCAGCACGCCGGCGTCGTAGACGTCGACGCCCGCGGCAGCGAGCCCCGCGACCACCGCGGCGCCGAGGAACTCCCCCGAGGCGCGCGGGTCGCGCCCGACGACCGCCTTGGGACGGTGGCCGGGGTCGGCCCCGGCCTCACCGAGCACGCGCGCCGCCGCGACGGAGACGGCCAGGGCCATCTCGGCCGTGATGAGGGGGCCGTTGGCGAGGCCGCGGACTCCGTCGGTGCCGAAGAGTCGTGACATGGGGGTGCCCTTCCGTGGAGACAACTCGAACCTACTCCCGAGCGCACCGAAGGCGGCGCCCGGGAGAGGGTGCCGCCTTCGGTGCGGGCACGGCATCCACGAAGGCCGTGGTGCCGCGACGCCGGATCAGCGCTTGCTGTACTGGGGAGCCTTGCGGGCCTTCTTCAGACCGGCCTTCTTGCGCTCGGGGACGCGCGCGTCGCGCGAGAGGAAGCCGGCCTTCTTCAGCGCCGGGCGGTTGAGCTCCTCGTCGATGCCGTTGAGCGAGCGGGCCACACCCAGGCGCACCGCACCGGCCTGGCCGGAGGGTCCACCGCCGTGCACGCGCACGAGCACGTCGTAGGAGCCGTCGAGCTCGAGCAGGGTGAGCGGCTCGTTGACGATCTGCTGGTGCACCTTGTTGGGGAAGTAGCCCGCCAGGGTGCGGCCGTTGATGGTCCACTCGCCGGTGCCGGGCACGATGCGCACGCGGGCCACGGCCTGCTTGCGACGACCGGTCGCGGCACCCGGCGCGGTGGCGCGGGGACGCTGGGCGGCCTCGCCGGCGACGGCGGTGTCGGACTCGGAGGTGTACTCGGTGACCAGCGCGTCGTTGACGTCGGTGCCCGCGGTCTCGTCGATCTGAACGTTCTCGGTCATCACTGGGCCACCTGGGTGAGCTCGTAGGGAGTGGGCTGCTGGGCGGCGTGCGGGTGCTCGGCGCCGCGGTAGACCTTCAGCTTGCTCAGCTGGGCCTTGCCGAGGGTGGTGCGGGGCAGCATGCCGCGCACGGCCTTCTCGATGGCCTTCTCGGGGTTCTTGGCGAGCAGCTCGGTGTAGGAGGTCGCCTTGAGGCCACCCGGGAAGCCGGAGTGGTGGTAGGCCTTCTTCTTCTCGGCCTTGGCGCCGGTGAGGGCCACCTTGTCGGCGTTGATGATGATGACGAAGTCGCCCACGTCGACGTGGGGGGCGAAGGTCGCCTTGTGCTTGCCGCGCAGCAGGATCGCGGTCTGGCTCGCGAGGCGGCCGAGCACGACGTCGGTCGCGTCGATCACGTGCCAGGTGCGCGTGATCTCGCCCGGCTTCGGGGTGTAGGTACGCATCAGGTGTCCTGAATCGTTCGAGGATGGGGGACGGCGTATGCCGAGTGCTCCCGTCAGGGACCATCGACCCCTGTCGGAGGCGCACGGCACAACAGTTCTCAAGTCTACGGGCCGGCCACGACGCTCCCAAATCGCTGCCAGCACCCTGCTGGACCCCGGCTGACCTGCGACGACGCGAATCCACATCTTCTCTGCACACACCTTGTGCACATGAAGTGTGCAAAGGTATTCTGCACACATGGCCACCACCGACCCCGCTCCAGCCGCCACCTCCCAGCTCACCGGCATCCGCCTGGACGCCGCGAGCCTGCGCGTGCTGGCCCACCCGCTGCGCGCCCGGCTGCTGTCGAGCCTGCGCATCGGCGGGCCCGCCACCGCCACCGACCTCGCCACCGCGCTCGGCACCAACTCGGGCGCCACGTCCTACCACCTGCGCAAGCTCGAGGCGGTCGGCCTGGTCGCCGACACCGGTGAGGGCGAGGGCAAGCGCCGGCTCTGGCGCGCGGCCACCGACTTCCACTCCTACTACCCGAGCGACTTCGCCGGCGACGAGGACTCCGAGACGGCGCTGAACTGGCTCTCGCGCGACTACGTGCGCCACTTCGCGGCCCAGGCCGAGCGCTGGGTCGACGCCTCCCCCTCCTGGCCCCCCGCCTGGCAGGACGCCTGCGGCAGCAGCGACGACATGGTGCTGCTCACCGCCGAGCAGCTGAGCGCCATGCGCGACGAGATCGGCGAGGTCGTGGCCCGCTACCGGCGCGTCGGGCAGGGCAACCCGGAGGCCAAGCGCATCGCGGTCTACCTCTACGCCTATGCGCTGGACCTCGAGACCGGGCCGGCCCGATGAGCCCCACGCACCTGAGCCCCCGCGCGGCCGAGCGCCGCCTGTACCTGCTCACCACCACCCGCTGGCTCTCGGTCGGCTTCGTGGTGGGCATCTTCATCCTCGTGCAGACCAGCCGTGGGCTCACGATCGCCCAGGCCGCCACCATCGGCTCGGTCATGGGCCTGACCTGCTTCTTCCTCGAGCTGCCCACGAGTGGCTTCGCGGATGCCGTGGGCCGCCGCCCCGTCTACCTCGCGGCCGCGGCGCTCAACGTCGTGGCCGTCGTCGGCTACGCGCTGGCGCAGAGCTTCTGGGCGTTCGTGGTGGCGGGCGTCCTGATGGGTGCCTTCCGGGCACTGGACTCCGGCCCGCTGGAGGCCTGGTTCGTCGACACCGTGCACCAGACCACCCCGGGCGCCGACGTCGACCGGCAGCTGTCACGCACCGGCTCGATCCTCGGCGGGGCGATCGCCGTCGGCGCGGTGCTCTCCGGCCTGCTGATCTGGTGGAACCCCGCCGCGACCGTGTTCGGCCACGAGGACGCCTCGGCCCTCGACGCCGCCGTCTGGGTGTCGGCCGCCCTCACCGTGGTTCACCTCGTCGCTGCGGTTCTTGTCATGAAGGAGCCCCGCCCCACCGCCGGCTCCGAGCGCACGCGCCTGGCGCACGCGCTCGGCGAGGCCCGCCGCACCCCCACCGTGATCCGCAGCGGCCTGAGCCTGCTGGGCCACAACCGGGTGCTGATGGGCATCGTCGCCGCCGAGGTGTTCTGGTCGATCGGCATGATCACCTTCGAGGCGTTCATGCCGTTGCGGCTCGAGGAGCTGGTCGGCTCGGCCCAGGAGGCCGGCGCCCTCGTCGGCCCGGTCTCGGCCGCCGGCTGGGTGTTGTTCAGCGTCGGCGCCTGGCTGGCGGGCCTCACCTCCGCGCGCCTCGGGGTGGCCCGGGCGGCCATCGTGGGCCGCGTGCTCAACGCCCTCGGGGCCGTGGTCATGGGGCTGGTCGCCGGGCCCGTGGCCCTGGTTGCCGCCTACCTGTTCACCTACTCCATGCACGGCATGAACGGGCCGCCGCACGCCGCCCTGCTGCACCGCGAGGCCGACTCCGGCAACCGGGCCACCGTGCTGTCGATCAACTCGATGATGGCCTTCCTCGCCTTCGGTGTCGCCGGGCCGCTGCTCGGCCTCGTGGCCGACCGGGTCAGCCTGCCCGTCGCCATGGTCACCGCCGGCGCGCTCAGCATCCTCGGTGCGTTCTTCTACCTGCCCGCGCGACGGGCCGAGCAGACGAGAGGACTGCAGCCAGCCGACTCCCAGCCGGCTCCCAGTCACGGCTGAGACCTTCGGCGCGTGAAGAACTTCCTCCTCGGCGTCGGTGCCACCCTCGCCGCGCTCGCGCTCGTCCTCGTGGTGCTGGTGTTCTCGCTGGGCTCCGGGACGCCGAGCGGCGCCGTCACCACGGCTTCCCCGCGCCCCACCGGCTCCACCACCGTCGCGCAGCAGCCCACCGACCTCACCGAGGACGAGACCTGGCTCGGCGCGGTCGACCTGCGCAGCCAGGACGTCGTCTCCGCCAAGGGCGACCTCGTCGACGTGGTGGCCAAGGGGTCTGGTGTGCGGTTCTCGCAGCAGGGTCTGAAGGCCCAGGCCCTCGACATCGACGCCACGATCCCGTTCGACACCGTCGCGAAGCAGGTCGGCGCCGACGTCACCGTCTACGACGCCGGCAACGGCAAGACCGGCGTCGAGCGCACGGTCACCCTCCTGGGCCGCGACCTCACCCTCAAGGCGACCGGCACGGTCACCGCCGACGGCGGCCAGCTGCTCATCCAGCCCGAGACCGTCGACCTCGGCGGGCCGTCGTTCCTCGACTCCGCCGCGAGCTCGCTGGCCCGTGGGCTCGCCACCATCCGGCAGGACGTCGCCGGCGTGCCGCCCGGGATGTCCCTGGACGAGGTGCAGGTGACTCCCCAGGGCTTCGACGCCCGGCTCAGCGGCACCGACGTGGTCATCGGCCGCTGAACCGGGCGTCGTCGCCGGATCACTCGCTGGTGACGGTGACCTCGTGGGTCGCCCTGTCGTACAGGAACGTCGTGCGGGCGCCGTCCTGGGGCACCGTCACGCTCAGGTTGCCGGCCGGGTAGCTCTCGGTGAACGACAGCCCGTGGGCGACCTTGAACTCCCAGCTGCCCGCGGGGATCTTCGTCGTGACGAGCGCGTAGACGCCGTCGCCGTCCTTGTCCTGCAGCCAGGGCCGCATGCAGGCGGGGTCCCAGTCGGCGCTGCAGCCGAGCTCGCTCTGGAACGAGCCGGGCACCGTGATGATCGGGCCCTCCTCGTCGGAGGTCACCCAGTGCGTGGCGTGGTCGTAGTAGAACGTCACCGTGCCGTCGGTCTCGTAGTCGATGTTGTCGCTGCCACCACCGCGGCCGTAGGACTCGGTCCAGGCTCGGTTGACGGCGGCCTTGTAGGCGTAGGGCCCGACCGGCAGGGTGAAGGTCCTCTTCCAGATCTGGTCGTTCGGGTCCAGCGCCAGCTGCGCCTGGTCGCAGTCGGGTGCCCAGTCGCCGCTCACACCGAGTGAGACCGGGCAGCCCATCTCGGAGTTGTGCGTGCCGGGCACCGACACGGCGCTCGGCTGGGTCACCGGGTCTCCCAGCTCGGGCACGGTCTGGGTCGGGGGCTTGACCACCTGGGTGGTGGACGAGTCACCGGCGACGCGCCCCGCGGCATCCTTGACGATGGCGCGGTACTCGAGCGGCGTCGCCACGGGGATGCCGGACACGTCGTGGAACACGCGGAACGGCGCGTTGTCGTCGGTGCCCAGGTCGTGCCACGTGGTCTCGCCGACCTTGCGCCACAGGAAGGTGGTCTGGGCGAAGGTGCTCGCCCGCACGTCGGCCTTGACCTCGGTGCGGCCGTGGGCGCCGCCGTCGGCCAGCACCGTCTCGACGGTCGGCGCCGCGCCCGTGGTGGAGATCGGCTTGTTGGCCTTCCACACACTGACCGTCAGCGGCGGCACGGTGACCTTGACCGAGCCGTCGGCCCCCGGCTTGACGGCCTTGCCAGTGCCGAAGACCGGCGTGAAGACGGCGCCCTTGCCCTTGGTCCAGGTCGCGAAGGTGGCCGTTGCGGCCTTGGTGTCGTTGTTGGCCGCCACGACGTACTCCACCCGGCCGGCGTTCTTCCCGCCCTTGGTGCCGGTGCCGATCCGCGAGGTGGCGAAGATGCCCGCCCCGTCGGAGGCGAAGCGGTTGACCTGCGCGCCGTCGGCCAGCGCCGGGTGCTCGGCCCGCAGCTCCGAGAGGTCGGCGATGTGCTCGTAGAGCGGGGCCTTGGTGTCGTAGCGGTCGCGCGAGCCCTCCGGGCCGCCGAGCACCGTCTCGGTGTTGTAGGCGTCGACCTTGCTCGCGAACATGTCCTCGCGCGCCAGCTGGTCGCCACCGGTGCTGACGAAGCCCTGCTCGTCGCCGTAGTAGGTGACCGGGTTGCCGCGGCTGGTGAACATCAGCGAGTTGGCGAACTCCAGGCGCTTGAGGTGCTCGGCCTCGCTCTGCCCGTCGGCCTGGAGGAACATCGAGGCGCGGCCCATGTCGTGGTTCCCGAGGAAGGTGGGCAGCTGGTAGGCGTTGCTGTCGGCGTCGGTGTACCAGTCGTCCTTGCTGAAGAAGTCGGCCAGCACCTTGGCCGGCTTGCCCTTGGCGAAGTCGACGCCCTGCTGCTGGAAGCCGAAGTCGAGCGTGGCCTGCAGCTTGCCCTCGGTGGTGAACTGCGACATCACCGCCGGGTTGCCGTCGAAGACCTCACCGAAGGCGAAGAAGTCGTCGTTCTTGACCTTGGCCGCCTCGGCGAGGATGTCGGGGACGAACTTCTGCCAGAACTCGATGTTGACGTGCTTGACGGTGTCGATCCGGAAGCCGTCGATGCCGAAGTCGACCCACTTCTTGTAGATGGCACCCATCCCCTTGACGACCTCGGGCCGCTCCGTGAACAGGTCGTCCAGGCCCGAGAAGTCACCGTAGGTGGAGGACTCGCCGGCGAAGGTCGAGTCACCGCGGTTGTGGTACATCAGCGGGTCGTTGAGCCAGGCGGGGGTCTTCGCGGTGGCGTCGTTCCCGTGGAAGAACGGGGTGTACGGGAACGAGGTGGCCGGGTCCATGGCCGGGAAGGGCTGGTTGACGTAGTCGCGGTCGTCGAAGACCGTGCCGTCCGCCTTCTGGTACGGCGAGGACTTCTTCGAGACGTAGGTGTGGTTGCCGCCCTGGTAGTCGATGACGTCGGCGGTGTGGTTGGTGATGATGTCGAAGAAGACCTTCATCCCCTTGCGGTGGGCCGCGTCGATCAACCGCTCCATGTCGGCGTTGGTGCCGAGGTGCGGGTCGATCTGGGTGAAGTCGGTGATCCAGTAGCCGTGGTAGCCGGCGCTCTCCTGGCCGGGCGCCCCCTGCACCGGCTTGTTCTTGAAGCTGGGCGTCAGCCAGATCGCCGTGGTGCCCATGCCCTTGATGTAGTCGAGCTTGCTGGTGAGCCCCTTGAGGTCACCACCGTGGTAGAAGCCCTTGGCGGTGGGGTCGAAGCCGGTGCTCAGCGGGCCGCCGGTCAGACCGCCCTTGTCGTTGGCCGTGCTGCCGTTCGCGAACCGGTCGGCCATCACGAAGTAGAAGCGCTCACGGGTCAGCGAGGAGCGCAGGGAGGCGCGGGTCAGGGACGCGTCGGCCGCGGTGGTGTTCTCGTCGACCACCGGTGTGAAGGTCACCTGGTGCGTGGTGTCGTCGTAGCTGAAGGTGATCTTGGCCGGGCCGGCGAGCAGCAGCGGGATGTCGCCACCGTTGAGGGCGCCGCCCGCGCCGTAGTTGACGTCCCACGAGTCGTTGAGCGCGACCTTGAACTTCCACTCACCCTTGGGCACGTCGAACGTCGACCGGTACGTGGTGGAGCCGGCGACCGGCGCCAGCTCGGTCGCCGCGCACTCCGGTTGCCAGTCGGCCGTGCAGCCGAGCTCCTGCTGCAGGTCACCGACGAGGGCGACCGACGGGGTCGCTGCCGAGGCGGGGGTGGCCATGACGACCGCGGGGGTGGCGACGAGCGCACACCCCAGCAGGACGGCATACAGGCGTTGTGGACGGGGCATCGTTGCTCCTCGCGAGGTCCGGTCGGGCACACCGCCGGGGGGTTTGGGGTTTCCGACGAGAAACGTAGATGCGTAAACGCTTCACATGTGGATTCCGTACCGAGAACTTCCGATGTCTTCACCCGCGCCCGGGGCGACGTCCACTCGCCACCCGGACGAGGTCCAGCACCTGCAGCAGGCCGAGGCCGTCGCCGACGACGCAGCGCTCGATCGACGGCCCCGCCCCGCGCGTCGAAGCCACGCAAGGGCATGACTGGCCGTCCCGGCCGGTGGCCCCGCCGCGAAACCGCGTATGAGGAAACGGACGTCAACGCCGCCGGTCGACCCGGCCCTCGTCCCAGATCGCCTCGTCCGACGCGACCACCCGGCCGTCGGCCCGGAAGACCAGGAACCGGTCGAGGCCGCGCGCGAACCACCGGTCGTGGGTGACCGCGACCACGGTGCCCTCGAACGCGTCGAGGGCGTCCTCGAGGGCCTGCGCCGAGTGCAGGTCGAGGTTGTCGGTCGGCTCGTCGAGCAGCAGCAGGGTCGCCCCGGAGAGCTCGAGCAGCAGGATCTGCAGCCGGGCCTGCTGCCCGCCCGAGAGCGAGTCGAAGGTCTGCTCCGACGCCTGCGCCAGTCCGTAGCGGTCGAGCGCGCGGGCGGCGAGGTCACGCGGCATCCCGGCACGATGGTCGTCGCCGCGGTGCAGGATCTCGAGCAGCGTGCGGCCGTGCAGCGCCGCGTGGTCGTGCGTCTGCGCGAACCAGCCCGGGCGCACCCGCGAGCCCAGCACCACCCGGCCGCCGTGCTCGACCGGCACCGGGCGGATGTCGCCGACCGGCTGGTGCTCGCGGTCGGGGTCGCTCCCGCCGGCCGCGAGCAGGCGCAGGAAGTGCGACTTGCCCGAGCCGTTGCTGCCGAGCACGCCGACCCGCTCCCCGAACCAGATCTCGGCGTCGAAGGGGTGCATCAGCTGGCCGCCGTCGACCCGCAGCTCGAGCCCGCTCGCCACCACGGCGCGCTTGGCGGTGCGCCCGCCGGTGAGCCGCATGGCCACCTTCTGTCGCAGCGGCACCGCCTCGGGCGGGCCGGCCTCCTCGAACTTGCGCAGCCGGGTCTCGGCCGCCTGGAGCCGGGAGGCCATCCCGTCGTTGTAGGTCGCCTTCTGCCGGTACATGATGACGAGCGCCTTGATCTTGGCGAGCTCCTCGTCCCAGCGGCGCCGCTGCTCGTCGAGCCGGTCGTTGCGGTCGGCCCGGGCCTGCTCGTAGGTCGAGAACCGGCCCGGGTGCACCCACACCGTGTTGCCGCCACGGCTCGGCTCGAGGGTGGCGATCCGCGTGGCCACCCGGTCGAGCAGCTCGCGGTCGTGGCTCACGAACAGCACGGTCTTGGGGGACTCCACGAGCCGCGCCTCCAGCCAGCGCTTGGTCGGCACGTCGAGGTAGTTGTCGGGTTCGTCGAGCACCAGCACCTCCTGGGGCCCGCGCAGCAACGCCTCGAGGACCACGCGCTTCTGCTCACCGCCCGACAGCGTCGACACCCTGCGCCACTGGGCCCGCTCGAACGGCGTGCCCAGCGACGCCACGGTGCAGACGTCCCAGAGGGTCTCCCACTCGTAGCCCCCGACGTCGCCCCAGTCGGCGAGCGCCTGGGCGTAGTCGAGCTGGTCCTGCTCGGTCTCGCGCTCCATCATCGCCAGCTCGGTGCGGTCGACCTCGAGGGCGGCCCGGCGCACCGGGTCGGGGGCGACGGAGACGAGCAGGTCTCGCACCGTGGTGTCGTCGCGCACCTTTCCGATGAACTGGCGCATGACGCCCAGCCCGCCGCTGCGTGTCACGGCACCGTCGGATGCCGTGAGGTCGCCGGCGAGGATGCGCAGCAGGGTGGTCTTGCCGGTGCCGTTGGGGCCGATGAGCGCCACCTTGGCACCCTCCCCCACCCGGAAGGTGACCTCGCGCAGCAGGCGCCTCCCGTCGGGGAGCGAGAAGCTGACGGCGTTGACGTCGAGATGGCCCACGAGGAACCAGTCTCCCCGACCGCCGCCGTGAACTCATCCGCGTTTCCGCCCGGGCAGCCGGCACAGTCAGTGCAGGAAGGTCTTGAGCACGATGAAGAGCATCCCGAACATGCCCGCCACGCCGGCCGAGACGACCCGCTCCCGCGTCGTGAGCCGTCCACCACGCCCCATCGCCCAGCCGGCGATGCAGAGCAGCACCGTGCTGCAGATGAGTGCGCCGAGCACTGCCGCGCCGACGTCGGCGCCCAGCAGGCTCAGTGCGGCGAGGACGATGAGCGGGAGCGCCGACGCGGTGATCAGCTCCCAGCCAGAGGTCAGCTGGTGCCGCACGGTCTTCCAGCTGAGCCGGTGCCCTTCGTGGATGCGCTCGGCGACGATGCGGGCGTACCGCTCCGCTCCCCAGTAGATGACCAGGGTGGCGAGCACGGAGATCTCCACGGCCAACCCGGTCTCGCCGTGCGACGCGGACATCACGGCAGCGCTGACGATGATGCCGTAGATCCCGGCCGCGGTGCCTTCCTGGGTGTCCCGCGTGACGTGCAACGACTTCGGGACCTGCCAGACACTGTCGCCCATCATCCACCTCCTTGCGTGCTGTTCCCCGCGTCGCGGCGCCGGTCCATCGTCCCCCACGACGGCCCCACGATGACAGTTGGGGCTCCAGAAGCACGGTGGCGGTCAGGTCGGCAGCGTGCGCCTCACCCGCGACGCCTCGGCCCGCGCCGCGAGCTCGCCGTCCGGCGGGTAGGTCACCTCCTCGAGCGAGAGCCCGTGCGCCGGCATCACCCGCACCCGCGAGTCACGGACTCCGCCGCGGAGCACCTCGCGCGGAACCTCCACGCGCAGGCGCCCCTCCCCCACCGGCACCACGGCGCCGACCAGGGCGCGGACCATGCTGTGGCAGAAGGCATCCGCCACCACGGTGGCCTCGAGCGTGCCGTCCGCCGCCCGCTCCCAGCGGTGGTCGAGCAGGGTGCGCACGGTGGTGGCTCCCTCCCGGCGCCGGCAGAAGGCCGCGAAGTCGTGGAGGCCGAGCAGGCTGCGGGCCGCGGCATCCATGGCAGCGAGGTCGAGCGGCCCGCGCGCCAGCACGGTGTCGTAGCGGCGCAGGGGGTCCAACGTGGCGGGGTCGTCACAGACGCGGTAGAGGTACCGCCGGCGCAGGGCGGAGAAGCGGGCGTCGAAACCCTCGGGCGCCACGCTGACCCGCCGGACGGTCAGGTCGGGCGGGAGGATGCCGCGCAGCCGGGTCGCGGCCGCCTCCTCGAGCGGGCGCCCGGAGCGTCCCCGAACGCTCTCCCAGTCGCCGGCCTCGACGTCGGCATGGGCGACCTGACCGCGGGCGTGCACCCCGGCATCCGTGCGGCCGGCGACGACCAGGCGCACCGGGGTCGGGCTGCGCACGATGGTCGTGAGGGCACCGCTGAGGGTGTCCTCGACGGTGCGACGGCCCGGCTGGGCGGCCCACCCGGAGAACGCCGTCCCGTCGTAGGACAGGTCGATCCGGATCCGCAGCGTCACCGCGCCAGCGTAGTGGGCCGGGTTCCCGCTGGTTCGAGGTGATACCCCGACCCCCGGAGTGAGCCGATCACCTCGAACCGGATGCCGGAACGGCCCCGCTCCCGCGGTGGGAGGGGGGCCGTTTCGTGGTGCTGGTGTCAGCCGTTGCTCAGGCCTCGTCCTCGACCTGCTGCTTCGACGCGCCACCGGCCGGCTCGAACCCGGCGGCCTCGGCGGCCTCGGCGTTCTCGAACCAGAACTCGGCGACCGTCTGGTCGTACCACTGCGAGCCCTCGACGTGGTACTTGCCGGAGTCGGCGTTGCCCTTGACGGTGTAGCCCTCGGGGGCCGCGCCGTCCTCGGTCGCGGCGACGGCACCGGCGGGCAGCTCGACGGCGGGCGTGTCCTGCACGTCGGCGTCCTGCACCTCCGTGGTCTCGGCGGCGGCCGTCGCGTCGTCCTGGGCCGCCTTGCGCTTGGCCTCGTCCTTGGCCGCACGCTTGGTGGCGCCCTCGGCCTCCTTGACGGTGGCCTTCTTGGCGACGGGCTCACGGACGAGCTCGATGACCGCCATGGGGGCGTTGTCGCCCTTGCGCGGGCCGATCTTGGTGATGCGGGTGTAGCCGCCGTTGCGCTCGGCCATGTCGGGCGCGATCTCGACGAAGAGGCGGTGCACGACGCTCTTGTCGCGGATGACGGTCATCACCCGGCGACGGGAGTGCAGGTCACCTCGCTTGCCGAAGGTGATGAGACGCTCGGCGAGGGGGCGCAGGCGCTTGGCCTTGGCCTCGGTCGTGGTGATGGAGTCGTGCTCGAAGAGCGAGGTCGCGAGGTTCGCCAGGATGAGCCGCTGGTGAGCGGGACCGCCTCCGAGACGGGGACCCTTGGTGGGGGTGGGCATTGCTGTTCTCCTTGGTTACGTGGCCTGGAGGCGTTGGTCAGAGCTGCTCGTCCTCGGCGTACGCCGCGTCGTCCTCGCCCTCTCCGAAGGTGAAGTCGTCGTAGCGGTCGGCGATGAGGCTGGGGTCGAAGCCGGGGGGGCTGTCCTTGAGCGCCAGGCCCATGCCGGCGAGCTTGGCCTTGACCTCGTCGATCGACTTCGCACCGAAGTTGCGGATGTCGAGCAGGTCGGCCTCGCTGCGGCCCACGAGCTCACCCACGGTGTGGATGCCCTCGCGCTTGAGGCAGTTGTAGGACCGCACGGTGAGGTCGAGGTCCTCGATGGGCAGCGCGAGGTCCGCGGCGAGCGCGGCGTCGGTCGGCGACGGGCCCATGTCGATGCCCTCGGCCTCGACGTTGAGCTCACGGGCCAGGCCGAACAGCTCGACGAGGGTCTTGCCGGCGGACGCGAGCGCGTCGCGCGGGGCCATCGAGCTCTTGGTCTCGACGTCGACCACGAGGCGGTCGAAGTCCGTGCGCTGCTCGACACGGGTGGCCTCGACCTTGTAGGTCACCGAGAGCACCGGGCTGTAGATGGAGTCGACCGGGATGCGGCCGATCTCCTGGTCACCGGACTTGTTCTGCTGCGCGGAGACGTAGCCACGGCCACGCTCGACGGTGAGCTCCATCTCGACGGTGCCCTTGTCGTTCAGGGTCGCGATGTGCAGCGTGGGGTTGTGGATCTCCACGCCGGCCGGCGGTGCGATGTCGGCCGCGGTGACCGGGCCGGAGCCCTGCTTGCGCAGGTACATCACGACGGGCTCGTCGTGCTCGCTGGAGACGACCAGGCCCTTGATGTTGAGGATGATCTCGGTGACGTCCTCCTTGACCCCGGGGATCGTGGAGAACTCGTGGAGCACGCCGTCGATGCGGATGCTGGT
>JBJMHU010000041.1:0-3687 GCA_045807225.1 Ornithinibacter sp. | reverse complement strand
CGCCGCGAAGGCCGCCATGGAGGTCAGCGGTGCGATGCCGGTCGAGGCGGGCGAGTCGGCCGTGGGCGCGACCGTCACCGTGCGCTTCGGGCTGGGCTGAGGCGTGAGCTGGGTCGACGCCCTGGGCTGGTTCGGCTCCGCGCTGCTGGTCTACTCCCTGCTCCAGGCGCGCATCCTGCGGCTGCGGGTGCTCAACACGGTGGCCTGCGTCATCCTCATCGTCTTCAACGCCCTGATCGGGGTGTGGCCGATGGTGGCGATGAACATCGTGCTGGCGGGCATCAACACGTTCTTCATCGTGCGGCTGCTGCGCGAGCGCGGTGACGAGCAGGCCTACACCGTGCTCGAGGTGCGCGAGGACGACGCCTACCTGACGCACTTCCTGACCCTGCACCGCGCCGACATCGAGGCGTTCTTCGCCGACTTCGGGCACCGCAGCCCCGCGGGGCGCTCGTCCTACCTCGTGCAGCACGGCGACGAGACGGCCGGCGTGATCGTGGTGCGCGACGCCGGCGAGGGAGTGGCCCAGGTCGAGCTCGACTACGTGACACCACGGTTCCGTGACTTCAGCCCCGGGGAGTTCGTCTTCCGCCGCTCGGGCCTGTTCCGAGACCGCGGCTTCTCCCACGTGCTCAGCCCGCCCGGCATGGTGGCCCCCTACTACGACCGGGTCGGCTTCACCGAGCAGGGAGACCGCTACCGCCTCGACCTGGGATGAGTGGCGAACGCCACGCTCCGCAAGGAGGAACGGCGGTGGATCGCACCCCTCCCGAGGTCTAAGGTCGTTGATTACTACACTACGTAGTTTTCGACTTGAGGAGGCGGCCCCTGATGGCCCAGCTCGTCCACGACTTCGAGACCGGCAGCATGGACCAGAAGGACCTGCTGGGCGGCAAAGGCGCCAACCTCGCGGAGATGACCCGCCTGGGCATCCCCGTGCCGCCGGGCTTCACCATCACCACGGATGCCTGCCGTGCCTACCTCGCCAGCGGCACCGTGCCCCCGGAGCTCTTCGCCGAGGTCGACGAGCACCTCGAGCGGCTCGAGGCCCGGATGGGCCGCACGCTGGGCGACGGCGCCGACCCGCTGCTGGTGTCGGTGCGCTCGGGTGCCAAGTTCTCGATGCCCGGAATGATGGAGACCGTGCTCAACATCGGTCTGGGCGACACCTCGGTCGAGGGCCTCGCCGCGCAGACCGACAACCCCCGCTTCGCCTGGGACTCCTACCGGCGCCTGGTGCAGATGTACGGCAAGACCGTGCTCGACCTCGACGGCGAGCTGTTCGAGGACGCCATCGACGACGTCAAGGCCGCCAAGGGCGTCACCGCCGACGTCGACCTCGACGCCGACGACCTGCGCGCGCTGGTGGCGACGTTCAAGGGCGTCGTGGAGCGCGAGACCGGGTCACCGTTCCCGCAGGACCCGCGCGAGCAGCTGCGCGGTGCCGTGCTGGCCGTCTTCAACTCCTGGAACTCCGACCGCGCGATCCTCTACCGCCGCCGCGAGCAGATCCCCACCGACCTCGGCACCGCGGTCAACGTGCAGGCGATGGCCTTCGGCAACCGCGGTGCGTCCTCCGGCTCGGGCGTGGCCTTCACGCGTGACCCGTCGACCGGTGCCGTCGGCGTCTACGGCGACTACCTGCAGGACGCCCAGGGCGAGGACGTCGTGGCCGGCATCCGCAACACGCTCACGCTGGCCGACCTCGAGGCGATCGACAAGAAGAGCTACGACGAGCTGCTCGACATCATGGCGCGCCTCGAGAGCCACTACCGCGACATGTGCGACATCGAGTTCACCATCGAGCAGGGCCACCTGTGGATGCTGCAGACCCGGGTGGGCAAGCGCACCGCCCAGGCCGCCTTCCGGATCGCCGTCGACCTGGTCGACGAGGGCGTCATCTCGCAGGAGGAGGCCCTGATGCGGGTGACCGGGGACCAGCTGGCCCAGCTGATGTTCCCGCACTTCGACCCGCAGGGTGACCGCTCGCTGCTCGCCAAGGGGATGAGCGCCTCGCCCGGTGCCGCCGTGGGCGTCGCCGTGTTCGACTCGGATGCCGCCGTGCGGCTGGCCGAGGCCGGCACGCCCGTGATCCTCGTGCGGCGCGAGACCAACCCCGACGACCTGCACGGCATGGTCGCGGCGGCCGGCATCCTCACCAGCCGTGGTGGCAAGACCTCGCACGCAGCCGTCGTCGCGCGCGGCATGGGCCGCACCTGCGTGTGCGGCGCCGAGACGCTCGAGGTCGACACCAAGGCCAGGCAGTTCTCGACGCCGGACGGCACGGTCGTGCACGAGGGCGACACGCTGTCCATCGACGGCTCGACCGGCGAGGTCTTCCTCGGTGAGGTGGCCGTGCGCCCTTCCCCCGTCGTCCGCTACTTCGAGGGCACCATGTCGGTCGACGAGGGCGGCCCGGTGGTCGCGGCCGTCGACCGGCTGATGACCGCCGCCGACAAGCACCGCAGGATGAAGGTGCGCGCCAATGCCGACAACGCCCCGGATGCCGCCCGCGCGCGCCGCTTCGGGGCCGAGGGCATCGGCCTGTGCCGCACCGAGCACATGTTCCTCGGCGCGCGCCGCGAGCTGGTCGAGCGGCTGATCCTGGCCGAGGGCGTCGAGGACCGCCAGCTCGTCTTCGACGAGCTGCTGCCCCTGCAGCGGGCTGACTTCATCGAGATCTTCGAGGCGATGGACGGCCTGCCCGTCACGGTGCGCCTGCTCGACCCGCCCCTGCACGAGTTCCTGCCCGACTTCACCGAGCTGTCGGTGAAGGTGGCGGTGGCCGAGGCGATGGGTCAGGATCACGACACCGACTCGCTCCTGCTGCTCGCCGTGCACCGGCTGCACGAGGAGAACCCGATGCTCGGCCTGCGCGGCGTGCGCCTCGGCATCGCCATCCCGGGCCTGTTCGAGATGCAGTCCCAGGCCATCCTCGAGGCCGCCGCCATCGTCAACGAGCGGGGCGGTCACGCCCAGCCCGAGATCATGGTGCCGCTCGTCGGGGCGGTCGAGGAGCTGCGCAGCATCCGCGCCGAGATCGACGACGCCGCCCACCGGGCGCGTGAGAAGCACGCGGTGCACATGGAGCACCTCGTCGGCACGATGATCGAGCTCCCCCGAGCCGCCCTCACGGCCGGCGCCATCGCCGAGGCCGCCGACTTCTTCTCGTTCGGCACCAACGACCTGACCCAGACCACCTGGGGCTTCTCGCGCGACGACGTGGAGTCGAGCTTCTTCTCGCGCTACATGGAGGCGGGCATCCTCGGTGTGTCGCCGTTCGAGACGATCGACCGGCAGGGCGTCGGCCGGCTGGTGCGCATCGGCACCGACGAGGGCCGGGCCACCAAGCCCGGGCTCAAGGTCGGGGTGTGCGGCGAGCACGGGGGCGACCCCGAGTCCGTGCACTACTTCGAGGAGCGCGGCCTGGACTACTTGTCGTGCTCGCCCTTCCGGGTGCCCGTGGCCCGGCTGGAGGCCGGCCGGGCGGTGGTCGCGCGGGCGGGCGTCAGCTGACCTCGCCCTCGGGCCGGTCGAGGGTCGCCTTCCCCACCGTCACTGGGCCAGGGCCCGGTCGCCGATGCGCTCCCGCTCCGGCACCGGCATCCGCTGGGCGCCGGCGAGCTGGTCGGGCGAGGCGGTCCCGCAGGGGCGGCATGCGGCACCCACGCGGTGGACGACGGCGGG
>JBJMHU010000040.1:0-55690 GCA_045807225.1 Ornithinibacter sp. | reverse complement strand
TTGCATCTCCCTCCGATGCGGCGAGTTGCATCCGAACTACGGGCCGAAAGGCGTGGCAACGTCGCAATGTCGCTCGGGCGTCAGGGGCGACCTTCCCTGGGGAGGCCCGGTGACGTGAGACCTGCGTCGGCGCGGCGTGTGGCGGTTCCCACCGGATATCCGGTGGAGGCTCAGCGGCATGAAGTGGTTGGGTCCTGTCAAGGCTTCGCTGCCACGGCGCGGCACGGCACGAGGCGCAAGGTACGAGTCGCAGGCGCGGTGCAACCGCCTGCCGTCGAGTGACGGAGCTGATCGAGGTGGCCGGATATGGGGCGCTTTCCGAGGTGTACGAGTGGCTGATCGGCGACGACAAGCTGACCCCGGCCAAGGCGGCCGCGGTCTACTACAGCGACGTCGTGGGCACTTCGCCGCCCAACGCGCGCGTCCTCGACTGCGCCTGTGGAACCGGCCAGCTCGCCGTGGGTCTTGCGAGTCTCGGCCTTGACGTGGTCGCCGCAGACGCCAGCGAGGGGATGGTTCGCCGGACCGAGCAGATCGCCAGCGAGCACGGTGTCACGCTCCGAGCCCTCCGCGCGAGCTGGGACGAGCTGCCCGACCACCTGGAGGACTCGACGTTCGATCTGGTGTTCTGCGTCGGCAACTCGCTCGGGCACGCCGAGGGCGCAGCCGGGCGACTGACCGCCCTGGAAGCGATGTCGCGGTTGCTGAATCCGGGCGGACGACTCGTGCTCACGTCACGCAACTGGGAGCTGGTGCGCTCCGCCGGCTCACGGGTGGACGTGCGCGATCGACTCATCCGCCGCAACGACCGCGATGCGGTCGTCAGCTACTACTGGCAGATCGAGCCGCGCTGGGAGCAGGAGCACTTCCTCGAGATCGTCGTCGCCCGGATCGAGCCGGACGGGGCAGTGCGAGCCTGCTCCGAGCGGTTGTCCATCTGGCCCTACCGGTACGAGGACCTCGTGGCGCAGCTGCGGCGCGTCGGGCTCACGGTGCGGTCCACCACCTTCGACCCCGAGAGCGATGGATACACGGTGGTGGCCAGCCGAGACCAGGTGCCAGGCACGCCCGAGCCGTAACCAGCTTCGAGGATGGTGACGGCCGCGTTCGCGCCGAGCAACATCGTGAACCCGTCGCCCAGTTCCCAGACTCGGATGGGGTTGCGGTAGGCGCGGAAAATGTCCTCCTGGCCCAGACGGTGCTTGAGGGCCGACGGTGCGATGGTCGGATCCTCGAGCACCACTCCAAGGCAACGTGCGACGGCTGCATGGGCGTGGAGCGGGCACTGCGGCGCACACCCACCCTGTGCCGCGAGCCGCTCGTATCGGAAGCTGTCGAGCTTCTAGGTCGAGGGGCAGACGTGGGTATGCGCTGCTGTGGCGATGGCGAAGAAGTTGGATACCTCGATCGGCGGGGTGTTCAGTACCTCGCGCTGCCTCACCGCGTCCTTCGCCTCTCCGGTTGCATACCCCCGGCAGAGCCGACGCGCGATGTCATCGAGACGTTCGTCGACCAGCTTCGTTCCCGTCGCACGGGCTTCCTGGTGGTACGCGCTCATGACTGCTGGATCCTGCAGGCGCTCCTCCCAGGACTGGCCTGCGCACGCCGCGAGACCCAGCACGGGGATGGCCACCACAACCGCAGACGCTTTCGCCTTCAGAGTCACTCGCTCATGCTTTCCACCGTTGGGGGCCAAGCTCGGCGCTTGGCAAGGGGCTCGCAGCCTAGGGCAACAGTGAGCACCGCGGACGTCCGCCCCCATGCCACAGTCCGCGGGCCCGACCGACTCGGGACGACGTAAGGCCGGCGAGCCACCTCGTGGGACTACCCCACCGCTCGCAGCCCCAGGTGGTCGGGCCCTCCCTAAAATGAGTCGGTGAGTGGCCCTCCGACACGTCATCCGCGGCTCCCGCTGCGTGATGCGGAGGGCGGTGACCGGTTCGAGCTCTTCGTTGTCAGCGCCGTGGCGGCCATCGCACTGACCAGGATCTACCTGGAGGCGACCGGTTACCCGCAGATCGGGGGCGGTGGCCTGCACCTGGCGCACCTGCTGTGGGGCGGTCTCGGCATGCTCACCGGCATCCTCGTCATGCTCCTGTTCCTGAGCCGGACGGCGCAAAGCGTCGGCGCGGTAGTCGGCGGCATCGGCTTCGGGCTGTTCATCGACGAGGTCGGCAAGTTCGTGACGGGCGACAACAACTACTTCTTCGAGCCGGTTCCGGCGATCATCTATGGGACCTTCGTGACGATCGCTCTGGTGGTGGAACTGGCGGTGCACCGCAAGCCTTTGAGCCAGGTCGAACTCGTGGTCAACGCCGTCGAGCTCCTGAAGGAAGCAGCGGCCCGAGACATGGACGAGATCGAACGGGAACGCGCCTTGGCCCTGCTCAAACGCGCCGACCAGGGCGACCGTGTCGTGCACCTGCTCACCGAGGTGCTCTCCAACGTGCCCCCGCAGGGCGCCGTTCCGCCTCGGATGGCCCGACTGTATGCCGCGGGACGCGGGCTCATCGTCAACCTGCCGCGAGCCCGGCTGATCCGGCGAGCCTCCGTGACGCTGTTCGTGCTGTTCCTCGCCGGTTCGGTGGTTCACCCGTTCTGGCTGATCGTCAACGAGCCCTCGCTGCGCCACCTGGTGTATCTGGTCTTCGCGGCCTGCGCACTGCTCATGGGCGTGGTCGGTCTCGGCAGCTGGCTTCTCGGCCGGCGTGAGGAGGCACTGCGGGTCTTCGAGGGGGCGCTCCTCTTCGACCTGTTGGTGGTGCAGTTCTTCCAGCTCCTGGACGCCCAGTTCCTGGGCTACCTGGCCGTCCTGGTGAACCTGGCCCTGATCGGCCTGGCTCGGGCACTGCGGGTCCAGCTGGCGGAGCGGCAGGTCCCGGAGCTGAACGGTCGTGCGGCGCGCACCCTCTCGGAGGATCAGGCATGAACGCCGAACGCCGGGCACCCAGAGGCGGGACAGTGGCTGCCTGCTGTCCCGTCCAAGCCGGTGTCGAGGCCGGCCCCTGCGACAGCCGTGCTCGGCGGACCGGGCACACCGGCATCCGCGCATGCCACTGAGGTGGCGATGGCCGGCCGGTACCGCCACGTCGCGACCGTGCTGAGACACCGCGCCCCGGCGTGACCGGCTCCCAGCACGGCGATGTTGCGAGGCCCCAGAAGGCCGCTTCTCCCCACTCGGCCGAGTTGCACGATGTCGACTTCGGCGATGCCGTGCTTGGACGCCAGTCCCGCTGACCCAGCGGGGGCCTTCGAAGGCGGCAGGAGCATCACGCTCCCGAACCGGTCGGACGCCCCAGCAGCCGCTCAGGTCGGGCCGGCGAGGTCGTCGAGGTCGGCCCGTGTGTCGACGTCCCGGCCCGCCCGCCCGGTGACGGCGACCTCCAGGTGCGGGACGGCGAGCAGCAGCTTGGCCGGGCGGTTCGCCGCCGGGACCGGCAGCGCCTGACGCACGGATGCCGTGCGGTACGCCGCGAGCAGGGGGTTCGGCACCCCGTGGGCGTCCCGGGCCACCACGGCCCCCACCTCGGGCGGTGCGGTACGCAGCGCCGCCACGAGCGTGACGAGCGCCGGACCGGCATACGGCATGTCACCGGCGACCACGGCCACGACGTCGGTGACCACCTGGGCGACCCCCGCAGCGACGCCGGCCAGTGGCCCCCCACCGGGCGGGTCCTCACGGGCCCGGAGAACGGCACGGCCGCAGTCGCGGGGGGGCCCGACCACCACCACCGGCCAGCTCGCCGGCAGCGACAGCACCACCGTCTCGAGCACGGTCGACCCGTGCAGCAGTGCGCCCAGCTTGTCGGACCCGAAGCGCCGCGAACCGCCCCCGGCCAGCACGACGACCGTGACGTCGCTGCTCGAGGTGGGGGGACCGGCGCTCACGACACCAGTGTGGGGGGCAGCGCCAGCTCGCACGCCCCGGGCCGGGCGAAGGGCTGCAGCCGCAGGCCGTCGGCCGACTGGTCGTCGGCCTCCAGGGCGCCGGCCACCAGCCCGAGGTGCACCTGGCAGACCACGTCGGGGTGTCGGCGGGCGGCGTCGAGCAACGGGCAGGTGCGCAGCAGCACGGTGCGGCCCGACCCCGGGTCGGGCACCGGTTCGACCTCGGGCGAGAAGCCGAGACGGTCGAGGAGTCCGACGACCCGGCCGACCGGCCGCTCGTGCACCTCCCCCTGATCGGCGCGGTGCCGGGCCGCCAGCCCGGTGCCCCAGGCACGCCCGATCGCTCGTGAGTCCGCGCCGGGGTCGCCGTCGCGCTCGGCGAGCCGCTCGGCGAAGGCGGCGGCGAGCGCGACGTACTCCTGCGCTGCCGACCCGCCCGGAGCAGCGTCCAGGGCTTCGTGCCCAGCGCGCGTCACGGCATACCGCACCGCAGGGCGACCCCGTCCGCCCGCGGGCCTGCCCTCCTCCTCGGACACCAGCCCGGCACCCGCGAGCACCCGGAGGTGGTGGCGGGTGGTGTTCGGGTGACCGCCGACCGCCGCAACGAGCTCGGTGACGGTGGGGGCCTGGGCGGCGCGGGAGATCGCCCGCAGCAGCCGTCGGCGTGAGGGATCGGTCACTTCCGCCGGGGGATCGTCCGTCGCGGGTGTCGGCACGGGGCCGAGCGGTGCTACCTTTTTCACAACGTCATTGTAGTAAATAAGTGAACCGGAGGCACCATGAACGCGCGCACGACTCTCCCCCTCACCGAGGCGACCAGCACAGCGCCGGGGCACGGCGGTGGGTGCGCCTGCGGCGAGACGTCCGGCGAGGCACCCGAGCTCGACGTGCGCGTCATCCCGCACGCCATCCGGCACGCCACCGTCTTCGGGGCCTGGTCGGCGATCCCGGGTGGCGGCTCGCTCATCATCGTGGCGCCGCACGACCCGAAGCCGCTCCTCGCGCAGCTGGCCGAGCAGGGCCCGCTCACCGTGACGTACCTCGACGAGGGCCCGGACGCCTGGCGGCTCAAGCTCACCCGCGCCTGAGCCCTGACCGGACGAGGAGCACGGCATGTGCGGCTACTGCGGCTGCGAGAGCATCGACGTCGTCGGGCGCTTCATGCGCGAACACGTCGACATCATCAACGCCACCGGCGTGCTCCGCCGTGCCGCCGAGGCCGGCGGGGCCGGGGGGGCCGCCGACGGCGCCCTGGTGAGCGACGCCGTCGACCGGCTGCGAGGCCTGCTCGACCCGCACACCAACGCCGAGGAGGTCGGGCTCTTCGCCGTGCTGGCGCAGGATGCGGAGTTCACCGACCACGTGATCGGCCTGTGCGCCGAGCACGTCATCCTCGACGACCTCCTCCACCGGGTCGAGGCCGGCGCACACCAGCTCGTGCCCACGCTCGAGCGGGCCCTGCGCGCGCACATCGACCGTGAGGAGAACGGCCTGTTCCCGGCCGCCGCCATCGCGTTCGCGGGGCCGGAGTGGGGACGGGTCGCCGCCCTCACGCCCGCTCCTGCCGTCCTGGCCGCGGGATGACCCGTACCCCGTCGCGCGCCTGGCTGTTGCTGCCGGCGGGGCTCAGTCTGCTCGCCGGCCTGGATGCCGGCCTCCTGCTCCTCGAGCTGGCCGCGCCCGTGAGGGCCGTGCACCTTCCAGACGTGCACGGGCCGCTGATGGTGCTCGGCTTCCTCGGCACCCTCATCGCCCTCGAGCGGGCCGTCGCCCTGCGGGCGGCGGCCGGGTACGCCGCCCCGGCCCTCCTCGGGCTCGGTGGCCTCGCCCTGGCCGCCGGCCTGCCGCGCACCATCGGCCAGGTGCTGCTGCTCGACGGCGCGGTCGCCCTCGTCGCCGTGCTGGCGGCGCTGTGGCGCCGGCGCCGCGACGACCCCGTCGTCGTGGAGGCGCTCGGTGCCGGGTTGGCGGCGCTCGCCGCGCTGCTCTGGGTGCGGGTGGATGCCGCCGCCGTCGTCCCGATGCTCGCCGGCTTCGTGGTGCTCACCATCGCGGCCGAGCGGGTCGAGCTGGCCCGCATCCACCTGCCCGCGTCCGCGGAACGCACCCTGGTCGCGATCGCCGCCCTGATCGCGACCGCGGCCACGGCCGCCGTGGTCCTCCCCGACCCGGGCTCACGCGCCTTCGGCCTCTCCCTGCTCGTGCTCGTCGGCTGGCTGGCGCCGCGCGACGTCGCCCGGCACACCATCCACTCGGGCGGCCAAGCGCGGTTCAGCGCCGCGGCGATGCTCGGCGGCTACGCGTGGCTGGCCGTGGCCGGGCTGGCCTGGACCCTCGCCGGCATCACCACCACGCCGGCCACCCACGACGTCGTGGTGCACACGATCTTCCTCGGCTTCGTCATGAGCATGGTGCTGGCGCACGCGCCGGTGATCCTGCCCGCCGTGCTGCGCCGGCCGGTGCCCTACCGCCCGCTCCTGTGGGTGCCTCTCGTCGTGCTGCATGCAGCCCTCCTGACCCGGGTGGTCGGCGACCTGTCGGGCCGGCTGCTGCTGACCGCCGTCGGTGGCTACGGCACGGCGGCCGCCCTGCTGCTCCTGCCCCTGGCGGCCGTGCTCACCGCCGTCCTTCCCGCACCGGCGCCCGCCCTCCCCCGCGCAGGCACCACCCGACGACCGCTCGTGCGGTCCTGACCCCGCCCGGAGCCCGCCGTGAACCGCCCTGCCCCGTCGACCTCCCGACGCACCTGGCCCCTGCGCGACCGCCCTGGGCTGGTCTGGCTCGGCCTGGCGGCCCTCGTCGCGCTGGTGCACCCGTTCGTACCGGCGTCCGGCTGGCTGATGGTGCACCTGGTGCTGCTCGGCGCGCTCACCCACTCGGCGATGGTGTGGAGCACGCACTTCACCCAGGCGCTGCTCAAGACCCCGGCTGAGATCGACGACCGAACCCAGCAGAACCGGCGGATCGCGTTGCAGCTCAGCGGGGCTGCAGCAGTCCTCGTCGGAGTGCCCTTCGGCTGGTGGCCCCTGACGGTGGTCGGCGCCACCGCGGTGTCGGTTGCGGTGCTGTGGCACGGCATCCAGCTCTGGCGACGGCTGCGGACGGCCCTGCCCGGCCGGTTCCGCATCACCGTGCGCTACTACCTGGCCGCTGCCGCATGCCTGCCGGTCGGGGCGACGCTCGGCGCCTGGCTGGCTCGCGGGCTCGATGACGAGCAGCACGGGGCGGTGCTGGTGGCCCACTCGATGGTCATGGTGCTGGGCTGGATCGGGCTCACCGTCACGGGCACCCTGGTCACGCTGTGGCCGACGATGCTGCGCACGCGGATGGATGACCGCGCCGAGCGCCTCGCCCGGCAGGCGCTCCCGGTGCTGGTGGCGGGGCTGGCGGTGCTCGCCACGGGTGCCGCCCTCGGCTCACGACCCGCCGCCCTGGTCGGCCTGGCCGGTTACGCGGCGGGGCTCGCCTGGTGGGGTCGCGCCCTCCTCGCGCCGGCCCGTACGGCGCCGCCGAAGGCGTTCGCCACCTGGTCGGTCACCTCCGCCCTCGTGTGGTGGGTCATCGCGATCGCCATGGTCGGATGGCGCCTGGCCACCAGTGCGTCGTGGGACGCTCTCGACGAGAGCTACGACCCGGTGGCGACCGTCGTGGTCGTCGGCTTCGCCGCCCAGCTGTTGTTCGGGGCGCTCTCCTACCTGGTCCCATCGGTGCTCGGTGGCGGGCCGTCGGTGGTGCGGGCAGCGCAGGCATGGTTCGACCGGGGCGCCCTGTGGCGGGTGACCGTGGTCAACCTCGGGCTGCTCACCTACCTGCTCCCCGTGCCGAGCGCCGTGCGTGTGGCGGTGTCGGCGCTGGTGCTGGTGGCCCTGGCCGCGTTCCTGCCGTTGATGCTCCGCGCTGTCAAGGCTGCGGTGGCAGCCCGTCGCGAGCTGCTGGCGGCGGTGGCGGCGGCCGACGAGGTCGGCGTCAAGCCCACGCCGGCCGCGGTCGACCCGCGGCCGCGGGGCTCGGTGACGCAGCTGCTCACCGCGGTCGCCAGCCTGGCGCTCGTCGTCACCCTGGGCGTGGCCGCCGACCCGGCAGCGGCCGGGCTCGAGCCGGCCGCTCCGACGAGCGGGTCCCTCGGCGTCGCGGCGGCCCGGGCCGGCGTCATCCCCACCGGCCACACGACCCGCGTCCGGGTCGAGGCCCACGACATGTCCTACTCCCCCACCAGCCTGACCGTGCCGTACGGCGACCGGCTCGTCATCGACCTGGTCAACCTCGACGACGGCTCGCCGCACGACCTCACCTTCGGCGACGGCATCCAGACCGGCCGGGTGATGCCCGGGCGCTCGGCGACCCTCGAGGTCGGGGTGCTCGGTGCCGACACCCGGGGCTGGTGCCGGGTCATCGGACACCGGCAGATGGGCATGGTCCTCGACGTCGTCGTGGCGGGCGCCCCGGCTCGCGCGGGTGTGGGTGGCGACCACGCGGCATCCGGCGCGGGCCCGGCATCCTCGCCGGCGACGTCACCGGTCGACCTCTCGGGCACGCCGGATGCCGGGTTCACCGCCGTGCCGGCGGCGCTCCCCCCGCTCGACGCCTCGCGCACCCACGCGGTGACGCTGACGGTGGAGGAGGCCGAGCTCGAGGTGGCACCCGGCGTGCGCCAGAAGCGCTGGACGTTCAACGGGGCGGTGCCCGGCCCGACCCTGCACGGGCGGGTCGGCGACACCTTCGTCGTCACCCTGGTCAACCATGCCTCGATGGGGCACTCGGTCGACTTCCACGCCGGCGAGACCGCCCCCGACGAGGTGATGCGCACGATCCCGCCCGGCGGCTCGCTCACCTACCGCTTCACCGCCGACCGGGCCGGCGTGTGGATGTACCACTGCTCCACGATGCCGATGAGCGCGCACATCGCGGCCGGCATGCACGGCGCCGTGGTCATCGAGCCCGACGGGCTGCCCGCGGTCGACCGCAGCTACCTGCTCGTGCAGTCGGAGGTGCACGTCGACGGCGACGGGCGCACGCAGGTGCGCGAGGTGGATGCCGCCTCCGCCGCCGCCGACACACCGGATGCCGTGGTGTTCAACGGCATCGCCAACCAGTACGTCGGCCGGCCGCTTCCAGCGCGGGCCGGCGACCGGGTGCGCTTCTGGGTGCTCGCCGCGGGGCCCAACCGCGGGTCGAGCTTCCACGTGGTGGGCACCCAGTTCGACACGGTGTGGTGCGAGGGGGCCTACCTGCTGCGCAACGGCAAGGGGCCGTTCGGCGACAGCGGTGGCGGCAGCCAGGTGCTCGACCTCGCCGCTGCGCAGGGCGGGTTCGTCGAGCTGACGCCGCGCGAGCCGGGCCGCTACGCCTTCGTCACCCACGCCATGGCGGATGCCGAGCGCGGCGCCCGCGGCATCCTGCGCGTCACCCCCTAGCCACCTCCGCCGCGCCGCCCCCTCCCCGGGCTGAACCTCGCACGCCCCCTTCCGGGCTGAACCTCGCAGGTGCCGGGTTATTGCTGTCCGATCGCGCAGCTGACAGCAATAAGCCGGCACGTGCGGGGTGAGGGCGACCTGGGGTCAGGGGTGGCCGGCAGGAGAACCCCGGCCGAACGGATGACGCGGTCAGGGGCCGCCGCGGCGGCCGTGGGTGCGGGGCGGCTCGTACCCACCTTCGGGCGGCACCATCTCGGCCCGCACCCCCAGCAGCCGCACGGCGCGCTCGTCGCCGAGCGCACGGTAGAGCGCCAACGCCGTGTCGGCGATGACACCGGCATCCCACGTCGGCTCCGCCAGCTTGCGCGACCGGTTGACCGTGAAGAACGGCCGGAACCGCACCTTGAGGTGCACCCGCGCACACGGCCGCCCCTCGGCCCGGATGTCGTCCACCACCTGGTCGGCCAGTACCCGCACGGCCTGCTCCACCTCGGCCGGCTCGAGGTCGCGCTGGTAGGTCGTCTCGCGACCGTGCGCGCGTGGCACCCACGGGGTGTCGTCGACCGTGGAGCTGCCCTCACCCCGGCCGAGCGCCCCCAGCCACGGACCGGTCTGTGGCCCGAACTCACCTGCCAGCAGGACGTCATCGGCGCCGGCCAGCTCACGCACCGTCGTCACCCCCAGCCCCGCCAGTCGCTGCGAGATCCGCGAGCCGACACCCCACAGGTCGCCCGTCGGCCGGTCCCCCATCACCTCGAACCAGTTCTCCCGCGTGAGCCGGAAGGTCCCCCGCGGCTTTCCGAACTCGGTGGCGATCTTGGCCCGCACCTTGGTGTCCCCGATGCCGACCGTGCAGTGCAGCCGGCTCGCCGCGAGCACCTCGGCCTGGATGCGGCGCGCCACCGCCTCGGGGTCGTCCGCCTCCACCCCGACGAACGCCTCGTCCCAGCCGAGCACCTCCACCACCGCGCCGGGCACCGCGCGCACGGTGTCCATCACCACGGCGGATGCCGCGTCGTACGCCGGCTTGTCGACCGGCAGTACCACCGCGTCGGGGCACCGGCGCACCGCCGTGCGCAACGGCATCCCCGACCGCACTCCGAACGCACGCGCTTCGTACGAGGCCGTCGAGACCACGCCGCGCTCGGTCGGGTCGCCACGGGCGCCGACGATCACCGGCAGCCCGGCGAGCTCGGGGTGGCGGAGCACCTCGACGGCCGCGATGAACTGGTCCATGTCGACGTGCAGGACCCAGGGCGCCATGGGTCCCATCGTGGCGGACCGAGCGCCGCCGCAGGGTGCGGACTAGGGCGCGTTCCGGTCCAGGTCGGCGAACGCGGCCCACATGATGAAGAAGTCGAGCGCGAGGATGACGACCGCCGCGACCGGCTGGTACGGGATCCACAGGAAGGCGCCGAACATGCTCAGCGTCGCGACGACCACCGCGACGCCGCGCGCCCACTCGGTCCGCTGGCGCAGGGCCACCCCGGCGGCGATGGCGGCGACGCCCAGCGCGAGGTGCGCCCAGCCCCACTTGGAGCCGTCCGAACCGAGGGCGTAGCCCTTCGCCGTGGCGAAGCCGCTGTCGCTGAGGATCGCCCCGAACCCCTGCAGGAGGTGGAAGACGCCCACGACGATGAGCAGGACTGCCGCGAACGAGGTCGACGCCACGCGTTTGTGGGAGTCGTACGTCTTCAGCGGCCTGCCCCGCGAGTCGACCTTCTTGGCAGACATGGTGGCGTCCTTCCGCTCGGCTGGCGACCCCTGCTGGTCCGGGCCCGGTGTCCCATGGTTCTCCAGCGCCACGCACCGCCGCGTCACCCATACCGGATGACGCCGGGGTGCCGCGGTCGCCGCCTGAGTACCGTGGCCGGGGTGGACCGAACCGGGCAGCACCGCACCAGGCACAACAGCAGGGGGGACGACGAGGATGAGGGCCGTCGTGTACGACCGCTACGGCCGGCCCGACGTGCTGCGCCTGGACCACCTCGAGCGACCGACCCCCCAGCGCGGCCAGGTGCTCGTGCAGGTGGTCGCCACCTCGGTGAACCTGTCGGACTGGGAGGGCCTGGTCGGCTCCCCCGCCTACGCCCGGTTCGGCGGCCTGCGCCGCCCGGCGCGCCGGGTGCTCGGCTCCGACATCGCCGGCCGGGTGTCGGCCGTCGGCCCGGAGGTCACTCGCTTCCGTCCGGGCGACGAGGTGTACGGCGACAACCTGGGCCTCAAGGGCGGCTTCGCCGAGTATGCCGTCGCCCCCGAGTCGGCGCTCGCCCCCAAGCCGGCGGCGCTCGGCTTCGTCGAGGCGTCGACCATCCCGCAGGCCGGTGCGATCGCACTGCAAGGCACGTCGGGCGCCGCGCCGGGAACGCGGGTGCTCGTCAACGGTGGCGGTGGTGGCACCGGCATGTTCGCGATCCAGCTCGCCAAGCAGGCGGGTGCGCACGTGACGGCGGTCGACAACGCCAGCAAGCTCGAGCACATGCGCTCGCTCGGTGCCGACGAGGTGCTCGACTACCGCCGTGACGACTTCACCCGCCAACAGCCCTACGACCTCGTGCTCGACCTCGTCGCCCACCGCTCGGTGCGCGACTACCGGCGGGCCCTGGCGCCGGGCGGGCGCTACCGAGCAGTAGGTAGGCCGGCCCGCACGGTGCTGAGCGTGCTCGTGGCCGGGGCGGTCGTCGGCCGGCTCAGCGGCCGCCGGATCGGCGTGCTCGCCGTCAAGCCCGGCCCGGCGCACTTCGGGCCGCTCGCCGAGCGCTGTGCTGCCGGCGAGGTGGCCGTCCGGGTCGACCGCACCTTCACCCTCGACGAGGTGCCCGAGGCACTGGCGCACGTCGGCGAGGGCCGCGCCCTCGGCAAGGTGGTCGTGCAGGTCGCCCCCGCAGGCTGACCTCCCGCACCACCGGGACAAGATCGACCAATAGGTCGATCCTGCCCCGACGGGCTGACCTCCCGCACCGCTGGGACAAGATCGACCAATAGGTCGATCTTGCCCCACCTCGCCGAAGCTGGGCGGCCCGGGCGGGGCCGGGCGGGCGGGGCGGGGCCGGGCGGGCCGGGCGGCTTTGGGCGGGGCAACGTTGACCTATTGGTCGATGTCGTCCCGGTCAGTAGCCGGGGAAGACCCGGCGCAGGTCGTCGAGGTCGACGTTGCCCGACACGGTGACCCCCTCGGGGGTCCAGCGCGGCGTGAGCCGGCCGGAGATCAGGCGCGCCACGGCATCCGGGGCGCCGGTGAGGGTTGCGGTGGCCACGGCCTCGTCGGTCGGGACCAGCGCCACCGTGTCCGTGACCGAGAGCGCCAGCCCGACGTCACCGAGGGCCACGACGGCGGGTTCGCTGACGGCGTCCGCCTTCCCGATGAACCCGAGCAGGAAGCCCAGCCCGGTGGCGTAGTGCTCCACGACGAGGGATGCCGTGTCCTCGGAGATCGCCGCGTCGTCGTCGAACGCGACCCGCACGTCCCACGAGTGCTGGGCCGCCTCGTTGAGCCGCATCCCCGCCAGCGACGCGAGCGGCAGCGGCATCGGCAGGAAGCCGAGCTTCACCTGCAGGTCCGACCGCTGCTCGGGCGTGAGCGCCTCGTACGCGGCGACGAGCGCCTCGTCGGAGTCGACGAAGCCGTCGGCCTGCTCGCGCGGGCTCATCGCGTTCCACCGGTCCCAGACCGACTGGTTGAAGCCGTCACCGAGCGGCTCCCGCTCGCCCGTCGCGGCGGCCAGCGTGGCGAGGCCGATCTCGGCACCGCTGCCGAGGTGCGAGAGCACCTGGGCGACCGGCCACTCCGAGGCCCCCGACGGCGCCAGCAGCTGCTCGTCGCCGAGGTCGTGCACGACCGCGGCAAGCTCGTCGTGGGTGGAGCGCAGGGCAGCGATCGTCGCGTCAGCAGTGGGGGTCATGCGGTCCGCAACCTCCACGGGGGCGCCGGGATTCCCGGCCCACCGTGGCGGGCCGGGATTGCCGGCCCACCGTGGCCGGGGTAGGAGACCAGCCGACCTCGGCCACGGCACGGGCCCGGGCTATCCCTGTCGGGACGGCTCCTCGGGCACGACCTCGTCGACGTGGATCGCGTGCGCGGCCACCTCGACGTCCTCGGTGGAGGCGCCGGTGATCTCGGCACCGACGCCCTCGGCGTCCGGGTTGAATCCCGGCGCAGCACCCGGATTCTCGATCGTCCCGTCCTTCCCCCGCTTGCCCGTGAAGGCATCCATCACCATCGACACGAACGAGCGGCGGCCACCGGTCTTCTTCGACAGCACGTCGAACGCGACGGCGCCGAGCAGCACCAGGCCCTTGATGACCTGGATCCAGTTGCTGTCGACGCTCATGTTGGCCAGGCCCAGGTTGAGCACGCCCATGACCAGACCACCGATCATGGCGCCGGTGACCGTGCCCACACCACCGGCGACGGCCGCGCCACCGATGAACACGGCGGCGATGGCGTCGAGCTCGAACCCGACGCCGTCCTTGGGGTTGGAGGCGTTGAGGTACGCGGTGAAGACCATTCCCGCGACACCCGCGAGCAGGCCCATGTTCACCATGACCAGGAAGTCGACCTTCTTGGTGTTCACGCCGGTCAGGCCGGCCGCGTTGCGGTTGCCGCCGACCGAGTAGATGTAGCGGCCGGTCACCGTGCGCTGGGTGATGAAGGTGTAGATGATGACGAGCGCGAAGAGGATGAGGCCGACCACCGGGAGGCCCTTGTACGAGGCCAGCAGCATGCCGGTGGCGAGCAGCAGGCCGCCGGAGATGACCAGCTTGATGACGACCACCGCCATCGGCGGCACGCTCATGTCGTACTTCTTGCGGTCGGCACGGTTCTTCAGCTCGAAGTAGGTGAGGAACGCGATGCCGAGGAGGGTGAGCACCAGCGTCGGGTTGTGGTAGCCGGTGTTCGGCCCCATCTCGGGGAGGTAGCCGTTGGCGATCTTCTGGAAGGCCTCGGGCACCGGGATCGACTGGGCGTCGAGGATCATCAGGTCCAGGCCCCGGAACAGGAGCATGCCGGCCAGGGTGACGATGAACGCCGGGATGCCGATGTAGGCCACCCAGTAGCCCTGCCACATGCCCACGAGGATGCCGAGGGCGATGCCGAGCAGGATGGCCATCGGCCAGGGCAGGCCCCAGTGGTCCATGGCCAGGGCGCACGAGGCTCCCACGAAGGCGCTCACCGACCCCACCGACAGGTCGATGTGCCCGGCGATGATCACCATCACCATGCCGATGGCGAGGATCAGGATGTAGCCGTTCTGCACGAGCAGCGAGGTCACGTTGCGCGGCTCGAGGAACAGCCCGTCGGTGAGGAAGTAGAACATCGCGACGAGCCCGAGCAGGGCGATGAGCATGCCGTACTGGCGGATGTTCCCCCCGAGGCTCTTGCGGATCTCCGCACCGAGGGACCGGCCGTCGGCCTCCTTCGCGGCGTCGCGGGTGGTGACGTCCTGGGCCATGGTCAGCCTGCCTTTCTCTGGGTCATGTAGCGCATGAGCAGTTCCTGGTCCGCCCGTTCGCGCGGCACGTCGGCGGTGATGACGCCGGCGCTGAGGGTGTAGATGCGGTCGCAGATGCCGAGCAGCTCGGGCAGCTCGGAGGAGATCACGAGCACCCCGCGGCCGGAGTCGGCCAGCTGGTTGATGATCTCGTAGATCTCGTACTTGGCACCGACGTCGATGCCGCGGGTGGGCTCGTCGAGGATCAGGACGTCGGGCTCGGTGAACATCCACTTCGCGAGGACGACCTTCTGCTGGTTGCCGCCGGACAGGCGCGAGACGCCCTCCTCGACGT
The DNA here is from genome assembly GCA_045807225.1 of Ornithinibacter sp. Classification (GTDB taxonomy): domain Bacteria; phylum Actinomycetota; class Actinomycetes; order Actinomycetales; family Dermatophilaceae; genus Fodinibacter. Next base: position 40,601 of record JBJMHU010000040.1, on the reverse strand, counting down.
CCGGGGTCTTGATGTTCAGCGAGGAACGGAACCGCTCGGCCGCCAGCACCTCCTGGTTGTCGTCGACGGCCATGCCCTTCTTGATCTTCTTCAGGCCGGCGGAGGTGATCGACACCTTGATCGAGTCGAGCAGGTTCAGGCCGAGCGCCTTGCGGTCCTCGGTGACGTAGGCGAGGCCGGCGTTGATCGCCTGGCCCACGTTCTTCGCGGAGATCTCCTTGCCCTCCTTGAGCAGGGTGCCGCTGCGCTTGGTGCCCCAGGACTGCCCGAAGACGCTGCGGGCGAGCTCGGTGCGCCCCGCACCCATCAGGCCCGCGAGCCCCACGATCTCGCCACGGCGGACCGTGAGGTTGGCGCGGTCGACGACCACGCGGTGCGGGTCGGCCGGGTGCATCACGGTCCAGTCGCGGATCTCGAGCAGGACCTCACCCGGGTTCGACTCGTGCGGCGGGTAGCGGTGGTCGAGGTCGCGCCCCACCATGCCGCGGATGATCCGGTCCTCGTCGACACCGCCGTCGCTCAGCTGGAGCGTCTCGATGGTGCGGCCGTCGCGGATGATCGTGATGGCGTCGGAGATCTGCTCGATCTCGTTGAGCTTGTGGCTGATCATGATGCAGGTGATGCCGCGGTCGCGCAGGCCACCGAGCAGCCGGAGCAGGTTCTGGCTGTCACCCTCGTTCAGCGCCGCCGTGGGCTCGTCGAGGATGAGCAGCTTGACGTCCTTGGCGAGGGCCTTGGCGATCTCGACGAGCTGCTGCTTGCCGATGCCGATGTCGCGGATGAGGGTGTCGGGGTCCTCGTGCAGGCCGACGCGCTCGAGCAGCTCCACGGCGCGCTTGCGGGCGTCGAGCCAGTTGATGACGCCGCGCTTGGCGTCCTCGTTGCCGAGGAAGAGGTTCTCGGTGATCGACAGCAGCGGGATGAGGGCGAGCTCCTGGTGGATGATCACGATGCCGGCGTGCTCGGAGTCCCGGATGTTGCCGAACTCCACCTCGTGGCCCTCGAAGTAGATCTGACCGCTGTAGGTGCCGTGGGGGTGGACCCCCGAGAGCACCTTCATCAGCGTCGACTTCCCCGCGCCGTTCTCGCCGCAGATGCTGTGGATCTCGCCCCGGTTCACGTCGAAGTTGACGTCGGACAGGGCCCGGACCCCCGGGAACTCCTTGGTGATGTCGCGCATCGACAAGATGGTGTCGGTCACGATGTCGGTCCTCCTGGGTCGTGCGGATGCCGTCCGGTCTGGGTACTGCCGTGCCCGGCTCGAGCCGGGTCGCGCTGGTGCCCGGGTCGGGCTGGTGCTCGGTGGGGCCGGGGCGGCGGCGGGAGCAGGCGCTCGGCCGCCGCCACCCCGGGGTTCGAGGGTCAGCTCTTGAGCTGGTCCGCGGTGTAGTAGTTCGCGTCGAGCAGGACCTGCTCGATGTTGGCCTTGTCGACGGACACCGGGTCGAGCAGCTGGGTCGGGACGACCTTGATGCCGTTGTTGTACGAGGTGGTGTCGTTGGTCGTGACGGTCTTCTTGTCGAGGATCTCCTGGATCATCGCGACCGTGGACTTGGCCAGGTCCTGGGTGTTCTTGAAGACCGAGGAGTACTGCTCGTCTGCCAGGACCGACTTGACCGACTCGAGCTCGGCGTCCTGGCCGGTGACCACCGGGAGGGTCTTGCCGCCGCTGCCGTACCCGGAGCCCTTCAGAGCGGCGATGATGCCGCGCGAGAGGCCGTCGTAGGGCGAGAGGACGCCGTTGACGTCAGCGTCCGAGTAGGACTTGGTGAGCAGGTTCTCCATCCGCTTCTTGGCGACGGCGGCGTCCCAGCGCAGGGTGGCGACGGTCTTGAAGTCGGTCTCGCCGGACTTGATCTTGATGGTGCCGTCGTCGACCTTCGGCTTGAGGACGTCCCAGGCGCCGTTGTAGAAGAAGGTCGCGTTGTTGTCGTCGGGGGACCCGGCGAACAGCTCGACGTTCCACGGCTTGGGCTTGCCCGACGCCTCGAGGCCCTTGAGCAGCGACTCGGCCTGCAGCTTGCCGACCTTCAGGTTGTCGAAGGTGGTGTAGTACTGCACCGCGTCGGTGTCGCGCAGGAGCCGGTCGTAGGCGATGACGGGGATGCCGTCGGCCTTGGCGTCGGCGAGGGCACCCTTGAGGGCGGTGCCGTCGATCGAGGCGACGACCAGGACGTTGTTCTTCTTGGTGATCATGTCCTGGAGCTGGGTGACCTGGGTCGGGATGTCGTCGTTGGCGTACTGGAGGTTGACCTTGTAGCCGGCGGCCTCGAGCTGCTGCTTCATGTAGTCACCGTCCTTGATCCACCGCTCGGAGGTCTTGGTGGGCATGGCGACGCCGACGGTGATGTCAGCGGGCTTGGCCGAGGCGGAGCCACTGGCACCGCTCGTCGAGTCGTCCGCGCGCCCGCAGCCGGTGAGGGCCAAGGCGGCGATGCCGGCCACCGCAAGAATCTTGCGCATCGTGGTGGTTCTCCTTCGTGTTCGAGGCCGGCGGGCGCCGGACCGTCTGTTCCCGGGTGGGGACTCTGTTTGCCGAACCCGGGGGTGGTGCGTCCGGGGCTACAGCCCCCCGGCAAGTCGGTGGTAGGCGCTGTTCCAGCGCAGCTCGTCGCGGAAGGACCGCGTGGTGGTGCCGGCGCCGATCAGGGCGAGCTCGAGGCCGAGGATCTCGGCGAGGTGGTCGAGGTGGGTGCTGGTCAGGGCCGTCGACAGCACGGTGTGGTGCGGTCCGCCGGCGAGCAGCCAGCCCTCCGTCGAGGTCGAGAAGTCGGGCTTGGGCCGCCACACCGCGCGCCCGACGGGCAGCCTGGGCATGTCCTGCGGCGGGGTGACGACGGTGACCTCGTTGCCGACCAGGCGGAAGCGGTCGCCCAGGTCGCTCATGCCGAGCACCACGGCATCCCCGGGGTCGGCGGTGAAGACCAGGCGCACCGGGTCCTCGCGGCCGCCGATGCCCAGGGGGTGGATCTCGACCCGTGCGGGGGCGCTGCTCAGGGTCGGGCAGACCTCGAGCATGTGCGCCCCCAGCACCAGCTCGGAGCCGGGGTCGAGGTCGTAGGTGTAGTCCTCCATGAAGGACGTGCCGCCGGGCAGTCCCTGCGCCATCACCTTGAGCGTGCGCACGAGCACCGAGGTCTTCCAGTCTCCCTCGCCGCCGAAGCCGTAGCCGTCGGACATCAGCCGCTGCACCGCCAGGCCCGGAAGCTGCCGCAGGCCACCGAGGTCCTCGAAGTTGGAGGTGAACGCCGTGTAGCCGCCGGTGTCGAGGAACTGGCGCAGCCCCGCCTCGATGCGGGCGCCGTAGCGCAGCGACTCGTGCCGGTCGCCGCCGCGGCGCAGCTCGGGGGCGACGTCGAAGACGTCCTGGTACTCCGCGACCAGCCCGTCGACCGTGGCGTCGTCGACCTCGTCGACGACCGCCACGAGGTCGTTGACCCCGTAGGTGTTGACCGACACGCCGAGACGGATCTCGGCCTCGACCTTGTCGCCCTCGGTGACCGCGACGTCGCGCATGTTGTCGCCGAAGCGCACGACCCGCATGGTGCGCAGCTCTGCCGCCGCGGTGGCAGCCCTCGACCACTCGGCGACCCGCCGGAGCACGACCGGGTCGGAGACGTGGCCCGACACGGTGAGGCGCGGCTGCCGCATCCGGGTCTGGATGAAGCCGAACTCGCGGTCGCCGTGGGCGGCCTGGTTGAGGTTCATGAAGTCCATGTCGATGCTCGACCAGGGCAGGTCGCGGTCGGCCTGGGTGTGCAGGTGCAGCAGCGGCTTGCGCAGCGCGTCGAGCGCCCCGATCCACATCTTGGCCGGCGAGAAGGTGTGCATCCACGCGATGACGCCGACGACACGGTCGTCGGAGCTCGCGTCGAGCATCGTGCGGCGCATCGCGGCAGCGGTGGTGAGCACCGGCTTGGCGACCACGTCCGCGACGATGCCGTCGTGGGCGGCCAGTGCGTCGGAGACCCGGCGCGACTGGGTCGCCACCTGCTCGAGGACGTCGTCGCCGTAGAGGCCCTGGCTCCCGGTGAGGAACCAGATCTGGCGGTCGGTCACTGGGGGTCTCCTTGCTGTCCGTAGACGTTCTGGTAGCGGTCGAAGAGCGCGTCGACGTGCGCCGGCTCGAGCGGTCGGGGGTCGCCGAGCTGCCGGCTGACGTGCACCGTGCGGGCGACGTCCTCGAGCATCACGGCGGCCTTGACGGCGTCGCGGGCGTCACGTCCCACCGTGAAGGGACCGTGGCCGGCCATCAGCACGGCCCGGCTGCGCGAGGCCTGCAGCGTGTCGACGATGCCGCGCCCGATCGAGTCGTCGCCGATCAGCGCGAACGGACCGACCGGGATGTCGCCGCCGAACTCGTCGGCGATCATCGTGAGCACGCAGGGGATCGGCTCGTGACGGGCGGCCCACGCGGTGGCGTAGGTCGAGTGCGTGTGCACGACGCCACCCACGTGCGGCATGTGCCGGTAGACGTAGGCGTGAGCGGCGGTGTCGGAGGACGGGTTTCGCTCGCCCTCGACGAGGTCGCCGAAGAGGTCGGTCACGACGATCGCCCCGGCGTCGAGGTCGTCGTACGACACGCCGGACGGCTTGATCACCATGAGGTCGGCGCCGGGCACCCGGGCGCTGACGTTGCCGGCGGTCCAGATGACCAGGCCGTAGCGGACCAGCTCGGCGTGCAGGCCGGCGACGTCCGCGCGCAGCCGGTCGACCGTCGCGCGCACGGCACTCGAGAGGGGAGTCGTCGAGGTCATGCGTTCGCCTCACGGCGGATGGACTTGAGGGTGCGCATGGCGCTGCTGGCCCCTCGGCCGAAGTGGTCGTGCAGCTCGCGGTAGACGGCGTAGAGCCGGTCGTAGGCGGCGACGTTCTCGGCGATGGGGGCGAACGCCGCCTGCTGGCGCCGGCCCATGGCGCGGGCGGCGGTCGGCACGTCCGGGTAGGCGCCCGCGGCCACCGCGGCGTGCAGCGCCGAGCCGAGGGCCGGGCCCTGGCTCGAGGTGACGACCGACAGCGGCATGTCGAGCACGTCGGCGTAGATCTGCATGAGCAGGGGGTTCTTCTGCAGCCCGCCGGTCACGATGAACTCGGTGACCGGCACCCCGGATGCCGCGAACGTCTCGACGATGACCCGCGCCCCGAACGCCGTGGACTCCAGCAGCGCGCGGTAGACGTCTTCGGCGCGGGTGGTCAGGGTCAGCCCGACGACCAGGCCGGACAGGTCGTGGTCGACGAGCACCGAGCGGTTGCCGCTCCACCAGTCGAGGGCCACGAGCCCGTGGGCACCGATCGGCTGCTCGGCGGCCAGCGCGGTGAGGTGCTCGTGGAGGTCGAGCCCGGCGGCGCGCGCGGCCTTCTCGTAGGACCTCGGCACCGCGTTCGACACGAACCACCCGAAGATGTCGCCGACCCCGGACTGGCCGGCCTCGTAGCCGTAGAGACCGGTGACGATGCCGCCGTCGACGACCCCGCACATCCCGGGCACCTCGGCCAGCACGTCGGAGCTCATGACGTGGCAGGTGGAGGTGCCCATGATGGCGACCATCTGGCCCGGTGCCACGGCATCCGCCGCGGGGGCCGAGACGTGGGCGTCGACGTTGCCCACCGCGACGGGGATGCCCTCGGGGAGGCCGGTCCAGGCAGCGGCCCGGGCGGTGAGGTGGCCGGCCACCGCGCCGAGCTCGCCGATCTCGTGCTCGACCTTGTCCTCGACGAAGCCCTCGAAGCCGGGGTTGAGGGCGGCCAGGTAGTCGCGTGACGGGTAGGCGCCGTCCTGGCGGATGCCCTTGTAGCCGGCGGTGCACGCGTTGCGCACGTAGGTGTCGGTGAGCTGCCAGACGATCCAGTCGGCCGCCTCGACCCAGTGCTGCATGGCGGCGTAGACCGCGGGGGCCTCCTCGAGCAGCTGCAGGCCCTTGGCGAACTCCCACTCCGAGGAGATGACGCCGCCGTAGCGCGCCAGCCACTTCTCACCGCGCTCCCGGGCCAGCTCGGTGATGCGGTCTGCCTGCCCCTGCGCGGCGTGGTGCTTCCACAGCTTGACGTAGGCGTGCGGCTCGTCGCGCAGCTCGTCGGTGTCGCACAGCGGCGTGCCGTCGGCGAGGGTCGGCAGCATCGTGCAGGCGGTGAAGTCGGTCGCGATGCCGATGACGTCGGCCGGGTCGATGCCGGCCTCCTCGATCGCGGCCGGCACGGCGGTGCGCAGCACCTCGACGTAGTCGGAGGGCACCTGGAGCGCCCAGTCGGGCGGGAGGCGACGCCCGGAGCCCGGCATCACCGAGTCGACCACCCCGTGGGGGTACTCGAGCACGGCCGAGCCCATCTCGGCACCGTCCGACACGCGCACGACCAGGGCCCGGCCGGACAAGGTGCCGTAGTCGACGCCGATGGCGTAGCGGTCGTCGTCGCGGACCATGCCGGCTCCCTTGCCTCGAGCTCCCGTCGCCGTCGACAGGATGTTAACGCTCACATTGTTAGCGCTCACATGCCGGTTCGCGCAAGTCGCGTTACCAATTCGTGACACAGCACGATCAGCGACGCCCGGTGCGCGCCCTTCGGGCGGTCGACTCCCGGGTGACGAGGCGCGGCGGCACCAGGGCGGTCGGGAGCGCCTCACCCGCGATGGCCCCGACGACGAGGCGCACGGCCTCGCGGCCCAGTGCGGTGAAGTCCTGGCGAATCGTGGTGAGGGGCGGCTGGGCGAACGACGCCTCGGGGATGTCGTCGAACCCGACGACCGAGACGTCGCCCGGCACGGCCCGGCCGGCCTCGGTGAGGGCGCGAAGGACACCCATCGCCATCTGGTCGTTGCCCACGAACAGCGCTGTCGTGGAGGGCATCTGGTCGAGGATGCGCCGGCACGCCTCGTAGCCGGCCTTGGGTGACCAGTCGCCGGTGACCACCGGCCCCGGCTCGGTGCCGGCCTCGGCCATGGCCTCGAGGAAGCCGGCGCGACGCGCCGTCGCCTGCGGCCAGTCCCCCGGGCCGCTGATGTGCGCGATGCTCCGGTGGCCCAGCTCGAGCAGGTGCCGGGTGGCCATCAGCCCACCGGCCCGCTGGTCGACCCCGGCCGTCGGCGCGTCCGGGCCGAGGAAGCCGTCGAGGGCGATGACCGGAAGCGACAGGTCCTGCAGCGCCGCCGCATCCGGCATCCGGCCGTGGGCGGCCACGAGGACGACCGCCTCGACGGCCTGGCTGAGCTGGTGCTCGAAGGCGGTCGCGATGCTCGGCCCGCTGATGTCCCAGAGGAGGTCGAGGGTGATGCCGTAGCCGGCCTCCCGGGCGGCCTGGGCGATGCTCGAGACCGTGCTCGCCGGCCCGTAGAGCGCCAGCTCGTCGACGATGACGCCGATCAGCCCGCTGCGCCGGGTGACGAGCGCGCGCGCCGCCTGGTTGCGGCGGTAGCCCAGCTCGGCGATGGCCTTGAGCACCGCGTCGCGGGTCTGTGGCCGCACCGCCTCCGCGTCGTTGAGCACCCTGGAGACGGTCTGGTGCGAGACCCCGGCGCGCTGGGCCACGTCCGCCATCGTCGGCGCACCGGAGGCGGCTGTCATGGGCGAATCCTAGTGCCGGGGGTGGCTCGCCCACGGTGCCGAGCGATCCTGTGGCGCTGAGCCGTCGCTCCCCCCGATGATCTCTCGGCCCGGCTCCTCCCCCGCACCCGCGCCGGTGTCGGCGGTAACGTCGCGACCGTCATCACCCCATCGCGAGGAGTCGCCGACATGCTGGTCCGCTCGTCCTTCGGTGCCCTCGACGACGGCGCGGACGTCACCGCCTACACCCTCGGCGCCGACGAGCGCGGCCTGCAGCTGACCGTGCTCGACCTGGGAGCCACGATCGCCAGAGTGCGGATGCCGCTGCCCGACGGGGGGTTCGTCGACGTTGCGCTCGGCCTGGCCGCGGCCGGCGACTACGCCGCCCCCACCAACCCCTACCTCGGGTCGACGGTGGGCCGCTACGCCAACCGGATCGGCGACGCCACCTTCATCCTCGATGGCGTGCGCCACGACCTGGCGCCCAACGAGGGCACCACCTGCCTGCACGGTGGCCCCGGTGGCTTCCACTCGCGGCAGTGGTCGCTCGTGGCGTCAGACGACACCTCGCTCGAGCTGCAGCTCGTCAGCGCCGACGGTGACCAGGGCTTCCCGGGTGAGGTGACCGCCCGGGTGCGCTACTCCGTGACCGCCGACAGCATCACCATCGAGCACGTCGCCGAGACGTCCGCCGCCACCGTCGTCAGCCTCACCAACCACGCGTACCTCAACCTCGCGGGCGAGGGCACCATCGACGAGCACCGGCTCACCGTGGCGGCCGACGCCTACCTGCCGGTCGACGAGAGGTCCATCCCGCTCGGGCACGTCGAGCCGGTCCAGGACACGCCCTTCGACCTCCGCCACGGTGCCGTGCTCGGCGAGCGGGTGGGTGCCGACCACCCCCAGGTGCGCCAGGCGGGTGGCCTCGACCACGCCCTGGTCCTGGGCGGCGACGCGCTGCGCCCGGTGGCCCGGCTGGAGCACCCGCCGACCGGCCGCAGCCTGGAGGTCTCCACCACCCAGCCGTCGGTGCAGGTCTACACCGGGCAGCAGCTCGACGGCACCGTCGTCGACCGCGGCGGCCGGGTGCTCGAGCCGCGGGCCGGTGTCGCGCTGGAGTGCCAGGCCTACCCCGACGCCCCCAACCAGCCCGCGTTCCCGTCGGCCGTGCTGCGCCCGGGCGAGGAGTACCGCGCCACCACCGTCTGGCGGTTCGCACAGCACTGAGCCTGCGAGCCGGGCGCTGGGGCGGCCGTCGCGACCACCACCCGAGCACCGGGTCGGTCTGTGGGAAGAGCCACCCCCTCGCTTCCAGCGGGGCGGAGCGGGCCTAGAGTCCGAAGGGTGACTGCAGTTCCGGACGAGCGCGCCCCGCGCCCCGAGTCGCGGTGGGCCGACCTCGACGGACCGGTGCACTTCCTCGACTTCGGCGGCCCGGCCGACGGTCCGCTGGTCGTGTGCGTGCACGGTCTCGGCGGCTCGGCCGTGAACTGGGCCGCAGTGGCACCCACACTGGCGCAGACCTGCCGGGTGATGGCCATCGACCTCGCCGGCTTCGGACACACGCTCGGTGGTTCTCGCTCGACGTCCGTGCAGGCCAACAACCGCCTGCTGCACCGTTTCCTCGTCGAGGTGGCCGGCACCCCGGCGATCCTGGTCGGCAACTCGATGGGTGGGCTGATCTCCATCCGCCAGGCCGCACGCCGCGCCGAGACGGTCGCCGGGCTCGTGCTCGTCGACCCGGCACTGCCGCCCGCGCTGCGCGCGCGCCCCGACCCCAAGGTCTTCGCCACCTTCGCTGCCTTCATGGTGCCGGTCGTCGGCCGGCGAATGGTGCGCCGCCCCCGTGACGAGCAGTCGGCGATGCAGGCCGCACGCGACCTGATGGCGCTGTGCTGCGCGGACCCGGGCCGGGTCCCGCCCGAGGTCGTCCTCCTGCACACCGAGCTCGCCGGCCAGCGCCTCGGCTACCCCGACGTCGACTCCCAGATGCTCACCGCAGCGCAGTCCCTGCTCTGGGTGCTCGCCGACCGCAAGCGCTACGCCGTGATGCTGCAGGACATCGACGTGCCCGTGCTGCTGCTGCACGGCGACCGCGACCGGCTGGTCAACATCGCCTCCGCGCGTGCGGCGGCGGCGGCGAACCCCCACTGGCAGTTCGAGATCGCCCACGGCGTGGGGCACGTCCCCCAGCTCGAGGCGCCGCAGTGGACCATCGACGCCGTCCTCGGGTGGCTGGCACAACACCCGGTGGTGGCCGACCTCGCGTCGCAGGCCAAGACGTCTGCACGGCCGAGGGCGTGAGCGTGCAGCGCCTCAGCTCGCTCGACGCGGGGTTCCTCCAGCTCGAGAACGACCGCCAGCAGATGCACGTCGGCTCGTTGCTCGTCTTCGACGGTCCGGCGCCGACCTACGACGAGCTGGCCGCGCACGTGCAGTCGTGCCTGGGGAGCCTCCTGCGCCACCGCCAGCGCGTCCAGCGGATGCCGCTCGACCTCGCCCGTCCGGTGTGGGTCGACGACCCTCACTTCCTGCTCGAATACCACCTGCGGCACACTGCGATTCCCGCTCCCGGCGGCGACGACCAGCTGCGCGCCCTGTTCGGCCGGGTGCTCTCGCAGCGACTCGACCCGGACCGCCCCTTGTGGGAGCTGTGGCTCGTCGAGGGCCTGACCGGAGGTCGGTGGGCCCTCCTCACCAAGACGCACCACGCGATGATCGACGGGCTCGCCGGGAACGAGCTGATGGAGGTGCTGCTCGACGGCAGCCCCGAGCCCGCGCCCCGGCCGGTGCGGGTGTGGCACCCGGCCGCACCTCCGTCGCGACTGGGGCTGACGGCATCCGGCGTGGTGGGCGTCGCGCGACTGCCGGTCGACACCGCCCGCGCCGTCGCGGGTGCGGCCCGGCGCGGCATCGGGTCACCCGTGGCCCTGGCGAGGGCGGGCGCGGTGCGGGCCTACGGCCTGGCCAGCGTGGGCCGTCGGGCGGCGGCTCCCACCAGTGTGCTCAACGGGCCGCTCGGCCCGCACCGTCGGTGGGGCTGGGCCCGTGCCGAGCTCGCGGACGTCAAGCGGGTCAAGGCGGCCGCGGGGTGCTCGGTCAACGACGTGGTGCTGGCGGCCCTGGCCGGGGGCTTCCGGGACTACCTGCTCGCACGTGGCGAGGACGTCGAGACCACGACCATCCGCTCCCTGGTGCCGGTGTCGGTGCGCACCGAGGAGCACCGTGGGCAGCTGGGAAACCACGTGACCGCCCTGTTCGCCGAGCTCCCGGTCGGTGTCGACGGCCCGCGGGAGCGGCTCACGGTCGTGACCCACCAGATGACTGAGCTCAAGGGCAGCGGGCAGTCGGTCGGCATCGAGTCGATGCTCGCCGCAGCGGATTTCGTGCCGGCGACGCTGATGACCCTCGGGGCCAAGCTCTACGCCCGTGCGGGGCAGAGAGTGGTGAACACGGTCACCACGAACATTCCGGGGCCCCAGCAGCCGCTCTACCTGCTGGGACACCGCATGCTCGAGCTGTTCCCCTACATCCCGGTCGCCCAGTCGGTGCGGATCAGCATCGGCATCTTCAGCTACGACGGGCACCTGACGATCGGCGTCACCGGTGACTACGACGCCGTTCCCGACATCGACGTGCTGTGCGCCGCGATCGAGCGCGCGATCAGCGAGCTCGTGGATGCCGTGGCCCCCTGAGAGTCGCTGGGCTGGGCAGCGTTCACACGGATAGGCAGTCGACGCCCCCTGCACCGCGCATGAGCACGGCACAGGGGGTGTCGGGGCCGACTGCCTGTCGGCAGGTACGCCGGTGCCGCTCGGCGATGACCGGACCGGCGCGCCGGCGCGTCCCTACGCCGCGCCGCGGCAGCTCCACGGCTGGAGGCCACGCTTGGCATAGAGGCGGTTCGCCACGGTGATCTGCTCCGCCCGGGTCGCCAGGTCGGCGCGCCTGGCGAAGTCGTCACCGTTGACGCTCAGCCAGGTGGCGAAGTCGAACTGCAGTCCGCCGTAGTAGCCGTTTCCGGTGTTGATGTTCCACCGACCGCCGGACTCGCACTGGGCGATCCGGTCCCACATCGCGGCGCGCGACAGGTCGAGGGGATGCGTGCCGACGGTCCTGGCCGCCGCCGGAGCGGTGAGGCCCAGCGCCTTTCGGGTGATGGGGCCGACCACCCCGTCGACCTGGAGTCGCTTTGCGGTCTGGAACTTCTTGACGGCGGCCAGGGTCTTCCTGCCGAAGGACCCGTCGACCGCCAGCGAAGCACCCAGGGCGTTCAACCGGCGCTGGAGGATCCTGTTCTGGCTGTGGTACGGGTTTCCCCGGCGCAGGGTGACGGTCAGGTAGGCCGGGGCCGTCGCCGACGGGAGCACGGCGGCGGGTGCCATCGCCGCCACGCGAGCAGGCGCCGGCGACGCAGACGCAGCCTGGGCCGACATCGCAGCACCGGTGACCGCCAGGCCACCGGCCACGCCGACCGTGGCGGCCATGCGGGCACCCGTGGCGCAGGCGCGCCCGAGGACGGAGGAGAGCTCGGAGAAGATGGGAAACGGCTCGGGTGAACGGTGGCGGCCGGGAATCGACGCAGTAGTCATGGCAATGCCTCTCGCGCCTACGAGGTGAGCTGTCGGGTTCGGGCTGAGGTCGCCCGGCCGGCACTCGACGAAGGAGTCGGTGTCCGGCTTCACCCCAAGGAGCTGTCCTCGATCAACCTGGACGGCCCCGCAAGTGGGTCCCCCGCTCCTGCCGGGCGGTGGTGCGATGGGACCCGGAGCGGGGCAGGACTCGGCATTCCGCTTCCGGGGGCACGATCCGCTGCAGATCGCGTCCCGGTGACAGTAGCCCCGCAAACAGGGCGTGACAACAGGTAGCCGCGTGCCGGCTGCGCACGACACCCCGACTCGACCACCCTCTTCAGCGACCGCACCATGCCCTGCCAGGTCGTGCTGAACTTCTCGGCCTGCTCGGTGGAGTCGTTGCCCTCCGGGTTGGCGCCACGATCGTGGGGCCCCCGGCACCCGAGCGGGTGCAGACGATGGGGTGGTGGTTCTCGGGGGCGTCCGGCCGGGCCCACCAGCAGGCCGTAGTGGTGGCCAGCCATCCGTCCACGGAACACCGACGGGAGCTCGCGCGGAGGTTTGGCCCCGTGCCCCCGGGGAAGGGTGCCACTGAGGAGATGGTCATGAACTTCCACCGATCGCACCTTCGCCCCGACGGCACCACCTGGCCACCGGTGACCCCCGACCCCCCGCCCCCGCCCGGCTACGTCGACCCGGTCGCTGAGCTCGAGGACGCTGAGGAGCCCGCCTCAGACGCGGATGCCGCCGAGCAGCCGGACGCTCCGGACCTCGCCGAGAGCGCGTGAGCCGCACCGCCGCACGGGCCCGTGTCGAACCCGCGAGTAGGGCTCGACCGGCTGGGTAGGCACCTGCCACACGAGATCTGGAGGCAGACGATGCGAGCAGTGGTGTGGCACGGCAAGCGGGACGTCCGGGTGGACGAGGTTCCGGACCCGGTGATCCAGGACCCCGGTGACGCGATCATCCGGGTGACCAGCACGAACATCTGCGGGTCCGACCTGCACCTGTACGAGGTGCTCGGCGCGTTCATGAACGAGGGCGACATCCTCGGGCACGAGCCGATGGGCATCGTCGAGGAGGTCGGCGCCGATGTCACCGCCATCGCCCCCGGCGACCGTGTCGTCATCCCCTTCCAGGTCTGCTGCGGGCACTGCTGGATGTGCGAGCACGGGCTGCAGAGCCAGTGCGAGACGACGCAGGTGCGCGAGCAGGGAAGCGGCGCAGCACTGTTCGGCTACTCCGAGCTCTACGGCTCCGTGCCCGGCGGTCAGGCGGAGTTCCTCCGGGTGCCCCAGGCGCAGTACACCCACGTCAAGGTGCCGCACGGGCCGCAGGACGACCGCTTCCTCTACCTCTCCGACGTGCTCCCGACGGCGTGGCAGGCGGTGGCCTACGCCGACCCCGAGCCGGAGGGCACCCTGCTGGTGCTGGGTCTCGGCCCGATCGGCGACATGGCGTCACGCATCGCGCTGCAGCGGGGCGTGCGCCAGGTGATCGGCGTCGACCGGGTCGACGAGCGGCTCGAGCGGGCCCGGTCGCGGGGCGTCACGACGATCGACATGCGCGAGGTCGACGACGTCGCCGAGGCCGTGCGTGAGCTGACCGGTGGGCGTGGCGCGGATGCGGTGGTGGATGCCGTGGGCATGGAGGCGCACGGCTCCCGTGCCATCGAGCTCACCCAGAAGATGGTCACCGCCCTACCCGACGTCGTGGCCAAGAAGCTGATGACCACCGTCGGCATCGACCGTCTCGCGGCGATCCACACGGCCATCGACGCGGTGCGCCGCGGCGGCACCGTCTCGCTGAGCGGGGTCTACGGCGGCATGGCCAGCCCGATGCCGATGATGACGCTGTTCGACAAGCAGGTGCAGCTGCGGATGGGCCAGGCGAACGTCAAGCGGTGGGTGCCCGAGATCCTCCCCCTGCTGACCGACGAGGACCCCTTGGGCGTCGACGGCTTCGCCACGCACCGGCTGCCGCTCGAGGCGGCGCCGGGCGCCTATGCCGACTTCCAGGCCAAGAAGAACGGCATGGTCAAGGTCGTGCTGTCCCCCGGTGCCACGGCAACGACCACCGGGTGAGCGGGAGCGCACCTGCGGCACGGAGTACCGTGGAGAGAAGGGCAGCAACGGGCACCACCGAGGGCTGGAGGACCGGACATGGCCGACGTCGATGACCTCCTCGCCCGCCTGGCGAACGGGCTGGCCCGGGGGGCCGCGCGCGGCCTCGCCCTGCCCGACCGGCTGTGCCGGGCCGCTGCGGGCACCCTCGACTGCGACGGTGGCGCCATCACGATCGCCTACACCCAGCTCGAGCGGGTGACCCTGAGTGTCACCGACGACACGGCCCAGCTGCTCGAGGAGACCCAGGACGTCGTGGGGCAGGGCCCCGGGCCCGACGCCTTCACCGCCGGCGCCTATGCCCGCTTCGACCTCCTCGACGTCGACGGGCCCGACCCGCGCTGGCCCCTGCTCGAGTCTGAGTCGCTCACCGCCCTGGCGCCCTTGGTCGTGCACGCGCTGCCGATGGGCGAGGGCGAGGACCGGGTCATCGGCGTGCTCACGCTCTACCAGCGGGGCACCGACCGCGACATCGACCTCGACGGCGGGCTCATCGTCGCGCGGGTGGTGGCGGCGGCACTCCTGGCCGACGGCGCGAGCATGCATGAGACCGGCCGCGGCCCGTGGTCGGAGCGGGCCGAGGTGCACCAGGCCACCGGCATGGTCGTGGCCCAGCTCGGCATCCCCGAAGCCGACGCCCTCGCCCTCCTGCGGGCGCACGCCTTCTCCCACGACCAGAGCGTCACCGCATCGGCGCGCGCCGTCATCGAGCGCCACCTCACCTTCTCGGCCACCCCGGATCAGGAGATCGAGTCGACATGAGCAGCACCAGCATCTCAGCGGTCCTGGCCGGCGCCAACGCGGCCATGGTCGGGCCGGACCTCGACATCACCGGAGCCCTGGCCCAGCTCCTGACCGGCGTGGTCGCCGCCCTGCCCGCCACGGCAGCAGCCGTGCTCGTCGACGTCGACGACTCGCTCGAGGTGCTGGCCGCCACCTCCCACCGCGCCCTCGACCTCGAGATGCACCAGGCCCAGACCGACGAGGGTCCGTGCCTGGACGCCCTTCGCGGCGGTGAGGAGGTCCACGAGGTGGGGGCCGAGGCTCTCGCCCGGCGCTGGCCGGCCACGGGCCCGTTCATCGTGGAGTCCGGCTACCTCTCCGTGCAGGCCATGCCGCTCAGCTGGCACGGGCACACCTTCGGGGGCCTGAACATCTTCCGGGCGCAGGCGGAGGGCTTCGAGCGCCAGCAGGCCGACTGCCGCGCGCTCGCGGATGCCGTCACGCTGCTCATCGTGAGTGCTCAGGTCGACCACGAGCACCTCGCGACCGGCCTGCACGCCGCCCTCGAGGACCGCTCGGTCATCGAGCAGGCCAAGGGAGCGCTGGCCTACACCCGCTCGCTCGACATGGCAGAGGCGTTCGACGCCCTGGTGGCCCTGGCCGACGAGGAGGGGCTCACCTTGGGCGTGGCCGCCCGCGGCGTGATGGCCCGGGCTCGTCAGGGCACCCTGAGCGGGCCGCGTCGGGGGTCATGACCCGAGCTCGCCGGGGTCCGCACCGCTCTCGACGACCCGCAGGGCCACCTCACGCACCTTGATGTTGTGGTCCTGCGAGGTGCGCTTCAGCCGCTCGAAGGCGACGGTGGGGGTCCACCGGTGCCGCTCGACGAGGATGCCGACGGCCTGCCCGATCTCCTCGTGGCTCTCGACCGCACGCCGCAGGTGCTGCTCGCGCTGCGCGAAGCCCGCGGCGGCGACCACCCGGTCACAGGCGAGGGCCACGGCCTGCACCAGGAGGTCACCGGCGATCTCCTCGTCGGCGGTGACCCGGCGCGGCACGGGGAACGAGACCCAGACCCGGCAGCGGGGCTCGTCGCCGCCGGGCGTGAGCAGGATGCCGTCGACCTCGCCGCCGTGGTCGTCACCATCGTCGGCCGACCGCCCCACGCGGCTCGCACCGGTGCCGAGGAGCCGGCCGTGGACCGCCTCGTCGACGTCGCCACGGCCCACGGGACCCGACGCGCTGAACAGCTGCTCGCTGCGGCCCACGACGACACGCACGGTGGCGTCGCCACCGAAGAGGACCGACAACCCGGCCACCGCCGCGGCGACCACGTCGGTCAGCTCGTCGGCCGACCCCAGCTCCGCCGACAACGCGGCAGCCGTGGCCCGGCGCCGGCGGGCCTCGTGCTCGGCCGTGACGTCACGCACGGTGGCCAGCAACCGGGTCGGCCGGCCCCGCCCGCCGTGCACCGTGCTCACCCGCACCGAGCCGACCACCCGGCGGCCGTCACGGTGCCGCAGCGCGACCTCGAGCGCCGACGTGCCGTCCGGCGAGGCGGTGGCGAGGTCGACGGCAGCCCCGAGGCCGGCGGCCGGGCCACCCGGCGCGGCGTCCCACGGGTAGGGCCGGGCGACCGGCCCGTCGGCGGCATCCCAGCCGAGCAGGGCCGTGAAGCGGTCGTTGACCTCGAGCACCGTGCCGTCGAGGTCGAGGACGAGCAGGCCGTCGTGCAGCCCGTCGGTGACCGCCCGGCGCCACGCGGCGTCCTGGCTGCGTGCCGCGGCCCGCTCGAGGTTGCTGGCGACCCGCGCCCGCAGCTCGAGCACGGAGAACGGCTTGACGAGGTAGTCGTCGGCCCCGGCACCCAGGGCCGAGCTCGTCTCGCGCTCGCCCGCCCGGGCCGACAGGAGCACGACCGGGATGCCGGACAGGGCCGGGTCGTTCCGGATGGCGTCGACCAGGCCGTAGCCGTCGAGCTCGGGCATCATCACGTCGGTGAGAAGGAGGTCGGGCGCCTCGCGGCGCACGGCCGCCAACGCCGCGCGGCCGTCGGGCACCAGCTCGACGTCGTAGTCGTCGCCGAGCACCCGGCCGAGGTACTCACGCAGCTCGGGGTTGTCCTCGGCCACCACGACGCGCGCCCGGTCGGTGTGCCACGCGACGACGCCTCGCGGGTCATCGAGCCCGGTCGGCGAGGACGGCTGCTGCCAGGTCTGCACCTCTCGCAGGAAGTCGTCGACGTGCCGGGGCGTCATGGCCGAGGATGAGCCGGACCCATCGGTACCGGGCGCGCTCACGGGCGGGCCCGCCGGCAGCCGGACGGTGAAGGTGCTGCCGCGCCCCACCTCACTGGTGACGGTGACCTCGCCACCCATCAGCTCGGTGAGCTGCTGCACCATCGCCAGCCCGATGCCGGCCCCCTCGTGGGAGCGCGCGCCGGCCGGCGCAGGGAGCCGCTCGAAGCGCGCGAACGCACGGTCGACGTCGTCGGGGTGCATGCCCACCCCGGTGTCGGTGACCGAGATCTCCACGACGTCGTCGGCATCCTCGGCGAGCCGCACGCGCAGTCCCACCGAGCCCTCGGGGGTGTACTTCATCGCGTTGGCCAGCAGGTTGAGCACGATCCGGTCGACCATGTCGGGGTCGAGGTGTGCCTCGATGCCCTCCCCACAGTCGTGGCGGAAGGCCAGCCCGGCCCGCTCGAGCGCCGGCCGGAAGGTCTCAGCCAACCCGGTGGTCAGGGCCGAGACGTCGACGACCTGCAGCCGCGGCGCGAGCCCGCCGGCCTCGATGCGGCCGAAGTCGAGCATCGCGTCGACCATCCGTGCCAGCCGGTGGGTGTTGCGCTCGACCAGCTCGAGGAGCTCACGCTGGTGCGGGTCGTCCGCCGCCCCCAGGGCCTCGTGCACCGGGCCGGCGATGAGGGTCAGCGGGGTGCGCAGCTCGTGGCTGAGGTTGGTGAAGAACGCGCTCTTGGCGGCGTCGAGCTCGACCAGGGCCTCCCGGCGCCGGCGCTCGTCGGCGAGCCGGCTGACGTCGGTCAGCACCGCGGCGACGTGGGTGGCGCACAGCGTCACATAGGCCTCCAGTGACGGGTCCCACGGGCGGTGCACCGACTCGCCCAGCACGATGACCGCCGCGCCGCGCCCGCGGGCCGGGCCGGCCGAGACGGCGACGGGGTAGGCGTGCCAGGCCCGGATGCCGTCGGCCACCGCCTCGTCGTCGGCCGCCACGGTGGCCCGACGCCCGGTGCCGGACACCTGCCGCACCAGGTCGGCGACCCGGGCCCGGGTGGCGGCCCCGACGCCCGGCAGCTGCTCCTCCACCAGCCGGCCGAGCGCGAGCCGGTCGCCCTCCGGTGGGGCGTCGAGCACGGCGACCGCCGGGTGGTCTGCGGCGTTCTCGCGCAGGATGCCGGCCGCGGCGGTCACCACCTCCGCCCGCTCGCGCGCCCCCACCAGGGCGACCATCTCGGCCAGGGTCGAGAGCCTGCGCTCACCGAGGACCCGTTCCGTGGTCTCGGTGACGGCGCAGAACACGCCACCCACCCCACCGGACTCGTCGGTGATCGGGCTGTAGGAGTAGGTGAAGTAGCACTCCTCCGGAAAACCGTTGCGGTCGAGCACGAGCAGCTGGTCGGCCGACCAGGTGGCGCCGCCACCCGCCATGACCTGGTCGAGCATCGGGCCGATGACGTCCCAGATCTCGCCCCAGACCTCGCGGCCCGGCGCGCCCAGGGCGCGCGGGTGCTTGCTCTGTCCGAGCATCGGCCGATAGCCGTCGTTGTAGATCATCACCAGCTCGGGGCCCCACCACAGCAGGATGGGGAAGCGCGACGACAGGCAGATACCGACGGCAGTGCGCAGGCTCTGCGGCCACTCCTGCGGGTCACCCAGCGGGCCGGCCGCCCAGTCGCGGGCCTCGACGAGCGCAGACAGCTCGCTGCCGGGCACGGCGAAGGTGCCCTCGCCGGCGCCGGACACCGACAGCCGAGGCTGGGGGTGGTTCGGGCCCGGTGGCTGAGGGCCGCTCTGGGGTTCGTGGACGGCCACGACTCGACTCCCGAGAAAGTCAGTGCCTGGTCGGCCGCTGGTTCGACCGCCTGACGCACGGTGACTGTGACACACCCGGCGAGCCAGCGGCAACATCAGGACCGTCGAACCCCTCACCCTCGACAGCGAGCTCAGCCCACCTCGTTGTTGCGCCGAGCCGCCCGGTCACCGAGCACGCTGAGGCCGTCGACGATTCGAGACGAGAGCCGGGCCCGGGCGGTGCTGCCCTCGACCGCGGGAGCGGACTCCGACATCGGGTCGGGGGCGCGCCCGTGCGGCCCGGGCAGCAGGCGGCTGACCAGGCCCATGGCCCGGATGGTGGTGGCGGGCGCCAGGCCGTGCACGCGACGCCCGAGGATGGTCAGCGGCGTCAGCTCGACCGTCGGGCTGCCGGAGAGCACGCCGCTCACGATCCGGCGAGCGGCCCGGTCGGCGGAGATGCTCAGCCCGGGCAGCGACGCCAGCGGGGTGAACCACGCGTAGTCGGTGACGGCGTCGTCGACGAAGCGGGCGTGGGTGTGCCCGCCGGTGCGCATCAGGCCGGGGGTCACGGCGGTGACCGTCACGCCGGTGCCGGCCAGCTCGGCGTACAGGCCCTCGGCCAGACCCACCGCCCCGAACTTGGCGACGGAGTAGGGCACCAGCCGGGGCACCGCCACGAGGCCACCGACGGACGACACGACGCCGATCCGCCCGTGCCCGGCCTCGCGCAGGTGCGGCAGCACCGCGAGGGCGAGGTGCACGGGCCCCCACAGCATGGTGTCGACCGCGTCGTGGAAGTGGCCCAGGGTGACGGTGTCGGCGTGCCCGACCTGGATCACCCCGGCGACGTGGATGGCGACCTCGATGGGCTCGGGCGACGCCGCCACCTCGTCGACGACGGCCGTGACGGCCGCCTCGTCACGGACGTCACACACCCTGGTGTGGAACCGCGCACCGGGCACGGCGGCGGCCAGGATGCGCTCGGCACCGAGCAGCTCGTCCTCGTCGCGGGCCGTGCCGTAGACCGTGTAGCCGCGCTCGAGCAGCTCCCGGCAGACGAGCAGCCCCAGCCCCCGCGAGGCACCCATGACGACCGCCGCACCGGCCCGGGGTGCAGACACCCCGGGGCCGGCGGCGAGGGGACGGGTCACCGGCGGTCGGCCGTGGCGCGTCGGGTGGTGAGCAGGCCGAGGGCGATCATGCCCACGCCCAACAGCAGGTGCAGCCAGTTGTCGGCGTTGTTCAGCGGCACGAAGTTGGCGCTGGAGTCGTGGTCGATCACCAGGCCGTAGACCCAGAGCAGCAGGTAGACCACGCCACCGCCGACGAGGTAGCCGCGGGCGGTGTCGGTGCGGCGGGCCAGCACGATGCCGGCGATGCCGAACAGCAGGTGGACGATGTTGTGCAGGACCGAGACCTGGAAGATGCCGAGGAGCATCGCCTCGGACTCGTGGCCGGCGGCGCCGAGGGTGTCGTAGTCGGAGGTGATGCCGGGCACGAACCCGAGCACGCCGACGAGGAGGAACACGACGCCGACGGCCAGGGCCGCCTTCTGCACCGCGGTGCGACCGGTGCGGGTGCCCGCGTCGGTGGAGTACGCGGTCGGGTGGCTGGACATGTGCAGTCCCTTTCTGGTGGTCCGGATGGTGTGCGGGCCCACGTACCCCCTGCTCAGCGCCCCTACACCTTCTCCGGGAGCAGTTGGGCCGCACGCAGAACCGCTTCTCGCCCCGGAGAAGCGGTTCTCCCCCCAGGAAGCGGGTACGAGAAGGGAACGCCCCGACCAGGAGGACTCCATGGACCCCGTCCACGCCCGACCACGGCACCAGCGCCCCGAGCGGGCCGCCCGACGCGTCGTCGTCACCGGTGGCGCCGGGTTCCTCGGCAGCCACCTGTGCACGGCGCTGGTGGCGCAGGGGGCCGAGGTCGTCGCGCTCGACAACTTCCTCACCGGGTCACCGGGCAACGTCGCCCACCTCATGCACGAGCCGGGGTTCCGGCTGGTCCGCTGCGACGTCACCGACTTCGTGCACGTGCCCGGTCGGGTCGACCTGGTGCTGCACTTCGCCTCACCCGCTTCACCGCTGGACTACCTGCGGATGCCGGTCGAGACGCTCAAGGTGGGCTCGGTCGGCACCTGGCACGCCCTGGGCCTGGCCAAGGAGAAGGGCGCCAGGTTCGTGCTGGCCTCCACCTCCGAGGTCTACGGCGACCCGCAGGTGCACCCGCAGCCGGAGACCTACTGGGGCCACGTCAACCCGATCGGCCCGCGGGGGGTCTACGACGAGGGCAAGCGCTTCGGTGAGGCCCTCACCACCGCCTACCGCGAGCACGAGGGCGTCGACACCGGCATCGTGCGCATCTTCAACACCTACGGACCGCGGATGCGCCCGCACGACGGACGCGCCATCCCGACCTTCGTGCGGCAGGCACTCGCCGGGGAGCCGGTGACGGTCGCCGGGGACGGGTCACAGACTCGCTCCGTCTGCTACGTCGACGACCTGGTGCGCGGCATCCTGGCCTTCGCCGCGATGGGGCACCCCGGCCCGGTGAACCTCGGCAACCCCGAGGAGCTCACCGTGCTGCGCATCGCCGAGGACGTGCTGCGCGCCGTCGGGTCGGGCTCGCGCATCGAGCACGTCGGGCTCCCGGTCGACGACCCCAAGGTGCGCCGCCCCGACACCGCACTCGCCGAGCAGCTGCTCGGCTGGCGGCCACGAGTGCCCTGGTGCGAGGGGCTGGCCCGCACCGTGGAGTGGTTCCGGCAGGTGCCGCTCGACGCCTGGGACGACGACCACCTGGCTGCCGCGGCCGACTCGCGCACGGCCTGACCCCTGCCGGGAGGGCCGGCACCCCGGCGCTCGGGCAGCGCTGCCCGAACGAGGTCATGCACGGCGGGAGGCAGAGCCCGCCCGGTGCATCACCTCCGGTGACCCGGGTCAGGGGCTGGTGCGGACCGGGAGCACCTCGTGGGCGGCATCGACCACCTCGGGCACGCCGATGGCCAGCAGCCGCTCGTCCGGGTCGGTGCCGTGCGGGTCGCCGGGGCGCAGCTGTGGACCAGTCCCGTGCCACAGCGGCCGGTGCAGGTGGGGGTCGATGCGCGGCCCCCACAGGGCCGGCGCGACCGGCCCGAACAGCGTGACCGACGGCGTGCCGAAAGCCGTGGCGACGTGGGCCACCCCGGTGTCGCCGCTCACGAGCAGGGATGCCGTGCCGACCAGGTCGCCGAGCGCGGCCAGGTCGTGGCGACCGCAGTGGTCCTCGATGCCGGCCGCGGAGGCGGCGACCTGAGCGCACGGGTCGGCCTCGGCAGGGGTGCCGGTGACCACGACGCGGTGGCCCTCGGCGGCCAGCGCTGCGGCCACCTCAGCCCACCGCCGCGCCGGCCACCGCCGGGACCCGGATGCCGCACCGGGGTGCACCACGACGTGGTCGCGCCTCTCCCCCGGTGGCGGGAGCCGGAGGTCGTCGAACTCGGCGACACCACCGACCCAGTGTGACAACCGGATCCAGCGGTCGACCTCGTGTTCGTCGTCACACCACGCCGGACCGTCGTCGAAGCCGGCCGCGCGGCAGGCGAACCCGACGAGCCGTGCCGGCCGTAGGCGCCTCGCGAGCCGGTGACTCTCGGGCCCCTGCCCGTGAAGATTGACGACCACCTCGGGCGACGCGGCGAGGGCCGCCAGCCCGGCAGCGTCGTCGAGACCCCGCAGGTCCGCTACGTCGTCGACGAGCCCGAGCGACTGCAGCCAGCCGCCGAGGGCGGCCGGCGCTGCCAGCACGAGGCGCGCCCCCGGCCAGGCCCGGCGCAGGCCGCGCAGGGCGGCGACCGACGCGAGCAGGTCCCCGAGCCCGAGGGCCCGCAGGACCAGCACGTCGGTCACGGCCAGGACGGCTCGGTGGACGACGCGACGACGAGCTCACGCACCTCGCAACCGGGTGGCTGCTGGAGCGCCATCAGGACACTGGCGGCGACGTCGTCCGGGTCGTTGAGGGGGGCGTCCGGGCCGGGGCGGTACTGCTCGGTGCGACCGTCGAAGAACCGGGTGCGCATCCCGCCGGGGACCAGCAGGGTGACGCCGACCCTGCCGGCGAGCTCGGTGGCCAGCGCCCGGGTGAACCCGACGACGCCGAACTTCGACGCGCAGTACGCGGTGGCGTCACCCACCGCCTTGAGCCCGAGGGTGGACGCCACCGTGACGACCCGGCCGTGCCGCTCCTCGAGGTGCGGCAGCGCCGCCCGGATGACTGCGGCGGTGCCGAACAGGTTCACCCGCACCACGCGCTCCCAGTCCTCGGTGGACACGCCGGCCAGGGGGCCGCACGCGTCGGTGCCCGCGGCGGTCACCACGGCGTCCGGGGGGCCGACCTGCTCGACCAGCCGGCTCACCGCATCGGCGGCGGCGGCGGAGTCCGACAGGTCGGCCACGGCGTGCGCCACGGCGGGGTCGTCGGGCCGGGTGAGGTCGATGACGGCCGGTGTGCCACCGGCCTTGGTCACGGCGGCGACGACGGCGGCGCCGAGGCCGCTCGACCCACCGGTCACGTACACGGTGCCGACCTCGGTGTCGCGGCGCAGCGGTGCGGGGGTGCTGGTCACAGGTTCTCTCCTCGGGACATGGATTGCAGGACAGCGGTCGTCGACCGCCCGGACTGGTAGGGAAGGAGCACGACACGGCCGCCCCAGGAGCGCACCAGGTCTGCCTCGGGCAGGTCGGCGTCCTCGTAGTCGCCGCCCTTGGCCCAGACCTGTGGCCGCAGCGACCGCAGCGCCTCGCGCGGGTCGTCCTCGTCGAAGGTGAGGACGGCGTCGACGCAGGACAGGCCGAGCAGCACCCTGGCGCGGTCCTCCTGCGAGTGCACCGGCCGGCCGGGGCCCTTCAGCCGGCGGGCCGACTCGTCGGAGTTGAGCAGCACGACGAGGCCGTCGCCGAGCGACCGGGCCGCCTCCAGCGTCGCCACGTGGCCGGCGTGGAGAACGTCGAAGCAGCCACCGGTGGCGACGAGCACCCCGCCACGCTGACGGAGGTCGCGGATCGAGGGCGCGAGCGCCTCGCTCGTCGGCATCACCGCCGACGGCGGACGGTCTGCGTCGGGCGCGTCGGCACTGGTCCGTGCCTGCGCGGTCACCGATGGGGGCGTGGCGCGCGACGGCCGGATGCCGGACGCGCCACCGCTGACGACGAACTCACCGGCGCGCGCCACGGCATCCACCACGGCCTCGCTGGTGGTGCGGCCGCGCGCCAGGGACGCTGCCACCGCGGCCGAGAACCGGTCCCCCGCACCACAGGTGTCGCCGGAGGCCGGCGTCGCGGGTGCGAAGAGCGGCTCGCTCGCGGACGTCGCCACCCAGGCACCACGGTGGCCCCCGGTCACGGCGACGGCGCGAACTCCCCACTGCCGCAGCAGCGCCGAGGCGACGACGTCACCGTCGGCGCCCGGCATCCGGGCCCGGGTGCGGGCCTCGTCGAGGTTCGGCGTCACCAGGGCGCAACCGACCACCGGGTCCGCGCCCCGGGGGTGCGGGTCCCAGACCACCGCGCGGCGGGAGGCCCGGGAGCCGAGCGCCTCTCGGATGCCGGGGTCGGCCGTGGTGCCACCGCCATAGCAGGAGACCAGCACCACGTCGGCCCCGGCGACGGCCGAGGCGGCATCCGGGGTCAGGCCGCCCAGGGGTCGACCCGGGCCTCCGGTGTCGATACGGGCGATCGACTGCCCGCCGGCGCGCACCCTGGTCTTGACCCGGGTGTCGCCCTCGTGGTCCAGCGCGAGCACGCGCACCCCGGCGCCCACGAGCAGGTCGAGCAGCTCGCGCCCCTCGTCGTCGTCGGCGAGGGGCGCCACGAGGGTGACGTCGACGCCGTCGCGGGTCGCCAGCAGGGCGGTGAGCCCGGCGCCGCCCGGGCGCGCCGTGACGGTGTCCACGTCGACGACCGGCGCGGGTGCGTCGGGGCAGACCCGGTCGACGTGACCGTGCACGTCGCGGTCGAGCAGGCAGTCACCGACGACGACGACGTGGCGCCGGGGGCTCATGACGCCTGCCGACAGACCGGCCCGGCCTGCATCAGGCCGCGGCGCTCGAGCGCCGTGTCGAGGGCGGCGCAGACGGCGTGGATCGCGACGAGCTGCACCTCCTGCACCGCGGCCGTGCTCGGGGCGTCGACCACGAGCGCCTCGTCGGCGATGGCGGCCAGCGGGTTGGGCCCCGGGCCGGTCATCGCCCACACCTGCATCCCCACGTCGAGCCCGCGCTTGGCGGCGTGCAGCACGTTGCTGCTGGTGCCGCTGGTCGACATCAGCACCAGCACGTCGCCGGCCCGGCCGTGCGCCTCCACCTGGCGGGCGAACACCTCGTCGGGGCCGTAGTCGTTGAGGATGGCGGTCAGGCTCGAGGTCTCGGCGCACAGCGCGATCGCCGACAGCGGCCGGCGGTCGGTGCACCAGCGCCCCACGAGCTCGGCGGTGAGGTGCTGGGCCTCCGCCGCGCTGCCGCCGTTGCCCACGGCGAGCAGACGCCCGCCCCCGACGAGGGTGGTCGCCAGGCGCTCGCCCCACGCCCGGATGACGCCGTTCTGGCGCACCAGCGAGCGCAGGCCGCCGTCGAGCTCGGCCGTGTGCCCGTCGAGCCACGAGCCCGACCGGGATGCCGGGAAGCCCGCCCCGCGGGCGACGGCGTCGAGCACCTCCTCGGTCTGTGCGGACACCACCGACCAGTCGAAGCGCTCGACCGCGCGGGCCCGCGCCCGCCGCCCCATCGCCTCCGCCGTGTCGGGGTCGTCGAGCAGCCCGCGCACGGCTGTCACCAGCGCGGGCACGTCGCGCGGGGGCACGAGCCGGCCGGTGCCACCGTCGTCGACGGAGTCCAGCAACCCGCCGACCGCCGCGCCCACGAGGGGCCGGCCGCAGGCCGCCGCCTCGAGCGGGGTGATGCCGAACGGCTCGTACCAGGGCACCGCCAGCACGACGTCGGCCGAGCGGTAGAAGGCGGGCAGGTCGGTGTGCGGCAGCTGACCGGTGAGCACGAGCCGGTCGTCGACGCCGAGCTCGGCGGCCAGCGAGCGCAGCCGCCGCGCCTCCGCATCGTCGGCGAGCTGCTCGGCGGGTGGGCCGCCGACCACGACCAGCTCGACGTCGGGCAGGTCGACCAGGGCGCGCACGGCCAGGTCGAACCCCTTCCGCTGGACCAGCCGGCCGACGACGAGCAGCCGGGGCCGCCCGGTGTGCGGCAGCGTGTCCGGGCCGGGGCCGGAGGGGGTGAAGTGGGCGGTGTCGACGCCGCACGGCACCACCCGCACGTGGTCGGTCGGCACCCCCATCCTGGCCAGCTCGGCCACCTCGTCGGTGCACGTCGCGACGACCACGTCGGCCTCGGCCGCCACCCGGTGCTCGAGCGCGAGGCGCTCGGCCGGGCTGGTGTCGGCCTCGCGCTGGTGGCGTCGCTTCACGCTACCCAGCGCGTGGAACGTCTGGGCCACCGGAACCCCGCGCCGGCGGGCGGCG
The DNA here is from genome assembly GCA_045807225.1 of Ornithinibacter sp. Taxonomy (GTDB): domain Bacteria; phylum Actinomycetota; class Actinomycetes; order Actinomycetales; family Dermatophilaceae; genus Fodinibacter. The sequence continues at coordinate 14,106 of JBJMHU010000040.1, read as the reverse complement.
CGCAGGGCGGCCAGGCCCGACATCCAGAAGTGCGCGTGCACCACCTGGGGGTCGCCGGTGCGCGCCCAGTCCCGGGCCATCCAGTCGGCGAAGTCGTCCATGTGCGGCAGCAGCTCGTCCTTGGGCAGCCGCTGGGGCGGCCCGGCCGGCACGTGCACGACGGTGACACCCGTGCCGGCTGGGACCCGTTCTGGCAGCTGGGGGTCGTCGCGCCTGGTGTAGACATCGACCTCGTGGCCGAGCCGGGCCAGGCCGAGCGCCAGCTCGGCCACGTGCACGTTCTGTCCCCCGGCGTCCGCCTCACCGAGGGCGGCGAGCGGGCTGGCGTGTTCTGAGACCATCGCGATCTTCACGGTGACACCTCCTTGAGGATGCGGTCCCAGTCGAGGAGGAACCTGGAGAGGGAGAAGCGGTCGAGCGCATGGGCCCGAGCCACCCGCCCACGGGCGCGGGCGTCGTCGGGGTCGGCGAGCAGGTGGCGGGCGGTCGCCCGCAGCCGGACGAGGTCGTTGGTGACCAGGCCGGCCTCCGGTGGCACCGCCTCGGGTGCCTCGGTCGTCGACAGGGCGAGCACCGGCATCCCGAGCAGCATCGCCTCGATCAGCGACAGGCCCAGGCTGGTCCAGCGGTAGGGGTGCAGGTAGACGCGGTGCCGCGCCAGCGCGTCGTGCAGCTCGGCCTGCGACAGGTCGTGGCAGCGGCTGCGGTCGAGCCCGGGCAGGCCCTGCTGCTCCGCCACCGCACCGAGCTGGTCGCTGGCCATGCCGTAGACGTGCACCGGCAGGCAGCGCGCCATACCGAGCACGATGTCGCTGCCGGCGACTCGCCACCGGCGCACCGGCTCGTTGACGCTCACGGCCAGCGACGCGTCCTCACCCGTGTAGCGCGGGCCGGGGTCGGGGATGCCGTGCTCGACGACCGTCGTCGGGTGGTCGCCGCAGTCCCACGCCATGGCGTTGAAGGCGGTGACGTGCGCGACCAGCACGTCGCGCAGCCGCGGGTCGGCCAGCACCGGGTGCTCACTGCGCACGGCGTGCTCGGTCGGCGCGTTGTGCTCGAGGTAGACGGCGGGCAGGTCGGCGTCGACCCGGCGGCCGGTCCACCGCTCGACGAGGTCGACCTCGTGGGGGCGCTGGAGCACCACGACGTCGATCGCCTCGTCGCGCAGCTGCTCGGGCGTCACCTCCCGGGCGCTGTCGGGCCAGTCCCAGCTGCGCGCGCGGCCCCGGCCGTCGGGCCCGCGGTCGGGCAGCACCGGCAGCAGGTAGTCGTGCGGCCCCTGCAGGAAGGAGGTGAGGTAGGAGCCGTGCACGTGCCAGATGAGCACCTTCACGACGCACCTCCCGCTGCGACGGGCAGGCTGCGGCGCGCGGCCGCGGGCGACCCGGCCAGGGCGCGCACGGCGGCCACCACCTGGCCGGCGGGGACGTCGGTGCACGGGTGGCCGGGCACCGGGCAGTCGAGGGCTCTGGTCAGGGCGCAGGCCTCCAGCTGGTTCCCGAGCACCACCGTGGGCACCCCCCACGGCCGCCACCGCTCGAGCGGCACGACCGGCGCGAACAGGCTGACGACCGGCGTTCCGACCGCGGCGGCGAGGTGCGCTGGCCCGGTGTTGCCCACCACCACGGCGGCGGCTCCGGACAGCACTCCGGCGAGCTCGCGCAACGAGGTCCGGCCGGTGAGGTCGACCCCGCCGGGCGGGGTGACGGCCCGGCCGGCAACCCGGTCGTCCGGGCCACCGGTGACGACGACCCGCCAGCCCTCGGCGGCCAGGGCGGCGGCGTAGTCCCGCGCCCGCTCGGCGCCGATGCCACGGGCGGGGACGGACGCGGTGGGGTGCACCACGACGTAGGGGCCGGCCAGCCCGCGGGGCGAGCCGGGATCGCTCACTGCTAGCCGGTCGTCGCGGATGCGAGGGTGGCCTGCGGCGGCCACGAGCGCCTGCATCGCGTCCACCTCGTGGCCCCCGCCGAACCCCGGGTCGTCGCCGTCCGGCATCCGACGGTGGCGCACGTCGAGCAGCGCACCGGGGAAGTCGTCGCTGCTGGCCACGACGGTCGGCACGCCGGCCCACCGGGCGAGCAGGGCCATGGGCAGGGGGCTCTGGTGGTACGACGTGAGCACGACCACCTCGTCGTACTGCTCCTCACGGAGCCGGGCGAGCAGCTCGTCGAGCACCAGCGGGTCGTCCGGCGCGATGGCGGCGCGCATCCAGGGCACGTCGGCGACGAGCACCTCGTCGATGCCGGGAAGCAGTGCGGCAGCGGCGGCCCCTGCGGGTGAGACGAGCAGGTGCAGCACGTCGACGTCGGCCTTGAGCTGTCGCAGGGCGGGGCCGGCGAGCAGCACGTCGCCCTCGCTGTCGAGGCGCACGGCGAGCGCCTTTCCGCCACGTCTCCGGTCAGCCACGGTGCCACCCGAGCACGATGTCGACCGCGCCGGCGAGGTCGGTGGCGACCACCGGGGCGGCCGCGACCTCCTCGGCGCGGGTCACCGGAGTGGGCACCAGCACCGAGCGCGCCCCGGCCGCCCGGGCTGCCTCGGCGTCGGCGCCGATGTCGCCGATGACGACACACTCCTCCGGGCGCACCCCCAGCCCGCGGGCGGCGGCGTGCACCATGCCCGGCCGCGGCTTGCGGCACGCACATCCCTCGTCGGGTCCGTGCGGGCAGACCTGCCAGGTGCCGAACGGGCCGAGCCGCGCCTCGACCTCGGCGTTGACGGCCTCGACCTGGTCGGTGGTGAGCAGGCCCCGGGCCAGGCCCGACTGGTTGGTGACCACGCCGACCAGCAGGCCGGTGGCCCGCAGCCGGTCGATCGCCTCGCGGGCGCCGGGCACCGGCTCGACGGCCGCCGGGTCGCCGTTGTAGGGCACGTCGTGCACGAGGGTGCCGTCGCGGTCGAGCAGCACCGCCCGGGGTGCGGTCGGCCAGGGCGCGGCGGCGCGGTGGCGCCACCAGCCCCGGCCCCGGTGCCAGACCGCCGCCACCGGCAGCAGCGCGCTCGTCCACGTCATCGTCATCGTCTCGGCCGGCGTGCGCGGGCCGGGCGCCACCCGGCGTCGCGCCAGGTCGGCGGCGTGCAGCAGGTATGCCGTGCCGCCCGCGGCGGCGGCCACGCGGGCCGCGCTGGAACGCGCGCCGGCCGGCGCAGCGAGCGCCGCCAGCGCCAGCCCGGCGGTCGCGGCCAGGTGGCGCCGGAACATCCCCCGTCCGGCTGCCGCGTGGGTGCGCCAGTGCGGCCCGTGCAGGCGCCGCATCAGGGCGTCGTCGGCGTTGCCCCGCTGCACCCGCACGCTGACGGCGGGGCCGGCCGGCCGCACCGGGTGCTGCACCTCACGCTGCCCCTTTCCCAGCCGCCACCCGGCGCGCTGCACCCGCAGGGCCAGGTCGGCGTCCTCGCGGTAGGCCCGCGGGAAGCGCTCGTCGAAGCCGTCGACGGCGAGCAGCGCCGCGCGCCGGTAGGCCATGTCGGCCGTCGCCCAGCGGGCCGACTCCAGGCCGGCCGTCGACCGCTCCCAGTCGGTCGGGCGCCGGTCCACGGGCAGCGGCACCCGGATCCGCCCCTGGGACCCCGCCTCGTCCGCCGCAGCCAGGTCGAGGTCCACCGCGAGCTGCTGAGCCCACCCGGGTGGCAGCACGACGTCGTCGTCGAGGAAGGCCACCCAGGGCGTGGCGGTGAGCCGCCAGCCCAGGTTGCGGGCGGCCGCCGGCCCACGGCCCCAGCCGCGCACGACGCGCAGGGGGAAGGGCCACGACGCGAGGTCGGCCAGCAGCGGCCCGGGCTCGGGCCGGTCGTCGACCACGACGACCTCCTCCGGCAGCGGGCCCTGCTGGGCCCCGAGGCTGTCGAGCAGCGCGGCGAGGCTGGGCCGGCCGAGCGTCGGCACGACCACGGCATACCGGGGGGCGGCGGTGGTCACGAGGGCGCCCCCGCGGCGAAGAGGTCACCGCGCCGCACCAGGTGCGGGCCGAGCACCAGCGCGTCGACCGGGGCCGACCCGAACAGCTCGAGCGCGTCGCGCGGGTCGTCGACCATCGGGCGGCCGGCGGTGTTCAGACTGGTGTTGACCACGACGGGCAGCCCGGTGCGCGCCTCGAACGCCCGCAACAGGGCGGCCACGTGCGGCGTCGTGGCGTCGTCGACCGTCTGCACCCGGGCGGTGCCGTCGACGTGCACCACGGCCGGGATGCGGTCGCGCCAGTCGGGCGCGACCCGGTGCACGAAGAGCATGTAGGGGCTGGGCAGCGGCCCGTCGAGGAAGATCTCCTCCGCGCGCTCGAGCAGCACCATCGGCGCCACCGGACGGAACTGCTCGCGGCCCTTGACGTCGTTGAGCCGCTCGAGGTTCGAGGCCCGCCCGGGGTGCGCCATCAGGGAGCGGTTGCCCAGGGCGCGGGGGCCGTACTCGCTGCGGCCGTCGAACCAGGCGACCACCCCGTCGGCGGCCAGCACGTCGGCCACCTCGCCGGGGAGGTCCTCGGGAGTCGTGAACGGCACCGCCGCCCGGCGCAGCCAGGCGGCCAGCTCGTCGTCGCGCCACTGCCGGCCGAGCGCCGCGGTGGCCATCGGCTCCGCGAGGCTCCCGCCGTCGGCGTGCACCTGCAGGGCGGCGCCCAGGGCGGTGCCCGCGTCGCCGGCCGCGGGCTGCACCCACACCTCCTCGAACGGGGTCTCGCGCCAGATCCGGGTGTTGGCCACGCAGTTCAGCGCCGTGCCACCCGCCATGGTGAGCACCCGGTCACCGGTGCGGTCGTGCAGCCAGGTCGCCAGCTCGACGAGCAGCTCCTCGACGCACGCCTGAACCGAGCAGGCGAGGTCGGCGTAGCGCGGCGGCCAGTCCTGCTCGCCGCCGGAGCGGCGGGGGGCGAAGCGCTCCCAGTCCGGGATGGGCGCCTCGAAGCCCCCCTCCTCGGTGATCCGGATGGCTTGGCGCAGGGCGTCGAGGTGCACCGGCCTGCCGTAGGACGCCAGCGCCATCACCTTGTACTCGTCGCTCGAGCGCAGGAAGCCGAGGTGCTCGGTGAGCGACTCGTAGAGCAGCCCGAGCGAGTGCGGCAGCGACTGCGCCGCGAGCACCTCGAGGCGGCCCCCCTCGTAGTGGCCGCCGAGGTGGCTGGCCTGCTCGCCGCGCCCGTCGAGCACGAGCACGCTGCACGAGCGGCCGGGGGTCTGCAGCGGCGCGGCGAGGGCCGCCGACGCCGCGTGGGCCACGTGGTGCGGCACGAAGCGCACCTGCTCCCGGTGCAGACCGGGCAGCGAGGCGGCCAGGAAACCGGGCGCCGACTCGGCATACGTGCGGCGCAGGGAGTCCCACGGGTCGTCGAGCCCCATGTCCTCGGCCGGCTTGGCGAGGGCGGGGTCGAACGAGTAGGCCACGGCGTCGAGGTCCTGGGGGCGCAGCCCGGCCTCGGCCAGGCACCAGCGCATCGCCTGGTCGGGCAGCTCCCAGGCCGAGAACGGCACCGGGCGCTTGCCGTGCTTGCGCCGGGAGAAGCGTTCCTCCTCGGCGGCAGCGACCACGCGCCCGTCGACGACGAGGGCGGCCGCCGGGTCGTGGAAGATCGCGTTGACTCCGAGAACTCGCATGAGGAACCACTACCCGGGAGAAGCGCTTCTCACTCGCGACAACTTCTCGGCAGGGTCCCACCCCCGCCGTCCGACGGTTTGGTGCCGCACGAATCGGGCACGTTCCCCGCATGACGCAGACGACGACCCGACCCCTGGCCGCACCCCCCACCGAGCCGGAGCTCGCGCAGACGGACGGGTTGATGGATGCCGTGGGCCGGGCCCGGGACGCCCAGCCGGGATGGCGCGCCACGTCGCCCGGCGAGCGCGCGGGGCACCTGCGCGCGGCCGCCTCGGCGGTGCGGGCGGCATCCGACGAGCTCGGCGACCTGCTCTGCATGACCACCGGCCGGCTGCTGGGCGAGGCGCGCGACGGCGCCCGGGTGGCGGCCGACCTCCTCGACGAGGCCGCGGTCACCGGGCTGGTGGGTGGCCGCGCCCTGGCGGGCAGCCCGAGCGCGCTCGACCTCGTGCGCACCGAGCCGCGCGGCGTCGTCGGCGTGATCACCCCGTGGAACGACCCCTACCCCGCCGCCGCAGGCCTGGTGGCTGCCGCCCTGATCACCGGGAACACCGTGGTGCACAAGCCGTCCGAGCGCAGCGCCGCCCCGGGTGCCCGTCTCACCGAGCTGGTCGCCGGCTGCCTGCCCAGCGGTGTGCTCGAGCTCGTCGAGGGGGGTGCCGCAGCCGGGGCGGCGCTCGCGGCCCACCCGGACGTCGACCTGGTCGCGCACATCGGCAGCAGCGCCGCCGGCGCCTCCGTGCGGGTGGCCTGTGCGGCCCGGGGCGCGGCGGCCGTCACCGAGAACGGTGGCAAGGACGCCCTTCTGGTCGACGCCGGCGTCGACCCGGCCTGGGCCGCCGAGCAGATCGCGGTGGGGGCCTTCACCAACGCCGGGCAGCTGTGCACGTCGGTGGAGCGGGTCTACCTGCACCAGGACGTGGCGGATGCCGTGCTCGCCGAGCTGGTGCGCTGCGCCGAGTCGCTGGTGGCGGGCGACCCGCGGGAGCCCTCGACGACGATGGCCGCCCTCGTCGACGAGCGGGCGCTCGACACCGTCGACGACCATGTGCAGCAGGCGCTGCGGGCCGGCGCGCGGCTGTTGACCGGAGGCAGCGTGCTGCCGGCCGGGCCCACGGCCTACGCTCCCACCGTGCTGGTCGACTGCACCGACGACATGCTCGTGATGGCGCAGGAGACCTTCGGGCCGGTGGCGGCGGTGGCCGTCGTCGGGTCGTGGGAGGAGGCGATGGAGCGGGCGAGCGGTGGCCGCTACGGCCTCGCCGCGACGGTGCTCACTCCCGACACGGCCCACGCCCTGGCGGCGATCGAGTCCCTCGAGGTCGGCACGGTCAAGGTCAACGCCGTGTTCGGTGGGGCACCCGGCGGCTCGGCCGACCCGCGGCGCGACAGCGGGCGCGGAGCCGGTTACGGGCCCGACCTGCTGCGCGAGATGGTCGTGCTCAAGGCGGTGCACTGGGAGCCCGCACCGACGCCGAGCCGGGCCTGAGCGCGAGCACCTCCGCGCGACCGCGGCGGCGCGGACGAGGGTCCGGACCAGCACGAATGGGCGCCCAGGAGAGGGGTACGGGACGGTCTCACACCCGCACTACCGCAGGAGGAGAGATGACCAGCACCGCACGTGACGTCATGACCGAGGGCGCCCAGTGCGTCTCCGAGAACGACACCGTGGCAACCGCCGCCCAGCAGATGGCGAGCCTGGACGTGGGGGCCCTGCCCATCTGTGGCGAGGACGACCGCCTCAAGGGGATGATCACCGACCGCGACATCGTCATCAAGGTCGTGGCCCAGGGGCAGGACCCGCAGGAGGTCACCGTCTCATCGGTGGTCGAGGGCACCGAGCTGGTGACCATCGGCGCCGACGACCCGCTCGAGGAGGCCCGGCGCACCATGGAGGAGCACCAGGTGCGCCGCCTCCCGGTCATCGACGGCCACCGACTCGTCGGCATCATCAGCCAGGGCGACCTCGCCCAGGCGCTGCCCGACGACCAGACCGGCCAGCTCGTGGAGTCCATCTCACAGGAGTGAGGCCGCGAGCGGCCGAGGATGCCGGGGTGTGGGGCGGGGGCCCGCACCCCGGCATCCGCTTGTGGTCGCCGTGACCGTGGCGACCGTGGCGACCGTGGCGGCCCGCACGGGCGTCAAGAGGCCGTCAGGGTTTGGCCGTCGACCGCCAAGGACTCGTCAAGAGAGGGGGTCCTCCCGCCCAGCCGGTGCTGCGCTGGGGACATGACCACGTTGACGCGCCTCCCCAAGCGCCTGGTGCTCGGGCACCCCCTGCAGACGTCGATGATGGGGGACACGCTCCTCCCGAAGAAGCTGGCCCTGCCGGTGTTCTGCAGCGACCCGCTGTCCTCGAACGCGTACGCGACCGAGGAGATCCTGCTCATGCTGAGCCTGGGTGGGCTGGCCCTGCTCTCGATGACGCCGTGGGTGGCCGCGGCCGTGGTGACCCTGCTGGTCATCGTCGTGCTGTCCTACCGGCAGACCTGCTACGCCTACCCCGATGGTGGCGGGGCGTACGCGGTGAGCCGGGAGAACCTCGGCCGCACGGCTGCACTGGTCGCGGCGAGCGCGTTGCTGGTCGACTACGTGCTGACCGTGGCGGTCTCGGTGGCGGCGGGGGTGGCCAACATCGTCTCGGCGTTCCCGCAGCTGGCCCCCCACGTGGTGCTCATCTCGGCCGGACTGGTCGTCGCGCTCGCGCTGGTCAACCTGCGCGGGGTCAAGGAGTCGGGAACGGTCTTCGCCATCCCGACCTACGGCTTCGTGCTGTGCGTCCTGTTGATGGTGGGTATCGGGGCCGGGAAGTTCCTCGGTGGCGAGGCGCCCGTCGCCGAGTCCGCACACATCGGCATCCAGGCGGAGCAGAGCCTGGGAGGACTCGTGCTGGCCGCCGTGGTGCTGCGGGCGTTCGCGTCCGGCTGCACGGCGTTGACCGGCGTGGAGGCGGTGAGCAACGGCGTCCCGAACTTCACGAAGCCGAAGAGCCGCAACGCCGCCGCCACCCTGGGCATCATGGGCCTGTTGACCACCGGCATGTTCGTGGGCATCACCGCGCTGGCACTGGCCACGCACGTCCACGTCGCCGCGGATCCCGAGCAGCTGACCGGCGCACCCGCCGGCTACACCCAGCGCACGGTCATCGCCCAGCTCGCGGCCGCCGTGTTCGGCAACGACTCCGTGGGCTTCTACGCGGTCCAGGCCTTCACGGCCGCCATCCTGGTGCTCGCCGCGAACACCGCCTTCAACGGCTTCCCGATCCTGGCCTCCATCCTCGGTCAGGACGGCTTCCTGCCACGGCAGTTCGCCCGCCGCGGCGACCGCCTGGTGTTCTCCAACGGGATCGTCATCCTGTCGCTGCTGGCCATCGCGCTCATCTGGGCCTTCGACGCCAGCACCACCCGGCTGATCCAGCTCTACATCATCGGGGTCTTCGTCTCCTTCACCCTCAGCCAGGCCGGGATGGTCCGCCACTGGCGCACCCTGATCAGGGTGACCGACCGGGCACCGCAGGTCGCGCGGATGCGCCGCGCCATGGCGGTCAACGCGCTCGGCGCCGCGACCACGGCGCTGGTGCTGGTCATCGTCCTGGTCACGAAGTTCACCCACGGTGCCTGGCTCGTGGTCATCGCCATGCCCCTGGTCTATGCCCTGATGACCGGGATCAGCCGGCACTACGCGGCCGTCAGCAAGGAGCTGCGCCCGGGACCTGCGGGAGTGCTGCTCCCGAGCCGGATCCACGTCATCGTCCTGGTCTCGCGGCTGAACACCCCCGCGCTGCGGGCGATCGCCTACGCCCGCGCCACCCGACCCACCACGCTCACGGCGGTGACGGTGCGCACGAGCGACCAGGAGACCGACCAGCTCAGGAGCGACTGGATCGAGCGCGACATCCCCGTGCCGTTGACGATCCTCGACTCGTCCTTCCGGGACGTCACGCGGCCGGTCATCGACCACATCAGGCACCTGCGCACCCAGAGCCCGCGTGACGTCGTCGCGGTCTACCTGCCCGAGTACGTGGTGGGTCACTGGTGGGAACACCTGCTGCACAACCAGAGTGCCCTGCGGCTGAAGACCAGGCTGATCTTCCTCCCCGGCGTGATGGTGACCAACGTGCCGTACCAGCTGGGGTCCGCCGAGGCAGCCGAGCACCGCCGCCAGGAGGAAGGCGCCGCGCCCGCCGACAGCGCTGTGACACGCTGACGAGGTGAACCTCGAGGTCGGGACGGCTGCGCCGGCGCCGGAGCGGCGCCCCGCCCGCGTCCGCCTACCCGACGGCCGCGCCGGCCTGTTGCTCACCGTCATCGGGCTACCCCTCCTCACGGCGGCCCTCCTGCCGCTGCAGGGACGCCTTGCCGTGGGCAGCTTCCTGCTGATCTACCTCCTCGCGGTCGTCGTCATCGCCGTGCTGGGCGGAGCCGGGCCGGCACTGCTGGCGGCCGTCGGCTCGGTCCTGCTCGTCAACTGGTTCCTGACACCGCCCTACTACACGCTGGCGGTCGACAACCGGGACACCACCGTGGAGCTGGTGGTCTTCACCCTCGTGGCCGTCCTCGTCAGTGTCGCCGTCGAGGCCGGCGCCCGGGCTCGTCAGGCCGCCGAACGGCAGGCCGTCGAGTCCCGGCTCCTGTCCGAGCTCGGCGCCGTCGAGATCGGCGACGGCTCGGTGACCACGGTCCTGGAACGGGTCAGGGCACTGTTCACCATGGATGCCGTGGCGCTGCGCCGGCCGTCACCGGACGACACCTCCTCCGTCCTGGTGTCGGTGGGGGACGACCCCCGGGGTGAGCCGACCCTGCTGGCTCCGGCGCCCGGTGGCCTCCAGCTGGTCGCCTGGGGACCCGAGCTCGTCGGCGAGGACCGTCACCTGTTCGCCACCCTGGCCGACGTCAGCGCCCGCGCCTGGGAGGGCCAGGAGCTGGCCAGGCAGGCCGCCCGGGCCGAGACGCTCGCGGAGACCGACCGGATCAGGGCCGGGCTGCTGGCCGCCGTCGGCCACGACCTGCGAACCCCGCTGTCCGGCATCAAGGCCGCCACGTCGAGCCTGCGCCAGGACGACGTGCGCTGGAGCGACACCGAGCGCGCTGCGCTGCTCGAGACCATCGAGGAGTCGGCCGACCGGCTCTCCGACGTCATCTCCAACCTGCTCGCCATGAGCCGCATCCAGGCCGGGGCGCTGCCGGTGAGCCTGCGGCCCGTGGCACTGGACGAGGTCGTCGCCCGCGCGCTGCTGCACGGCACGACGCGCCCCGTCGCCGTCGACACCCCCGACACCCTGCCCCTGGTGCTGGCCGACGCGGGACTCCTCGAGCAGGTCATCGCCAACCTGGTCGACAACGCAGCCCGGTTCACCCCGGATGGGGCCACCGTCGAGATCCACGCGGACGCACCCCGTCCGGGCCCCCACCTCACCGGACCGGCGGTTGCCCACCTCCAGGTCGTGGACCACGGGCCCGGCATCCAGCCAGGTCAGTGGGACGCCATCTTCGTCCCGTTCCAACGGCTCGGGGACCAGGACACCACCAGCGGGCTCGGGCTGGGCCTCGCGATCGCACGTGGGTTCCTCGACGCGATGAACGGTCGGCTGGAGCCGTCCTCGACGCAGGGAGGTGGGCTGACCATGACCATCAGCCTGCCCATGGCGACATGAGCAGCATCCTGATCGTCGAGGACGACCCGCAGATGCTGCGCGCGGTGAGCATCAACCTGCGGGCGCGGCACTACACCGTGACGGCTGTCAGCGCCGGCGCCGCGGCCCTCAGGGCCGCTGCAGCCAGCCCACCCGACCTGGTCATCCTCGACCTGGGCCTACCGGACATGGACGGGGTCGAGGTGGTGGCCGGCCTGCGGGGGTGGACCACCGTGCCGATCATCGTCCTCTCGGCCCGGGACACCCAGCGCGACAAGGTGAACGCCCTCGACATCGGTGCCGACGACTACCTCACCAAGCCCTTCGGCATGGACGAGCTCCTCGCCCGGGTGCGGGCGGCCCTGCGCCGCGCCCGACCCGACCCCCAGGCGCCGGTCGTCAGCACCGACGCGTTCACGGTCGACCTCGCTGCCAAGCGGGCCTCGCGCCACGGCACCCCGGTCAGGCTGACCCCCACCGAGTGGCACCTCGTCGAGATCCTGGTGCGCCACCCCGGGCAGCTCGTGACGGGCAGCCGGTTGCTCACCGAGGTGTGGGGACCCGGCCGGGAGAAGGACACCAACTACCTGCGCGTCTACATGGCCCAGCTTCGCTCCAAGCTGGAGCACGACCCCGCGCACCCGGTGCACCTGATCACCGAACCCGGCCTCGGCTACCGCTTCGACCCGTAGCCGGCCCGCACCCCCCAGCCCTCGGGGCGAGGGCAGCGCATCGGTGGTCAGGCCGCGTGGCGCACCCGGTCGAGCACGGCGCCGGCGACCTCGTCGGGGTGCAGCTCGGGCAGCCAGTGCCCGGCGTCGAGCTCGACGAACAGGTAGTCGCCGCTGACGTGGTTGCGGGTCGCCTGTGCCGCGGCACGACCCAGGGCCGGGTCGTGCTGCCCCCACACGTAGGTGGTGGGCACACTCACGTCGCCGCTACCCGCGCCCACCCCGTCGAGCACCTGCCACGGGGGCCGGCGACCGGCGGCGCGGTACCAGGCGAGCGGGCCGTGCAGCGCCGAGGGGCTGGCGAACCGGTGCCCGTACCGTCGGGCGAGGTGGGCCGGCAGCCCCGAGAGCCGCAGCGCCGGTTCGAGGGTGCGGGCGAGCACCAGCTCGGGCAGCACCGGCACCTGCACGGCCAGGGTGTACCAGCTGCGCAGGGGCTGCAGCGAGCGGGTCATCGCGTGCGCCATGGCGGCGGGGTGAGGCGTGGAGAGCACCGTCAGGGAGCCGACCCGGTCGGCGTGGTGCGCGCCGAGGTACCACGCGACGGCCCCACCCCAGTCGTGCCCGACGACGTGGGCGGTGGCGACGTCAGCGGCATCCATGACGGCCAGGACGTCGGCCGCCAGCGCGCTGACCCGGTAGGCCGAGACGTCATCGGGGCTGGCCCCGGGCGAGTAGCCGCGCTGGTCGGGTGCCAGGGTGCGCAGGCCGGCGCGGTGCAGCGTCGGGGTCACCTCGGACCAGCAGCGCGAGTCCTGTGGGAAGCCGTGCAGCAGCACCACGACCTCGCCCCCGCGGGGGCCCTCGTCACGCACCTCGAGAGCCAGCCCGGCACGCTCGACGACGTCGATCACGTCAGCGCACCCGGCCCGACGACCGGCTCGATCGGCGGCACCGGACGATCGGTGCCGGGGTCGGCGTCGGGCGGCCCCACGGCATCCCGGGCGAAGGCCTGGTTGCGGCTGCCGACCTTGCGGGCGGTGGTGAGGTGGCCGCCGAGGTAGCCCGAGACGCCGGTGAGGGCAGCACCGGCGAGGGCCGTCGCGACGCCCAGGCTGTGCCGCCGCCGCGAACGGGCGACGTACGACGCGAGGTAGAGGGTGACCGCAGCGCCGTTGAGCACCCCGTGCAGGGCGCCCACCCGCTGGGGCTCCCGGCCGAGCGGCGCCCACTCGGCCAGGCCGGTGAGCGCCGTGGGGCCGGATGCCGCGAGCCCGGCGCCGACCAGCCACCGGCTCGCTGCGTGGTCCTCCGGCCGGCCCCGCAGGTCGAGGGCGGTCGCGGCGGTCCAGAAGCCGAGCGGCAGGTCGGTGAGGAACGGGTGCAGAGCGTGCCCGATCACCCCGGAGCGCAGCAGGTCGCTGCCCGACCACCGGTCGAGCGGGGTGGCGATGGCCCCGTAGAAGGAGCGCAGGCGGTCCAGCGACGGGTTCTGCTCCAGGCGCTGGACGGCGGTGACGGCGCGGGTCGTGGCGGTGGGCATGCGCTCAGGCGATGACCGCGTCGATGGTCTTCTTCAGCGCGCTCGGCTGCTCCGGGCGGCGGGGTGCGCGCTCCTTGGCCTCGGCCAGCTCGGCGCCGATCTCACGCAGCTGGGTGCGGGACAGGCCCTCGCGCACCTTGGGGAACCACTCCTGCTCCTCCTCCTCGATGTGGTGCGTGACGTTCTCGATGAGGACCGTGGTCTTGGCCTCGAAGCGCTCGTCCTCCGGCGACATCGGCACCAGCTCCATGACGAGCAGGTCGGCGACGTGGTGCTCCTCGTACGACTCGAGCACGTCGTCCTCGAGGTCCGGCAGCAGGTCGCGCACCCGCGGGTACATGACCTCGTTCTCGATGTAGGTGTGCACGGTCAACAGCTCGATGATCTGCTCGACGATCTTGCCCTTGCGGGCCGGGGTGGTCGAGGCCTTCTGGAACTCGCGGAAGAGCCCGCGGACCTCCTTGTGGTCGGCCTTGAGCATCACGATCGCGTCCTGGGACATGTCGACTCCTCGCAGTTGGGGTCGGCAGGCGCGAGGCGCACCGGCCGCGGCGTCGCTGAGCCCGTACCCGGCCCCGCAGGAGGCAAACCGCGACGGGCTGCGTGAGTGTGCCCCGCCGACGGTGTGGGTAGGCAACCTGGTGCTCCGCCCCGGGGCGAGTCGCCCACG
>JBJMHU010000039.1:0-20535 GCA_045807225.1 Ornithinibacter sp. | reverse complement strand
CGAGGTCCTCACGGACACGGTCCGCAGGTCCACGGAGCCGAGGAGCTGCGATGTCGACCGTGGCCATCCAGGTCGGCGGTGGCTCGGCGCCGGCACGGAGTCGCGGACCCCGACCCAGCGACGGCTCGAACTCTCGACCGGTGCAGAGGCGCCGACCTCTCCCCATGGGTAGGTGACTCGGCACCGAAAACCTAGTGCGCCGTCATGGCCCGCAACCTGCGCGCGAGCCATGCGTGCGGACGCCGCTTTCGCCGTGCCCGAATGGACGCGTTGCCGAAGGAGGTGGAATACAGCTCAAGCTGTCTCTGCGGACCGAGTTGCACCTGCGCGAAGGCGACTCGGTGCTCCTTCTCGGCACCGGACTTCGACTCAGTGCGAACGTACAGGTCGAGCAGCACGTCGAGCAGGCCCGGCGGCAACACCACCCGCGCCTCCCCCTGCGAGAGCCGGGCCTCAGCCACGATCTCCTTCGTCGTGCGGTGACGGACGACCAGCGCAGTAGCCGCGCCCGCCTCGTCGGCGATGCCCACCTCCACCTTCAACTCGCGACCGGACCAGCTTGCTCGACTCAGCCAGGTGAGAGGGCCGGAGTCCTCCGCGAGGACCGGCTTGCCGGGCTCTGCGACCCGCAGGACCAGGTGCCCCTGGCTGCCACGGTGGACCAAGGCCTCGTGGTCAGCGACCGGCACCCGCTCGAGGGGGAGGTGAGCAGCCTTGGGAACGCGTATCGCACTGACACGCCACTCGCCCAGAAACAGCGAGCGGGACGTGACACTCCACAGGCCAGGTTCGAGCGCCTGACCGAAGACCCCGTCGGCCGGGTCCACCTCTGCCTCACACACGGCGGTGAGGGGGCCGCCGTCCGCAGCCGGGCGGCGCAGCTCGGACGTGAACCGCACGGGCCATTCGATGCCGGTTTCCCGGTGACGGACGGTGATCTCGAGCCTTCCGAGATCGTCCCACGTCAACCTCGGCGGGGCTGGCATCCCGGTCTGGGCCTCCATCGCAGCGGTCAGCCCACCCGGTAGCAGTTCCGGCATGCCGTCACGCTCGGTGATCCTGACCTGCTCACCTGACTTGTCGCACAGCGTCGCACTGACCCGCAGGACCAGGCGGCCCCGGTCCCAACGCAGCTCCTCCAGCGCAAGCTGATGCACCGAGCTGCTCCGGGCTCTCTGCACTCGGTCCAGCTGGTCCAGGTCGCTCGCACGCAAGGCTGAGATTGCTTGGCGCTTCAGCGGTCCCAGCGAGTGGTCGGCCGACTCGGGCACGCAGCGCTCGAGAAACCCCTTGATGATGCCCATCACTCGTCGCCGCTCGGCCGGGTCCTTTGCAAACCAGGACTTCGGCCTGATCGCCATGAACATCCGGTCGGCTGACACCGCAGCGATGGCCTCGCGCACCCGCGGTTCGACCTCGGGGCGCTGAAGGAGCTCGACGGACTGCACGAAGTAGTCGAAGTACGACTCGAGGTCGACGGCAGACGCAGAGGAGTTGGTCCCGTCGTTGCGGTGGATCCAGCGGTAGCACGGGTAGCTGGCGAGCACGCTCACCACGGGCTCGTGCGCCAACACCTGGCCCATGAAGTGGTGGTCCTCCAGTCGGACTCGACCCTCGAGGAATCGGATCCCGTGCTGGGACAGGTACTCACGCCGGTACAGCTTGTGGGTGGATCGGGACACCAGCAGGCGGTCGTCCACGATGTCGGCACCGTGCAGGTCGGCGTGGGCCAGTTCCCAGTACGGGGTCCTGGCGCCGACCCGGACCACCTTGCCGTACACCACGTCCGCCTCGTCCGCGGTCGCCATGGCGTGCATGCGTTGCAGCGCCTGCGGGAAGAACTCGTCGTCGTGGTCGGCAAAGAACACGTAATCGCCGCGGGCGCGCGCCAGGCCGACATTGCGTGGGCGCCCCGGCCAACCGGAGTTGGGAATGGACTCGACGTGCATGTTGGGCCGGTCGACAGCGGCGGCCCGGAGCCGCTCAAGCGTGTCGTCCGTCGAGCCGTCGTCGACGACGATGAGCTCGAAGTCCCTGCCGGGCATCGACTGGCGGTCCAGGCTTCGAATGAGGTCCATGACGGCGATGCCAGAGTTGTACGCCGCGACCACCACTGTGACGTGGATCTGACTGCCCCTTGTCCTCGAAGTCGTGGACACCCTACAACGATCGGCCTGCCGAAGGCCGCACCGGCTGGGTGCCGTTCTTGCCGTGCCGCCCGGTCCACTGGGTGCTCCCCGAACCCCCATCCTCCGACAGGACTCGGTCGGCGGCGCGGTCCCGGGCGATCGTCAGCGTGACCATGGCCTCAGGGTAGCCAGCAGGCTCGCCGCGACGGCACGCCAGACGTCGCGCTCGCGCAGCGGGGGCGGCCCCACCGGCCGGGGAGACGACACCGCCCCCGACGCCGGGTCGGGGGCGGTGCGCTGGTCAGGCGCGGGTCTCATCGCACGATGGCGTGGACACTGGCCCGGATCTGCTCGCGCTGATCCTGCGCCTGCACCTTGCGCTGCATCTCGTGGACGCGTCGCTGGTGCATGGTGCGGCGGATCTCGTGCATCCGTTTCGTGTACATGGTGCTCTCCGTACGTGGTCTGGTGGTGTTCGGTGGTGTGCCTACGCGGCGACCTCGGTCTTGCGGGGCCGGCCACGGGGGCGCTTGCGGGCGACGATCTCGCCCTGGACGAAGAGCTCGCCGCCCCAGACGCCCCACGGCTCGCGCCGGTGGAGGGCACCCGAGAGGCACTGGACACGTGCCGGGCACGTGCCACAGAGGGCCTTGGCGAACTCGACACCATGGGGGGTGTCGGCGAACCACAGCTCGGCGTCGTTCTCCCGGCAGGGAATGCCCTCGCCGGTCGTCACGGACGCCTCGTGCAGGTCGAGGAGCTCGGTCAGCTGCATCGGGTTGTCACCTCCTTGCTCGGCGCGCCCGGTGGGGCGCTCGGTCATCTCGGTGCGCCGGGTGTGGCGCGTGGTACTCGGTGGGCGGTCGGTGTGGGACCGCTGGGTGGTGGTCGTCATCTCGGTGGCCTCGGTGGTGTGGTTCGGGTCTGGTGGTCTGGCGGCGGGTACGAGAAAGGCCGCGGATCCCGGTGTCGGGATCCGCGGCCTCGAGGTGACCTGTCGAGCTGTCAGACAGGTGGTGCCTCGAGGTGTGGATACACGACTCCCGTGAGCGGGGCGATGGCGTCGACGACGGTGGTGGGCACGTCGGCGACGAGGAGGTCGCGACCGTTGCTGTCACCGGCGAAGGACACAGTGCGCCCCTGCACGGAGCGGAAGGTGCCTGCGTGAGCGGTGTTGGCGCCGCGCCAGGGACGCGTGCAGATCTCGCCGGCAGTGCTCATCGCCATCGCCTGCTTCATCGTCGTCTCCATGGGGCCAACCCTCCTCACTGCTTCTCGCTGCTGCCGCGGACCCGAGCGGGCCACACGTGGTGTTGTTCGTTCAGGTTAGGGGAGCCTGCGCACGCGCGGCAACGGAATTAATCGCTTGATTTGTGGACGGGTTCGACGCTTCCGCGAATTGCCTTGCGACACAAGTTCATTGCACCGAAGAAAAGTTCTGGATCAGCTCCAGGACGTCGCTGCCGTAGCGCTCGAGCTTCGCCGGCCCCACGCCGTTGATCCGGGCCAGTGCGCCGACGTCGAGGGGCACACGCTCGGCGATCGCCGTGAGGGTGGCGTCGGTGAAGACGACGAAGGCCGGCACGTCTGCCGCTCGCGCCTGCTCGAGCCGCCACTCCCGCAGGGCCTCGAAGAGCCGCTCGTCCATCGTGGGCGGGCAGGCGGAACAGCGGCCGATGGTGCGTTCCCTGGCCGTGCCGAGGTCGGCGCCGCACGAACGGCACGTGGTGCGCACGGGAGTGGTCGCCCTGCCGCCACCGACCTTCCGGCTGCGCTTGGGCTGCGAGCGAGCGGCCTCGCCCAGCACGGCGGCGGTGCCGTCGAGGAACCGCGACGGGCGCCTGGTGGCGCGTGCACCGGGAGTGCGGGCCACGGCATACGACATCACCAGGCGCTCGCGCGCCCGGGTGACCCCGACGTAGAGCAGCCGGCGCTCCTCCTCGATGGCCTGGGGGGTGTCGGCCATCGTGATGGGCAGCAGGCCGTCGGAGCAGCCCACGAGGAAGACGGTGTCCCACTCCAGGCCCTTGGCCGCGTGGAAGGACGCCAGGGTGACGCCGTTGACCGTGGGGGCGTGCTGGGCCGAGGTGCGCTCCTCCAGCTCGCGGACCAGGGCGGGCAGCCGCGCGTCGGGGTCGAGGGCGTGCAGGTCGTCGGCCAGTGACGCGAGCGCGCTCAGCGACTCCCACCGCTCGCGGGCGGCACCCCCGCTGGTGGGTGCCTGGCGGCTCCAGCCGGCGCCGAGCAGCACGTCACGGGCGAGGTCGGGCAGCGGCACCGACCCGTCGTCGGAACGGGCCGCACCCCTCATCAGCACGATGGCGTCTCGGACCTCCTTGCGCGAGAAGAACCGCTCACCGCCGCGCACGAGGTAGGGGATCCGGCGCTCGGCCAGGGCCGACTCGAAGGACTCGCTCTGGCCGTTGGTGCGGAACAGCACCGCGATCTCCGCGGGCGGGTGCCCGGCCTCGACGAGGGCGGCGACGCGGGTGGCGACGGTGGCCGCCTCGTCAGGGTCGTTGTCGGCGACGAGCAGCTCGGGGCTCGGGCCGTCGGGCCGCTGGGCGCGCAGCTCGACCGACCCCGAGCGGCGCTGGCCGCCTGGGCCGCGCAGCACGAGGTTGGCCAGGCCCACGACCTGCGGCGTCGACCGGTAGTTGCGCACCAGCTTGACCACCTGGGCGCCGGGGTGCCGGCGGGCGAACCCGAGCAGGTGCGCCGGCGACGCCCCGGTGAAGGAGTAGATCGTCTGGCTGGGGTCGCCGACGACGCACACGTCGTCCCGGTCGCCGCGCCAGAGGTCGAGCAGCCGCTGCTGCAGGACGTTCACGTCCTGGTACTCGTCGACGACGAAGTGCCGGTACTGGCCGCGCACCGCCCGGGCCACCTCCTCGTGCTCGCGCAGGATGCCGACCATGAGCAGCAGCACGTCCTCGAAGTCGATGACGCCACGCTCGGTCTTGACCTCCTCGTAGGCGGCGACCAGCCGGGCCATGGCCGTGGCGTCGAGGCCCGCGGGCGGCTCGCGGCGCTGGGCGGTGGCCGCCGCGGCATACGACTCGGGCGTGAGCAGCGAGACCTTCGACCACTCGATCTCGGAGGCGAGGTCGCGGATGGCCGCGCTGTCGAGGCGCAGGCGCAACCGGCCACCGGCCTCCGCGACCGCGCTGGCCTTGTGCGGCATCACCTCGGGCGACGCGCCGCCGATGGCCTGGGGCCAGAAGTAGTGCAGCTGGCGCAGCGAGGCGGCGTGGAAGGTGCGCGCCTGCACCCCGCCGACGCCCAGGTCGCGCAGCCGGGTGCGCATCTCGCCCGCGGCCCGGGCGGTGAAGGTGACAGCGAGCACCCGTTGCGGCTGGTAGACCCCGGAGAGCACCCCGTAGGCGATGCGGTGGGTGATGGCCCGGGTCTTGCCGGTGCCCGCGCCGGCCAGCACGCACATCGGGCCGCTGGGGTGGGCCGCGACCTCCCGCTGCTCGGGGTCGAGGGCGTCGAGCACCGCGTCGGCTCCTGGGTGCACGGGCAGGATGGTCATCGCGATGATCCTAGGTGTCGGCGGTGACGCGGCCCCACGTCGCCGGCCGGCCTGTGGACGGGCGCTGTCCCGCCATCTTCTGGCCGAGCCGGCTCGCGGGAAGCAACTCCGGGGGCCGCGCGTTCACCCGCACGAGTCCCCGACGAATCAGGAGTCCCCGATGCCCGCCGCCGAGACCACCGGCCAGACGCTGCCCGAGCCCGGCACCGTCACGATGTTCACGACGACCTGGTGCGGCTACTGCCGCCGGCTCAAGTCACAGATGGAGCGCGAGGGCATCGGTTTCACCGAGGTCGACATCGAGCGCGAGCCCGGGACGGCGGAGTTCGTGATGTCGGTCAACGGCGGGAACCAGACGGTGCCCACGCTGCTGTTCCCCGACGGTTCCGCGGCCACCAACCCCTCGATCGCCGAGGTGCGCGACCGGCTCTCGTGACCTCCTGACCTCCGCGCCGGTGCCCGCCGAGCGTGGTCAGCGCAGGGGGAGCTCGGGGGCGTCCAGCGCGCCGCCGAACCAGTGCTCGATGATCCGCCGGGAGATCGAGATGCGCCCCGACACCACGACCGACCCGTCGGCGATCGCCGCCACGAGCTCGGCACGGGTGAACCACCGGGCCGCCTCGATCTCCTCCGCCTGGAGCCGCAGGTCGGTGCCCAGCGCCCGGGCCGTGAAGCCGAGCATGAGGGACGACGGGAACGGCCACGGCTGGTCACCCAGGTAGGTGACGTCGGTGACCTCGATGCCGACCTCCTCGGCCACCTCGCGGGCGACCGCGGCCGCGAGGCTCTCGCCCGGCTCCACGAAGCCGGCGAGCACCGACATCCCGTTCCCGCGGAAACCCTTGCCGCGGGCCAGCAGGATGCGGTCGTCGGCGTCGACGACCGCCATGATCACGGCCATGTCGGTTCGCGGGTAGTGCTCGCTGGCGTCGGCCGGGCATCGGCGGATCCAGCCCGCCAGCACCGGGGCGGTCGCCGCCCCGCACCGCGGGCAGTGCCCGTGGGTGCGGTGCCAGTTGGCCAGGGCGAGGGTCGTCGCGAACGCCGAGGCACTCAGGTCGTCGAGGTCGGCACCGGCCTGCCGCAGGGTGCGCCAGACGGGCCGGGCACCCGCCTGGTCCGTCGAGTGGGCGTCGACGGCGGCCTCGACGGCATCCGTGAGGTCGTCGGCGACCACGCCGACGTGGGCCGTGCCGCCCACCTCCCCGAGGTAGAGGGCCAGCCGGCCGGCATCCGCGGGCTCGGGCGGGGTGAGGAGCGCGACCAGGCCCCCGCCGCCCCGCTGCACGGCGACCCGGTCGCCCACGAGGCGCAGCACGCGGGTGCGGCCGTCGGCCAGCAGCCGGGCCAGCAGCTCGGGGTCGGCGCGCAGGTCACCGCGCCGGTCGAGCACCGAGGTGCTCAGGGCCAGCCCAGGAAGGGTCACGTCGGCGGCAGGCACGCGGCACAGCCTAGGGGCCACACCGCGGGCGGCCTCCCCACCGATCGGGCGCACACGGCATACCGTTGGGCCGTGGACCGCAGCCCCGCCTTCCTCGCCGCGCTGGCGAGCGCCGCCGTGCCCGGGCTCGACCCGGTGAGCGTCGAAGCCCTGCCGAGCACGCCGGAGCAGAGCTTCGACGTGGCCTTCGTGCAGGACGCCGAGCACCGGCGGTGGGTGGTGCGCGCCCCACGCAGTGACGTCGCCGGCGCCGAGATGGACCGCACGGTCGCGCTGCTCGGGCTGCTCGGGCGGCGGCTGCCGTTCGCGGTGCCCGCCCCCAAGGGTTTCGTGGCACTCAGTGCGGGAGGCCGCGCAGCGGTCTACCCGTACCTGCCCGGGCACAACCTCGACTTCGCCGAGCTGCCGCCCGGCCCCGGCATCGCGGCCGAGCTGGGCCGCGCCATCGCGGCGCTGCACAACACCGACCCGGCCCTCTACGACGAGGCCGGACTGCCGAGCTACGACGCCGACGCCTACCGCAGCCGCCGCCTCGCCGACCTCGACCGGGCTGCGGAGACCGGCCGGGTGCCGACCACCCTGCTCACCCGCTGGGAGACAGCGTTGGAGGACGTCAGCCTGTGGCGGTTCGCCCCCACCGCCACCCACGGCGACCTCACCGGTGACCAGGTGCTCGCGGTGTTCACCGACGACGCCGACGCCTCGACCGGGAAGATCCGGGCGGTGACCGGCTGGGAGGACGCCAAGGTCGCCGACCCCGCCGACGACTTCGCCGCACTCGTGGCCGATGCCCGCCCGGAGGCGGTCGAGACCGTGCTGGAGGCCTACTCGCACACCCGGGTGGAGCGGCCCGACCCCAACCTGCTGGTGCGCGCCCGCCTGGTGGCCGAGCTCGGGCTGCTGGGCACGATGATGGTGGCGCTCGCCCGCAACGATGCCGCCGCCGTCGAGGTGCTGACCACCCAGCTGCGCCGGCTCGACGATGCGGTGCACGCGAGCGAGGAGCCCGACGACTACCGCCGCACCTCGCTCGCCCCGGTCGGGGTGCGGCGCCCCACGACCCGCCCGCCCGCCCTGGTCGTCGACGACGACGACGAGGACCTGCCCGGAGTCGGGGCGGACGAGCCGAGTGCCGACGAGGGGGACGAGCCGGATGCCGGCGGCCCGACCGATGCGCCGGTGGCCCGTGACCCAGCCGACGGGGCGGATGCCGGGGAGCGCCCGTCGGACGAGGCGGATGCCGGGAACGCAGCCGACGAGGCGGATGCCGGGGAGCGCCCGTCCGACGAGCACGGCGAGCAACCGGCGACCGGCAGCAGGGCCGAGGACACGCCCGATGACACCGCCGAGGGCACGGCGCCGGACGAGGCGGACCAGGTGACGACCGAGCTCGACCTCAGGTCGGCCGAGCGGCCCGCAGCACCCGAGTGATCTCGTCGGCACCGGGCAGGGCCGGCCAGACCGTCTCTCCCGTGGCGGCGTGGAAGAACGCTCCCCGCACCCGATCCTCGGGCACCCCCCGCACCCGCGCCCACGCCAGGCGGTAGGCCGCCAGCTGCAGGGTCCGCGCCGCCGCCCGTGCCCCGGTGGCAGGAGCGCCGGTCTTCCAGTCGACCACCACCCAGCCACGCTCGCCATCAGGGCCGACCTCCTCGAAGACGGCGTCGATCCGCCCCCGCACCGCGATGCCGTCGACGACGGTCTCGACGCTGGTCTCGACCTCGACGGGCGCCCGGTCGGCCCACTCGCTGGCCAGGAAGCGTTCCTGCAGGGTGCGCAGGTCGGTGTCGGTGGCCCCGTCGTCCGCCGACCCGGGCAGGTCGTCGACGTCGACGAACGCCGCCCGCGAGTAGTGCTCCTCGACCCAGGCGTGGAAGGCAGTGCCCCGCCGGGCGGCCAGCGCCGGTGGGGTGGGCATCGGCCGGCGCAGGTCGAGCGTGAACCGCTCCGCATCCTCGGCCAGCGCGACCAGCGCCGAGGTCGACAGGTGCGCCGGAAGGTCGACGTCGACCGGGGCCCCGCTGCGGCGCCGGGCCCGCTCGTCGAGCAGCATCCGGATCTCGGCGTCCCACGGACCGGTGCCCCCGGCGGGTGACGGCGAACCGGTGGCCACGGCATCCGCCGCGGCGCCCGCCACCGCCTGTGACACCGCCCGGGCCGGGCCGAGCAGGGCGGCCCGCCGCTCACGGTGGTCGAGCGTCGGCCAGGCGACGCTCACCTCCTCGGCGGTGCGGGGGTTCTGTGGCTTGGGGTCGTCGAGCGGTGGGAGCTCGACCCACGGCCCCCGGGCCGCGACCAGCCCGGACTCCTGCACCTCGTCGAGGAAGCGCGAGGTGATGCGCGGGCTGCTCGCGGTGCCCCAGACGTGGGCCGTGAGCAGCAGGTCGGTGCGCGCCCGGGTGACCGCGACGTAGGCCAGCCGGCGCTCCTCGACGATGCCGTGGGCGGCGACGGCCTCCCGGAACCGCTGGTGCTCGGTGGCCAGGTCGTCCCAGCCGGTGGAACTCGTCCACGCGAAGCGCGGCAGGCCCTCCGAGTCGCCGCGCAGGTCGTAGGGCAGGGTGGCCAGCCCGGCCAGCCAGCCCTTGTCGGTCGGGGCGGCGTGCGCCCACCCGCCGTCGCGCAGCGAGGTGCGGGTTCCGGAGTGGGCCGGGAAGGCGCCCTCGACCAGCCCCGGCACGGCCACGACGTCCCACTCCAGCCCCTTGGCCGCGTGCACGGTCATCACCTGCACGGCGTCGGTGCGGGCCTCGATCCAGCCGAGGTCGAGCCCGCGCTCCTCGTCGACCGCGGCATCGAGCCAGGCGAGGAAGCCACCGAGCGACGCGCCGTCGGCGGACGCGGCGAAGGTGGCCGCCACGTCGGCGAAGGCGTCGAGGTGGGCGCGGGCCGCACCGGGGGTCCAGCCGGGTCGGGACAGCACCTCGATGTCGAGGCCCAGCGCGACCTCCGCCTCGGCGGCCAGCTCGGCCAGGCCCAGGCCGGTGAGCGAGCGCAGCCGGCGCACGGCCTCGCCGAGCCCGACGAGGCGCTCGCGCGCCACCGGTCCGATCGTCTGTCCCTCGTCACCGACCCAGGTCGCCGGCGGGAGGTCGTCGAGCGCCTCGACGATGCTCGAGCGGTCGCTCGCGTCGGGTGCGAGGTCGGCGCCCCGCCGGTGGCCGGTGCGCTGACGCGCCCGCGCCCATGCCCCGAGGCCGTCGAGGTCGGCGGCACCGAGCCGGCACGACGGCCCGGTGAGCAGGCGCATCAGCCGGTCGCCCCGGGTGGGGTCCTGCACGACCCACAGCAGGGCGACGAGGTCGGCCACCTCGGGTGTGTGCAGCAGCCCGCCGAGGCCGACGACCTCGTAGGGGATGCCGCGCGCCTCGAGTGCCTCGACCACCGGGTCGAACTGTGAACGCTTGCGGCACAACACCGCTGCGGTGCGTCGACCCGGCCGGGAGCGGCGGTGCTGCACCCAGTCGGCCACGTGCGCGGCCTCCTCCTCCATCGTCGACAGGCGCGCCGTCGCGACGTGGCCGCGCCCCGCCTCGGCCCGTGCCGCCAGCGAGGCCACCGGCACCCGGGTGGACCGGGTCAGGGGCTCCGCCACCAGGTTGGCGACGTCGAGCACCGCCCGGTCGTTGCGCCAGCTCGTCGAGAGGGGCAGGACCAGGGCCGGGTCGGGGTCGACGAAGTCCTCGCGGAAGCGGTGCAGGGTGGTCGAGCTGGCCCCGCGCCAGCCGTAGATCGACTGGTGCGGGTCGCCGACGGCCGTGACCGGCACCGGCGCCCCCGGCGCCACGAACAGCGAGCGCAGCAGCTGCAGCTGGGCCTCGGAGGTGTCCTGGAACTCGTCGAGCAGCACGGCCCGGAACCGGGCACGCTCGGCCACCCCCACCTGCGGCACGGTGGTGGCGATGCGCGCGGCCAGGGCCACCTGGTCGGCGAAGTCCATGGCGTCGCGGCTGCGCTTGAGCTCGTGGTAGCGCTCGACCAGCGGAAGCACCGCCCGCCGCTCGCGCAGCACCGTGATCGCGTCGCGCACCTCGGAGGGGAAGGCGCGCCGCTTCGTGACCCCGCTCGGCACCGCCTCGAGTGCGGCCACCACCGCGTCGAGGTGCCGGGCCACGGCATCCACCCCGACGAGGTGCTCGGCCATCTCGCCGGCGAGGTCGACCACGGCGGTCGTCACCGTCGACTCGGCCTTCTCCACCCCCTCCATCGGGCCGTCCCACGACGCCACCGCCTCGTGGGCGACCTGCCACGCAGCGGCCTCGCTGAGCAGCCTGCTCTCGGCCTCGACCCCGAGCCGCACGCCGTGCTCGCGCACGATCCGGCCGGCATACGCGTGGTAGGTCGACACCGTGGGCACGTCGTCGAGCACGGCGGCACCGTCGTCGCTGGTCGGGGCCCACAGGCCCGCCTCGCGCAGGGTGGCCAGCCGGGTCGTGAGCCGCTCGGACAGCTCGCCGGCGGCCTTGCGGGTGAAGGTGAGCCCGAGCACCTCGTCGGGGCGCACCAGCTCGTTGGCGACGAGCCAGACCACCCGGGCGGCCATCGTCTCGGTCTTGCCGGACCCGGCGCCGGCGACGACGAGCAGGGGGCGCAACGGCGCCTCGATGACCGCCACCTGCTCGGGTGTCGGCGCGTGCGACTGCCCGAGCGCACGCGCGAGCTCGACCGCCCCCCAGCGCAGGCCCACGGGCGCGGCGTCGCGGGCCAGCGTGCCGGATGCCGTGCCGTTGGCGCTCACAGGCGCCTCCCCTCCGCGAAGGCCGGGCAGGAGTCCTTCACCTGGCAGGTGCCGCACTGCGCGCCCGGGGTTGCCGAGAAGACCGTGCCGGCCATGCCCTCGGCGACCTCGTCGACCAGGCCGCGCGCCCAGGCCGGCTCGTCGTCGGTCTCCAGCGGCGCCTGCAGCTGCAGGCTCGTGCTCTTCGCCGCTGCGGCGCGGCCGAGCTGGAGCAGTGCCGCCCCGCCGGAGCGGTGGCCGTACTGCGTGAAGGCGCCCTCTCCTACGGCGAGCTGGTAGGCGCCGAGCTGGCCGTGCCGCCGCACCTCGTCGATGGTGGGCTTGCTGGCCCCCGTCTTGAGGTCGACGACCCGCACCCGGCCGTCGGCATCGACCTCGACGCGGTCGACCTGACCGGTGACGACGGCGCGGCCCAGCGCCACCCGGATGCGCTCCTCGGAGGCGGCCCTGCGCCACCCCGCTGCCGCGGACTCGCTGACGTAGCGGGCGAGCCGGGTCGTCATCGCCTGCGCCCGGCCCAGGTCGCGTCGGCTGAGCCAGCCCGGGGCGAGGCCCAGGCGTCCCCAGCGCGACTCGAGCGCCGCGGCATACGTGGCCGCGTCGGTGTCGCCGAGGTCGTGGGCGACCTCGTGCACCAGCGTGCCGATGTCCTGGGCTCCCATCGAGGGCCCGTCACCGCCGGCGGCCCGCAGCACCCACTGGAGGCGGCACTTGCCGAAGTGGTCGATCGTCGACGGCGAGACCGACACGGACACCCCGGGAGCACGCCGTGGCCGGTCGTCGCTGACGTCGCGAAGGGCCCACCACTGGGCTGGGTCGGCGCCCGGAACCCGGTGCGCGGCAAGGGTGGCCAGTGCGGTGACCGCCGCACCGCGGGTGGCGGCGTCAGGCCCGGCGACCTCACGGCGCAGCTCGGCGACCAGACCGGGCAACGTGAGCGGGCGGGCGACGTCGGTGAAGGCCCGGGGCTGCGGCAGCGGGTCGACGACGTCGAGGAACGGCGAGGGCTGCTCGTCGTCGCTGCGGACGGCGGTGACGAGCAGCAGCCGGCGGGCCCGGGTGACCGCGACGTGGAAGAGCCGGGTCTCGTCGTGGCGCACCTGCGCCCGCGCCGCTCGGGGGTCGCCTGCGCGCCCCGTGACCAGGTCGACGAGGTCGGTCGAGCCGAGCAGCGAGCCCCGGAGCCGCAGGTCGGGCCAGACCCCCTCCTGCACGCCCGCCACCACGACGAGGTCCCACTCGAGCCCGGCGGATGCCGCGGGCGTCACCAAGGCGACCGACTCACCTGCCGGCGCGCGCGCGACGAGGGTGTCACCAGCGACGTCCTGGCCCGCCACGTGGTCGAGGAAGTCGCGGGGTGAGGCGCCCGGCAGCCGGTCGACGAAGCGCGCGGCGGCGTCGAACAGCCCCAGCACGGCATCGAGGTCGCGGTCGGCGCGCCCACCGGCCGGCCCGCCACCCAGGGCCGCGTCCCGCCACGGGCCGGCCAGGCCGCTGGCGCTCCACATCCGCCAGATCACGACCTCGACCCCCTCGCCGTCGCGCAGGGCGTCGACCGCCGCGGCGAGCACCCGGTGGGCACGGCGGGCGGATGCCGCCTCCGGCCCGATGCGACCGAGGGGGAACGGGTTGAGCACGACCTCGGCGAGCAGCAGGTCGCTGGGGCGCCCTCCCCCGTCGTCGAGCTCGAGGCGCCGCAGTGAGCGACGCAGCCGGCGCAGCTGCACGGCATCCGCACCGCCGACCGGTGAGGTGAGCACGTCGACCACGTCGGCGGGGTCGAGCTGCTCGGCGCCGGCGACGACGTCGAGGGCGCAGCGCAACAGGGTCAGGAAGGGGCGCACGGCTGCCTCGTCGCGCACCGGGAGGTCGGCGGTGGCGGTGTCGACCGGCACCCCGGCGCTGCGCAGCACCCGTCGCAGCGTGGCCGTGCGGCCACCGCCGCGCACCACGACCGCCATCCGCGACCAGGGAACGCCGTCGAGCAGGTGGGCGGCCCGCAGCCGGCCGGCGACGTAGCCGGCCTCCTGGGCCGCCGTGCGCAGCAGGTGCGCCTCGACCTGCGCGTGGGGACCGGCCCCCACGACTCGTCGGTGGGAGGCGCTCCCGACGACACCGATGTGCGCGGCCACCCGCGCGGCGGCACCCAGCACCTCGCCGCCGCACCGGTAGGACGTGGACAGCACCCGGGTGGGGGCGTCCGGCCACGCCGAGACGAACAGGCGTGGGTCGGCGCCGCGGAAGGTCTGGGTGGCGGCGTCGGGGTCGCCGAGCAGCACGAGCTCGATGCCGCCCGCGGCCACGACGACCCGGAGCAGCCGCAGCGCGGCCGGGGTGAGCTCGTGCGCGTCGTCGACGACGACGAGCCGCAGCCCGGACCGCAGCCGGTCGAGCGCGTCCAGGTCGGTCTCGAGGTGGTCGGCAGCCGCGCCGAGGATCCAGGCCGGGTCGAAGGCCCCGGGGGCCGACAGGGCAGTGACCTCGTCGTACTCGCGCAGCACGTGGGCGGCCGCGACCCACTCGGGGCGGTCGGTGGTGTGACCGAGCCGGGCGAGGTCCTCGGGGTCCAGGCCCAGCTCGACCGCGCGCATCAGCAGGTCGCGCAGCTCGCCGCGGAACGTGCGGGTGGGCAGGGCGAGGTGCAGCGACGGCGGCCACCGGGGCGCCGAGGACTCCCCCGCCGCGTGGCCGGCGAGCAGCTCACCGAGGATGACGTCCTGCTCGGGGCCGCTGAGCAGCCGCGGCGGGGGGTCGCCGGCCAGCGCCGCCGCCTCGCGCAGGATGCCGAAGCCGAGCGACTGGTGGGTGCGGGCCAGCGGCGTGGTGGTGGTGCCGCCGAGCCGGGCGGTGACCGCGTCGCGCAGGCGGGCCGCGGCGAGCCGGGTGGGTGCGAGCAGGAGGCAGCCGTCGGCGGTGGCCTCTCCGGCCTCGACCCGCTGGGCGACGACCTCGACGGCCACGGTCGACAGGCCCGTGCCCGGTGTGCCCAGCACCCGCAGCACCCGGCCGCGGTGCTCCACGACCGCGCGCTGGCTGGCGTCGAGCACCGGAACGTGCGGCGCGACGGGAGCGGGACGACGAAGGACGAGCACCCCGGGATTCCACCATGCCGCTCCGACACTCGCCGCCCGACCCTGGGCGGTTGACCGGCGCGCAGGAGCACCTCCAGACTCGTCCCACACGGCCGAGAGGGGGCGGCATGGCCGACGACGTGGCACCACCGAGCGCCTGGGACGCCTTCGGTGCCGCCTACCAGGGGTGGCAGCTCGTGCAACGGCTCGTCGTGGGAGAGCGCAGCGGGCTGCTCGCCGCACTCTGCGCCGGCCCGGGCACCGCCGAGGAGATCGCCGACCGCGCCGGAACCGACGCGCGACTCACGCTGGAGTGGCTGCGGGTCATGACGGTGGGCGGGCTGAGCGACGTCCGCGACGGGACCTTCACCGCGCGCGCGGGCCTGAACCAGCTGCACCGGGTCCCCGAGGTCGACTCGCCGGTCGGGATCGTGTCGGAGGCACTGGACCGGCTGCCGGCCCTCGTCGACGCCCTCAGCACGGCCGTCCGCACCGGCGGCGGCGTGGCCCCCGAGGTCTACGGGTCGGCACCCACCCGGATGCAGAACCTGTTCTCCACGATGGACACCGCGCCGCACCTGGTCCCCGACCTGCTCACGCCGGTCGACGGCCTGGTCGAGCGCCTCGAGCAGGGCTGCCGCGTGCTCGAGGTCGGCTGTGGCGCCGGATGGGCCCTCGAGACGCTGGCCGACGCGTTCCCGGCGCCCACCTTCACCGGGGTGGACCTCGACGAGCTGGCGCTGGTGATGGCCGGCCGCCGGCTGCGCCGGTTCGGGGACCGGGTGGTCGTCGAGGTGCGCGACGTGATGGACGTCGCCCCGGGCTCGGCCGACGTCGTCCTCGCCATGGACGTCGTCCACGACCTTCCCGACCCGCTCGGCGCGCTGGTGGCGGTGCGGCGCGCGCTGTCACCCGACGGGGTCCTCCTCGTCACCGAGGCCGAGGCCACCGGAGACTTCGAGGTCGACCGGCACGGGCCGATGGGGTGGCAGTACAGCCCGAGCTTCTCGCGGTGCATCCCGGTGAGCCAGTACGCCGGCGGTGAGGGGCTCGGGGCGATGTGGGGACAGCAGGCTGCTGCGGACCTGATGCACCGGGCAGGCTTCGCCCGGGTCGACACGCACACCACCTCGGTGCACTCGACCGTCTTCGCGTGCCGCCGCTGAGTCAGTAGGTCGGCAGGCTCGGGTCGACCCGGGCGACCCAGGCCAGGATGCCGCCCTCCACGTCCACCGCGTCGACGCCCCGCGTGCGCAGGAGGTCCACCGCCTCGGCCGAGCGGCCGCCCGACTTGCAGTAGACGTAGGCGCGGGCGCCGGGGGCCAGGCCCGGGACCGGCGCCCCCGCCCGCACCGCAGCCACGGGCACCCACGCGCCGGGCAGCGCCACGACCGCGCGTTCGCCCTCCTCGCGGACGTCGACCAGCACGGCCCCGCCGCCGTCGAGCTCCCCGGCATCCAGCAGCGCCTTGAGCTCGACCACGTCGATGCTCGGGCGGGTGCCGGTCGAGCTGCCGCTGCCCGCGGAACCCGCGGCGTCGGCCGGGTCGGCCGGGATGCCGGTGGCCCATCCGAGCGGGCGGGTCAGGTCCGCGCCCGAGCCGCACACCCGGCATCCGGGGTCGGCGGTGACGGGCAGGGCGTCCCAGGTCTGGCGCAGCGCGTCGTGCACCAGGAGCCGCCCCACCAGCGGCTCCCCGGTGCCGGTCACGAGCTTGACCGCCTCGGTCGCCATGACCGACCCGATACTGGCGCACACGGCCCCGAGCACGCCGCCGACGGCGCACGACGGCACGGCATCCGGCGGCGGCTGCGAGGGGAAGACGCACGCGTAGCACGGGCCCTCGCCGGCCCACCACACCGACACCTGACCGTCGAAGCGGAAGACCGACCCCCACACGTGCGGCACCCCGAGCCGGGCGCAGGCGTCGCCGACGAGGTAGCGGGTGGGGAAGTTGTCCGCGCCGTCGAGCACCAGGTCGTAGTCGGCGACGACCTCGAGCGTGGTCGCCTCGTCGAGGCGTTGTGGGTGCTGCGCGACGTGGGTGCTCGGGCTGATGGCGTGCACCGCGTCGGCGGCCGAGGCGGTCTTCGGGCGCCCCACGTCGGCCACCCCGTGCACCACCTGGCGTTGCAGGTTGGTGGTGTCGACGACGTCGTCGTCGACCACGCCGATGGTGCCCACCCCGGCGGCCGCGAGGTAGAGCAGTGCCGGCGACCCGAGCCCCCCGGCTCCGACCACCAGCACCCGCGCCGCGCGCAGCCGGCGTTGCCCGAGCGGGCCGAGGTCCGGCAGCAGGAGGTGGCGGGCGTACCGCGTGCGCTCCTGAGGCGTGAGCTCGGGGCCGGGCGGCACCAGCGGGGGTCGAGCCATGGCGCGACGATAACAACCGGTGCGTGGCGAGTTCGCGGCGTGCAGGCTACTCGTCCGTAGGATGCTGGCTACCCCGGCCGAAGGACACGCATGACCAGCACGCACATCACCCCCCGCGGGCAGCGGATGCCGCGCAGCGAGCGACGCGCGCAGCTGCTCGACGCGGCGCAGGCCGTCTTCGTCCAGTCGGGCTACCACGCGGCGGCCATGGACGAGATCGCCGACCGCGCGGGAGTGTCGAAGCCGGTGCTCTACCAGCACTTCCCCGGCAAGCTGGACCTCTACCTCGCGCTGCTCGACAAGCACTGCGACACCCTGGAGTCGCTCGTGCGGGCGGCGCTGGAGGTCGGTGGCGACAACGAGGTGCGCGTGGAGCGCACGGTGGCCGCCTACTTCGAGTTCGTCACCAGCGAGGGCGCGGCCTTCCGGATGGTCTTCGAGAGCGACCTCACCAGCGTCCCCCAGGTGCGCTCGCGCCTCGACGCGCTCGAGATGAACTGCGCCGAGGCGATCGCCGAGGTGATCGCGGAGGACACCGGGGCCGACGACGAGCGCGCGCTCATGCTGGGCTCGGCGCTCGCGGGCATGGCTCAGGTCGCCGCTCGGCACTGGCTGGCGCAGGACGGCGACGTGCCCGAGCGGGAGGCCGCCGCGATGATCAGCGCGCTCGCCTGGCGCGGGCTGGGGTCCCTGCCGAAGCTCGAGGCCTGACCCCGCGAGAGCGCGCCCGTGTTCGCTGGTGGCGGATGCCGGAATGCCGCCCACCGGGCGCGGGTTAGCCTGAGCCCGACACACGCGGCCGGTCCGCGTCCCCAATGATCGAAAGGTGTGTACCCGTGGAGGTCACCATCGGCGTCCAGAACGTCGCCCGCGAGCTGACGGTCGAGACCGACTCCGCCACCGCGGAGGTCAACGCCGCCGTCGAGGCCGCCCTCGCCGACGGTGGAGTGCTGCGCCTCACCGACAACCGTGGCCGGTCCGTCTTCGTGCCGGCCGGCGTCATCGGCTGGGTTCAGGTCGGCGACTCCGAGAAGGGCCGGGTCGGCTTCACCCCCTGACCCTCGACGTCCCCCACCTCTCGCTCGCACGCCGTTACAGTCGGTGCCGCACCCGGGGCGGCCCGGGGCCGCGCGTGCACCGGCGCGCGTGACGAGCGTCTGGCGGGCCCACCGGGGCCGGATCGGAGTCGGCAATGACCGAGTTGCTTCCCATGGCTGCCTCGTGCGCGCCCTCGGGTGTCGGTGGCTGGATCGGCACGATCATCTTCGGTGCCGTCATCGGCGCCCTCGCCCGGCTCGTGCTGCCCGGCAGGCAGAACATCTCCATGCTCATCACCGTCGTCCTCGGCGTCGTGGGCGCCCTGATCGGTTACTGGCTGGCCGCCCAGATCGGCGTCTGCGCGACCCGCGGCATCGACTGGACCCGCTGGTTGATCTCGATCGCCACGGCGGCCGTGCTCGTCGTGGTCTACGGCTCGATCACCGGCCGCAAGCAGGTCTGAGACCTCGGCTCCGACGGACTGCGCCGGGTGTCCTGAAGCTCAGGCGGACAGCCCCAGGCGCGCCATCCGTGTGGAGTGGTTGTCGGTGAGCCGGGTGAACATCTGGCCCACCTCGGCGAGGTCGACCCCGCCGCCGACCAGCAGGGCCGACATGGCGTCGCGCTCGACGGCCACGGCCTGCGCCTGCGACAGGGCCTCGCCGAGCAGCCGCCGACCCCACAGGGCCAGCCGTCCGCTGGCGGTGCGGTCGGTGGTGAGGGCGTCGCGCACCACCCCGACGACGAAGTCCGACTCCCCGGCGTCGTCGAGCGCCCGGGCCATCACCTCGCGGGTGCCGTCGTCGACGAAGACCGACATCTCCCGGTAGAAGTCCTTGGCGATGCCGTCTCCGACGTAGGCCTTGACCAGCCCCTCGAGCCAGCCCCGGGGCCGGGTGCGCTCGTGGTAGGCGGCGAACGGCACGACGAACGGGGCCATCGCGGCATCCGGGTCGATGTCGTGGGCCCGCATGTGCTCGATCAGCACGGAGTACTGGACGTACTCGGTGTTGGCCAGGCCCGCCATCGCCGACTTCAGGCGCAGCGTGGGCGCGAGGTCGGAGTCGACGGCCATCCGGATGAACGCGGTGAGCTCGCCGTAGGCGAGGACGCCCAGCAGGTCCACCACCGCCGCCTGGTAGGCGGGGTCCTCGATCGAGGTGTGCTCCATGGGTTCGGAGCCTAACGGTAGAGTGGGCGGCGTCCCACGGTGCCCGGTCGGCACGACAACCCCAGTTCCTTGACGTGGCGAGCGCCCCGCGTTCTCGGCGCCACCCGCCCCCCGAAGACCTCCGATCGGCCCACAGCCCCTGTGCCGGCGCACGCGCGCCTGCCGACCGGAAGAGACCCATGACCGACGTCACCGACGCCACCACCGAACTGCCCGAGCCCGTCGTCGAGGCCCCGCCCGTGGAGTCGTTCTCCGACTTCCCGATCCACCCCGACATCATCGACGCCCTGGCCGAGCACAAGATCACCAGCCCGTTCCCGATCCAGGCGATGACCCTGCCGGTCGCGCTGTCCGGCCACGACATCATCGGCCAGGCCAAGACCGGCACCGGCAAGACCCTCGGCTTCGGCATCCCGATCCTGAACCGGGTCACCTCCCCCAGGGACGACGGCTTCGCCACGATGCCGTTCGCCGGCAAGCCGCAGGCCCTGGCCGTCGCGCCCACCCGCGAGCTCGCGGTGCAGGTCGCCGGTGACCTCGAGCGGGCCGGTCGGAAGCGCGGCGTGCGGGTGCTCACCGTCTACGGCGGCCGGGCCTACGAGCCGCAGGTCGAGGCGCTGCAGCGCGGCGTCGAGGTCGTCGTCGGCACCCCCGGGCGGCTCATCGACCTCGCCAAGCAGGGCCACCTCGACCTCGGCCACGCCCGCATCGTCGTGCTGGACGAGGCCGACGAGATGCTCGACCTGGGCTTCCTGCCCGACGTCGAGCGCCTGCTGGCGCTCACCCCGGCCTCGCGCCAGACGATGCTCTTCTCGGCCACGATGCCGGGTGCGGTCGTCGCGCTGGCCCGCCGCTACATGAGCCAGCCCACGCACATCCGCGCGATGGGTGACGACCAGGAGAACGCGCACACGGTCAAGGCCGTCGAGCAGTTCGTCTACCGCGCCCACGCGATGGACAAGGTCGAGATGCTGGCCCGCATGCTGCAGGCGCGCGAGCGCGGCCTGACGATCATCTTCAGCCGCACCAAGCGCACGGC